>JAZRRI010000053.1:0-10896 GCA_045650605.1 Bacteroidaceae bacterium | reverse complement strand
TAACGTGAGTTCGATATAAGCTAAATCGAATCGCGAACCTGTCATCCCGACAGAGCGTAGCGACGAGGGATCTCTGAATCCGCGTATAATGAGATTCCTCACACAAGGTTCGGAATGACAAAATACGCTAAATTTTAGTATAAATTCTTATATCGAACTCACGTTAAGTTATATCGCCAAGTTTTTTATAAAGCAAAAACAGAATGTTTTTTGTGGTTTTTATGTATGTAAGTAGTTGTTACTTACTTACTTACTTACTTACTTACACCTCTCTCTATCCCATCGGTTTTTATACAAAGCCACAAATCGTATGCAAGATATTAAAAATGATTGATATATGCAAAAAAAAAAGGCATAATGTCTTAGTTGCATTATACCTTTAAACGTAGTGTTTTCATACACCTCAGCCCTTCGGGCAACTCCTCTATCTTAGAGGAGCGCTATTCGTGAGTACTTTTTTCATTTTAAGGTGCTCCCCAGAAGTAGGGGAACTGTCGCTCTGCGACTGAGGGGTATTATGATTAAAGATTAAATATGAGCGAGAGCTTGTTTTATGGCAAAGAGAACGCGCTCAGGTGATTCCCAAAATTCTCGGTTTTCAAACCTAAGAATTGATATTCCCAATGAATTTATATATTCAGTTCGGTTTAAATCATATAAATCACCCTGCATGGAATAATGTGCATCTCCGTCAAGTTCTACACAAAGCCGTGCTTTAGGGCAATAGAAATCCACTATGTATTTGCCAATTGAGTATTGTCTTCTCCATTTAGTACCATCAAGCCTTCCGGCCCTCAACAATTCCCATAAGGCCGATTCTGTGGGGGTAGAGTTATTGCGTAGTTCTTTTCTTAGAGATTTAACACTTTTGTCATTGTAGATTTTCTCTTTTTCCATAGATGTTTAAATCATACTCCTCAGCCCTTCGGGCAGCTCCTCTATTTTAGAGGAGCGCTATTTATGAGTACTTTTTCATTTTAAGGTGCTCCCCTAAAGTAGGGGAGCTGTCGCTCTGCGACTGAGGGGTATTATGATAGAGTGTTGTTCTAAATCATACACCTCAGCCCTTCGGGCAGCTCCTCTATCTTAGAGGAGCGCTATTTATGAGTACTTTTTCATTTTAAGGTGCTCCCCTAAAGTAGGGGAGCTGTCGCTCTGCGACTGAGGGGTATTATAATTGGGTGTTTTTTACAAGTACCTTCTTGCCGTCCACAATGTATACACCGGGTGATGTTATTCTTTCAATTCGGCGGCCGGTGAGGTCGTAAATTGCTTTCCCCTTTCCGCTTTGACTTGCGTCGACCGTTGGTTTCCCTTTCATATTGTCAATCCCTGTGTCATTGCCCTCTGTGCCAACGGTGACAGTGAATTTAACCGTGGTTATTGCGTATCCGGCCGATGCACCTGCTACAGTGAATTTTGTTGAGCCTGTGTGCAGGTCGCTTGCGCTCATCACATAATCCTCCTTTGTACTTGCCGGTGTCTCGCTATATCCATATTCGTTCTCGACGGTGACCTTGCCGCCTGCACTTGGATAATATGTAAGGCTGTATCCTGCAATGTAATAGCCCTCGGAGACAGAGAGCGTGTATGTCGTTGGAGATGCCGACATGCTCTCGGCGTACAAAATCTCTCCCAAGGCATAGAACTTGTGGCTCTCGTTGCTGTATTGCGAAATGGCATTCACCATGTTGCCGTTATTGTCTGTCGATGTAATCTTTATGACGGCAGGGTGTTCTGCAGTCGCTGTCGATTCCCACTCGTGGTATTTCATGGTTCCATAATCCAGGCCACTCGCAGGGCAAATGGTGTACTCGGTTGTCGAAACGTTCTCCTCCTTTTCTTCGTCGTCTTTTCCATCTTCCTCCTCGGCAACATCGGGCTTCAGGTTGAAGTTCGCATAGTGCTCCGAGTCCTGTTTCCAGGAGTAGTCGTCGCCCTGGTATGGCTTTATTGCATCGAGTTTGAACCATCCGTTGCCGCTGCCGTTCCAACCGAAGTTGAAGTGGAAATAGCCGTTGTCGGTGTAGCCGTCAATGACGAACATGTGGCGGCTGTCGCCTGTGCCGCTGTTGTTCGCGGCATATGGCACCGGGCAACCATCGTCCAGGCTCTCCCTGATTTTTGCCTCCCACTCCTCGCGGGTGTGTTCGCGCTGGTACGCTGCCGCAACCTTCCTGTAGTTGAAATAGCGGTTCAGCTTTGCTGTCTCGCGCTCCTCGTTTCCATTTGTCACATTCTTGCCATATGACACCATGTGTGCATGCCCTATGTGTGACATCACTTTAGCCACCTCGTTAATCTGCTCCTCGCTCCAGTTCTCGTCATACACCAATGGCATGTTCTCCCAGTCATAGCTCCTGTCGGTGATGAGCTTGCCCGATTGGCAGTTGTACAGCTTGTTCTCCGTGCCCTCATGCGGGTATTTGTGGTAACGCATCACAATAGCATATGCCGTAGGCAGGCAACCCGTCTTGGCATGGGTTGTCTGCGATGCGCTTGTCCAGCACTGTTCGTTGAAAGGGTAGTTCTGTCCCCAGCTTGCCGTCTCAAGCAGCACCACAATGTTGCCGCCTGTCTCCTCGGCAGTTGCCTGTTGTCTGTTGCCTGCAACCTGTGCATTTGCATTTAAAACCATTGTAATGGCACACACCGCAAGTGCCGCTATGCGTAGAATTCTTTTCATAAAATCCTCCTTTTCTTTTGTTTGCTGTCAAAATTAGCAAAAATGCATTAATTATTAAAGCATGAGAGACTTTTCTTTGCTATTTTGCCTTTTGTGCGTTCGGCTAATTTTATTAATTTCGTGCCCGATTAATATCCCTATGTTCATGAAAAAGCTTTTTCTCCCTATTATAGCATTGTCGTTGCTCTGTTCCTGCGGCAACGAAGAACTAGTTCTCAAGCGCCCCACGTACGACCCTCTGATACCATTGGTGAAGGCTGCAACCTCATTACAGAGTCTTGCCGTGATAGCACTGTGTGCCGAGGGTAGTGTGGCCGATGCAGCATCTATAGCCTATGATGGCGAGCGCCCGCAGGAGTTCGAGGAGTCGCGCGGCCGTTTCCTTGCCGCGGTGGATGAAAAACTTGCCGGCTTCAAACGAGGACACTTTGTGGAGTTGCGCACCTCGCTCTATGAATCGGCGGCCACAGTGTGCAGTCATGCAACAAGCGAGGCCGAACTGAATGTCGTCAAGAGCCTTGCCAAGCACTGCTCGGCAGCGTTGTATATCGACGGCCAGCGTGCATGCGACCCACCAAAGAGCGTCCGCGACAGATACGAGGCGGCAAGGGAAGCGATGCAGAAGACAGTACTTGCAAATTAAAAGTGGCGAACCGATGTGCCTGTTAAACAATAAAGGCGAGGAAAAGTTTCCTCGCCTTTATTGTTTAGTTCCAAAGATTACCCCATTGACTCGTTTTGCTTTTCGCAACCCGCGGGGCGCAACCTATGCCTGCGCTACCCGCGACCTGTTGCTGCAAAACTCGTCGATAGGTCAATTTGTGGATTATTGCCACAAATTGCCCCACTCACCGCGGTGACCGCCTGCAAGCTGACCGCCGTTTGAGGTGTCTACAGTCTTTTCATCGTCCAATTTCAATGAGCCTGCAAGGATTGGCTCTGCCATTACGCTTACCTCTACAGCAAGAGGTGAATTATAATTCTTTTTCATATATCCTGTTATTCTTTTATTCGTTTTTTAGTTTTAGACAGACTTAAAACTCCCGTTCTTTTTAATAGAGGGGTGTCACATAGTGACGGGGAGTTCTGTTCTTATGTCTTAAAATATAGTTGTTTTGCAAGGGAATTGCAAGGGCGGGTTTGCCGCCCTTGCTCTCTTTGTTTTGTCATGCTGAACAAAGTGAAGCATCTGTTCTCTTATTAATTAGGGCTCCATTGACTTTTGCCCCTGCCGGGCGAACACACCGGTTCACCCCTACATTGTGCTGTTCTTACTTAACAAGCACCTTTTTACCACCTACAATGTAAATACCTGGCGCTGTGATAGCCTCAACACGGCGGCCTGTGAGGTCATAGATACCTTTCACCTCATTCTCAACCTCTACATTCTCAATTGCTGTAGTGCCATCCTGGAAACGGAAGCTGTAAGAAGCTGCGTTCTGTGTTCCCTCAACATACAAGTATGCCTTGTGGCTGTTGTTCTGGAAATGGTTGTTCTTGAACTCATCCCTGTAGAAACCAACCTCGCCATCAACCAAGCCAAGAGCATAGTATGTACCGGCAGCTGTGTAGTATGTTGCAACTGCAGAACCGCGGAGAGCGTTGCCCTCGATAGCCTCTACATCATCTGTGATTGCAAAGTTGTAAGTAGCGGCTGTCTCTGAATAAAGTACAACACCTGTATTTGCGGGGATAACCTCCAATGCCTCGCTCAATGTAGCCCACTTACCGTTGATTGTCACTGTATGAGCAGTAACGCCCTCAGGAACCTCAACAGCTACAGGTGCATAGAATGTAGCATATTTTGCAGCAGTGATTGTTACAGGGAGTGAAGTAACCTTCACTATAGAAAAATCGTGCCTGTTTCCACAAACACTGCTACATTTGTCAGCCCTATTTCCGGAATTGTCATGCAAATTCTTAGAACCGGTTGTGTTTGTGTCTGTCAGTACAAATTTCTGAGAGTCTCTTGACGATACATCAATAGTCCATATACTTTTCGTATTATCATTAATTGCGCCTATCTCACGTGTATCGCGGGTATATGTACCTGTTGCGTAATTAAGCAAGTTGCGTTCCTCGTTAAAGTAAAAAATAGTACCGGCAAGGTTGCAGTTAGCATCTGACTTCATTGACATCTGACCAACTTTTGCTGTTGCATTATTGTATATGCTTGATGCATCAATATAGTTACCGGAGATTCCTTGCAATCTGTAATAGTTTCCCACAAAATCGATATGCTTAACTTCGTTATCTGTAAGTGCACGGTCATAAACTTTTACATTGGTAATAACTCCATTGAAAACCTCACTAACACCGGATTTATTCTTTGCACCACCAATGTAGATTTTAGCATTCTCGTAGTCTTCCTTTACCATGCCGGGAGTTGCTATCTCATATCCATTCATAAAACCTGTAGGATTTGCATTAACGTAAGAGCCACTTTCTGGAATTACACCATTAACATACATTTTATATGTATTCTCTTCTTTGTTAATTACATATACTACCATTACATCATTTTTACTCAATGTAAGCACATTGTTTTTAGTAGAAAAACGGTCTCCAGCTACCCAAGATGCAAGATATGCAAGATTGCGGTCGTACAATCCATAACCTACGTAATATGAATTAATACCCTTGGCTGAAGTATTGGCAACTTGAGTGGGGTCGGATGTTGCAAAAAGAGATTTTCTGCCAGAAAGACTTTCTGGAGTGTTTATTTTAACAGCCACGGTCAAAGCATCCTTCAAAGCAAAAACCGTGTTTGCATCATCTTCGGACAATTCATAAGGGTAATCTCTGCCAATCTGATCTGCAGTAAGTTCCAAAATGGGCTTTGGCATCTGCGCCATTGCACCCACAGTAAGGAACAACGACACTAAAAATAAAGTAAATTTTCTCATTAATTATTGGTTTAAGTTATTATGTTCTGTCTGTTTTTCTTTATGGAGCCGGTGTTGTCTAAAATCTTTCTGCACAGGTTGTAGTGTGTTGTATTACAGAAAGATGACTTTAACGGGCACAATGTTCCATTAAAATGCAAAATAAATAAAAAATGAGAAAATTAATTTTGTTCAAATGTTAAAATGTGTTAATGGGGGGGTAAATGAACAATGGTTGTACATAAAAAGCGCTCTGCGGATGCTGTTGCTTTGTCCTACCTGCTTCGTTTCTGTTTAGGCTCACGGTTCTGTCGCCTGCGTTTTTTTTCTGTCGTTCTGCATCTTAATGACGAAGATTATTGCACTGCACAGGCCGGTTATGGCATTGGTTATGAACATTGACCATATTACATTGGGGCGGTGCAGCAGCCCCTGCAGCATAAATGCAAAGGCTCCTATTGCCATCAGCATGAATGCCGGCACCGAAATGCCGCTTGTGTTGCGGGTGCGTATGGTTGTTATTGCCTGTGGCAGAAAGCCGAGTATGAGGCCTGTGCTTGCCACATAGCCGCAGATAGTGTATAAAGTGCTCTGTTCCATTGTTGAAGGGTGTTGTTTCCTTTAATCAACAATGGAACAGGTGAAAAGGTTTGTGGTGCAGGGTGGGGTGTGTTTTTCGAACTCCCTCCGCAACGTTGTTGCTCGTCCCTCTTCACTAAGAGGGACAGTTGTTGCGCGCGGTGTTCGTGTGGGGGTTAAAAGACTGCAAAAGAGGGACAGTTATTGCGCGCGTGATTAATATGTCCCTCTTTGGGAAGAGGGACGAGCGTAGCGGAGGGAGTTGAAGATTGCCGTGTTCTCACATCTCACTGTCCGCTGTTTTTTGGGCGGGAAGACCCCGCCCCTACGGGTGTTGACTTGCGTTATGTTTTTATACTCCGCGCCCTTTATACCCTCCCTATGGGGGAGGGCCAGGGTGGGGCTTAAAAGGCGCTGTTACTTCTCGCGGCAGCACAGCTCCATGTACAGCGCAATGGGCACAATAATTGCCAGGGCAATGAGCGAGTACCATGCTGGCATCGGGCGCAGAACATGCTCCAGCACCATAATCACTGCCAACAGCACCATAATCACTGCCAACAGCGGGCGGGTGCGCTTTGCGTCATAGCTGCGGTATTTGACAAAGCGTGGCTTGCCATCCTTCATGGTAAGCCTGTACTTTCCCATCATCTTGTCGGCCTTGCCCATGAGCACCAACACCGCCACCGCCACAAACACAAAGGCCATTATAAAATTCAACAATCCATCCATAAGCGTCAGTCTGCAATTCCGTTGTTTTCATCGCTCTCTTTCCTTAACCGTCCTGCCTTTCGCAGTGCGTCGGTTATCAGGTATTCCAGCTGTCCGTTGACACTGCGGAACTCGTCGGCCGCCCACCGTTCGAGCGCCGACATCGTTTCGCCGTTTATTCTCAAAACAAAAGACTTCTTATCTTTTGCCATACGCAAGCCTGCTGTTTATTGGTACAATGTACCTGTGTTAACCACCGGTGTTGCAGCGCGGTCGCTTGTGAGCACCACCATCAGGTTGCTCACCATTGCAGCCTTCTTCTCCTCGTCCAGCTCAATAATCTCCTTCTCCGACAGCTGCTCAAGAGCCATCTGCACCATTCCCACGGCACCCTCAACAATCTTGTGACGCGCGGCAACCATAGCTGTTGCCTGCTGGCGCTGCAGCATGGCGCTGGCAATCTCAGGTGCATAGGCAAGGTAGCTTATGCGTGCCTCCATAACCTCTATGCCGGCAATGGCAAGGCGCTCGGCAAGCGACTTCTCAAGCAACTCGTTCACCTCCTCGCCACCGTTGCGCAGGGTGATGCTCGCATCTTCGTTCTCAAGGTTGTCATATGGGTAGGCACCCGCAAGGTTACGTATTGCCGCCTCGCTCTGCACATCCACAAAGCGTGAATAGTCGTCCACCTCGAACGATGCCTTGAAGGTATCCTTTACCCTCCACACAAGCACCACACCAATCATTATTGGGTTACCCATGAGGTCGTTCACCTTTATCGGCTCGCCGTTCAGGTTGCGTGCGCGCAGTGAGATGCTCTTTTTTGTGGCAAAGGGGTTGTAGAAGAAGAAACCGTTCTTCACCACCGTGCCCTCGTACTTTCCAAAGAATGTGATGACAGTGCTCTCGTTGGGGTTCACCACAAAGAGACCGCACAGGAATACTATGCACACCACCGGCAGCACAAACATAAGCGCCCACCAGTCGCTGTGTCCGTTGCCAAGCATCACCGCAGGCACGGCAATGCCCGCCACAAGGCCTGTCAGCGACAGGAAAAGAGCCATCCATCCACTTGCAGGGTTAATGAATTTCTCGGTACCCTGAACCTTTGCATTTTCTTCGTTCATAGTTTTGAATATTAGAAAGTTAAATAATTGTTTTTACATTCGTTGCGGTTTCGTTGGGGCGGGCGGATTCTGCGCCTACATTTTGCTTGTTTCGGGCGGACACGGCGCGCCGTGTCCCTACGGTGTTTTCTCGAACTCCCTCCGCAACACCCCTACGGTGGCGCTGGCATGCTCGAACTCCCTCCGCAACTTCGTTGCTCGCCCCTCTTTGTCGAAAGAGGGGCAGTTGTTTGTCCGCGTTATTAAGACTGTCCCTCTTAGGGAAGAGGGACGAGCGTAGCGGAGGGAGTTGAAGATTGCCGTGTTCTTACATCTCCCTGTGCGCGTTTTTCGTGCGGGCGGACACGCGCCTACGGTGGTGGTTTCCCGAAGCAACGCTCCCCCGCGTTGCCCCTCTGAGGGGCAGTTGTTTCTGTGTGTTTCACCTTTAACCTTTCACATTTCCGCTTTCATTGCCCCGCCCTACGTGGACATTTCGCAAAATAACAAAATGATATCACTTTGATATCGCAAATATAAAGCGATTGATTTTATGTTACAAATTTTGTGCTGTTTTTTTTACATTAGTGTCAAAGAATTGCTCGTGGCTCGTTTTTATTTATAATTTTGCATTATAATAGGTGTATAATGGCAGTGCGCCTGCATGCCGCTAAAAAGAAAAACAACAGTAAAAGGATGATTGATACAATTATTGAATGGTTCAGGAACATCACATTTCTGCAGATTATTGATTTTTTTGGAACATTTGCCTTTGCCATAAGCGGTATACGCCTTGCGTCGGCAAAGCGTTTCGACTGGTTCGGTGCCTACGTGGTGGGTGCTGCCACTGCCATTGGCGGCGGTACACTGCGCGACGTTATGCTCGACGTGCCGGTGTTCTGGATGCACGACGGCTTTTACCTTGCCTGTACAGGCTTTGCCCTGCTGTGGGTAATCATATTCCGCCGATACCTCATCAGGATGCACAGCACCTTCTTCATCTTCGATGCCATTGGCCTTGCGTTGTTCACCATCGTGGGCATGCAAAAGACCATTGACTGCGGCCTGCCCATCTGGGTGGGAATAATCATGGGTACAATGACCGGTGCTGCCGGTGGAGTGATACGCGACGTGCTCATCAACGAGGTGCCGCTCATCTTCCGCGAGGAGATATATGCCATGGCATGCGTCGTTGGCGGCCTTGTCTTTGCATTGTGCTCAATGCTTGGCATGCCGGCAATGTTCACCCACCTGGCATGTGGCGCAGCCGTGTTCCTCACACGCATCATTGCAGTGAAGTACCACATATGCCTGCCCACGCTAAAACCCGAAGAAGACTAGAAACAAGCGGAAAGGGGAAAGCTGCGGTTAAGCGAGTGCAGAGGAAAAGTTTACTTTTACTATGCCGAGCGATAGCAGGTTCAAGCGCACGCAGTGCGGTTAAAGCGGAAAGAGAAAAAGTTTACTTTTACTATGCCGAGCGGGAGCAGGTTCAAGCACACAAAGTGTGGTTAAATCTTGCGCTTCGCCTTTGAAGACCCTAAAGTCCTTAAAGCCCTTAAAACCCTTTTAGCCCCTTTAGGCCTTTGAAATTAAAACAAACTATAAACCATAATAACAATGAAAAAATTTACTTTATTGCTTCTTGCAATTATCCTCGGTTTGCCTTTTATGGCAACTGCCGACAGTAGAGTAAACCTTACTCCTGTCCCCATGAGGATGACCGTGGGCGATGGAACACTTGTTCTGCCGCAGAGTTTTACAATCTCTACAGGCCAGTTGCCCGACAGCCTTGCTGCCGAGGCCACAAAGTTTGCAAATCACTTTGCAGGCGTCACAGGCTACACCGTTGACGTTAAGGCCGATGCCGCCGACGCGCTCATCACCATGTCGCTCTACACCGGCAGCGAGAACCTTGGCTGCGAGGGCTACACCCTCGACGTCACTGCCGGCGGCATTGCCATCAGCGCAACATGCTCAAACGGTTTCTACTATGCGTTCCAGAGTATAAAGAAGATGCTCCCCGCCAACGTCATGGCAGGCGTGAAGGACGAGGCCGTTACCGAGTACGCACTCCCCATCGTCAGCATTGTCGACGCTCCACGCTTCGAGTACCGCGGTTTCATGCTCGACGTGAGCCGTCACTTCTTTGAACTCGACGAGATAAAGCGCATCATCGACGTAATGTCGTACTACAAGCTCAACCGCTTCCACTGGCACCTCACCGACGACCAGGGCTGGCGCTTCGAGGTAAAGAAATACCCACGCCTCACCACTGTCGGCGCCACACGCAGCAACAACTGGATTACCGACCGCTACTATGGCGGCTACTACACAGGCGAGCCTTACGGCCCCTACTTCTACACCCAGGAGCAGTGCCGCGAGATTGTGGCCTATGCTGCCGAGCGCCACATCGAGGTGGTTCCCGAGGTCGAGTTCCCCGGCCACTCATGCGCCGTCAATGCCGCATACCCCGAGCTCAGCTGCAATCCCAATGCCGGACACAGCGTGCAGATTAGCGGCGGTATCTTCAGCGACGTGCTCAACGTTGCAAGCCCACTGGTGCTGCAGTTTGCCAAGGACGTTCTCGACGAGATTATCGAGGTGTTCCCCTATAGCCAGATTCACATCGGCGGCGACGAGACACCCACCAACGCATGGCAGAACAATGCCGAGTGCCAGGCAATGATGCAGGAGCTTGGCTTCACCAACTACCGTCAGTTGCAGTCGCACTTCGTGCGCCAGGTATCGGACTACGTTACCTCAAAGGAGGGCGACAAGAAGCGCACCGTAATCATGTGGAACGAGAGCCTCACCGCCGGCGGTACCGACGAGGAGAAAATCTTGGGTACAGGCGGTACAATGATGTGCTGGGAGATTGGCAACGCACAGCCATGTGCTTTGAAAGCGGCACAGAATGGCATGAAGT
>JAZRRI010000052.1:0-9259 GCA_045650605.1 Bacteroidaceae bacterium | reverse complement strand
TCCGGTTTCTTATACCGACCCCTACGGCCGCAAGACAGCGATAACATATTGTGAATAAATAAAAATGACCCCGACGGGGTCATTTTTATTAGTAACAATATAGCTGTTGACCCAACGTTTAAATGTCATGCTGAGCGAAGTCGAAGCATCTATTTTAAACGCGGCTTGAGATCCTTCACATCCGTTCAGGATGACAAGTTCGCGAAGAAAAATGAGTTGCGGGTCAACATCTATATTATTGCCTTTTTATTTATTCACAATATGGATGTTGCAGACAAGATGTCTCCACTACGGTAGACATGACATCTTCACGTTTTTCAGAATGTGGGTCAACGCGATGCCATTGCTTTTCTTTATTCACATATATAATCGAGATACTTGATTATTGCTTTCTGGCACACGGGGCAGAAGTCTGTAAGCGCCTTCATCATGCACTCGGGCCAGCCGCGGAAAATTCCCTTCTCAAGGTAGCCGCCGCCCTCGTAGGCACCAATTACCCAATCCTTCTCGGTTGAGCCCTCGGGGGCAACAGTGGGCACGGGTGTTCCCTCGGCAATCATCTTCTCCCATTTGCCGTTGAAGTCGACGAAACGTGTGAGGTTTGCCTCCCAGGGCTCCTTGCCGGCAGGGTACAGGGCGCTCACCGTGTTGCCAATCTCAATGTACTCGTCGCCAAGTCCCATGAGCGAGTGCCCGAACTCGTGTACATACACTTCGCCTGTGCGCCCGGTGTCGCCTGCCGAGCCAAGGCCGTAGAAATTGTATATTCCTCCGCCGCCATACTTGTCGGTGTTGGTGAGTATGAAAATGCTCTCATAGGGCGCGCTTGCAGCCACGTCCCTCACTTTTTGGAACTCCTCGGTCATCTGGTAGCGTTCGCTGTTCAGGGTGTAGAAGCGTGTGCCAAGCAGGTTGTCCACCCATTTGCCAATGCCGGGTTTGCTTATGCCCTTCTCCTTTGACGGTGCCCACACGGCGCGTATGTTTATGCGGTGGCTGTTCTGTGTAAACGGCGCATAGCTGAAGAGGGCATTGCTCCACATGCGGCACGATGCAAGGAACTTCTCCTTCTCGCCCTCGGTGAAACCGTCGGGCAGCAGCACAATGTCAAGGCTGTGGGCAATTTCGCCGCCAATGTGTATGTCAATGCACTCGTGCTGCTCCCTCTGCTGTGCAATGTTGTAGTCACCGACCTTTACCTCCTGTGTGTATTTTTTCTCCCATGCCTTTGTCACCTTGTTGCGGGCATAGAACTCAATGCTGAAATCCTTTGCAGGCTCGGGGAAAATCACTCCCTCGGGGAAAGAGCGGCTTGTCACCACGGCCTCGGGTGTTGTCTGCCACTCGTTGAAGAGTGTGCAGTAGTTGTTCTTGTATATTACCTTGCCACTTGCCTTGTCAATGATGCGAAAGTGCTGTTCGCCATAGTCGAACGGGTTTATGAGCGATACCTTTGAGCCTGCCCATTCTCCCTCCCTGATAACCTTGTCGAAGTAGTAGAACTCCTGCTTGCTGTCACCTGCATGGTGAAAGTCGAAACGCATGGTGCCACCGGTGAAGAACTCACTGTAGTTTACATTGTTATCGCATGGCTGCGGTGCGGTAACCATCTTCTTGCTTGTGCCGCACGATAGCAATGCTGTCACTGCCAGTGCGTAAAGTGCTCTCTTTTTCATATGTCGTTTTTCTTTGTTTCTGCTCGCAAAGGTATGAAAAAACTTGCACGGGGCACTGCTGAACCTCTGTTTTTTATTATTATAATAATTTAACAACCTTAAAAGTTGACGTTTTGGCGGTTTATTAGTACTTTTGCAGAAATTTTGCATTAACAAAAAAAGATACAATATTATGAAAAAGTTATTTGTAATTGCTTTTGCTGCTTGTGTGGCATTCTCTTTCACATCTTGCAAGTCTTCAAAGGACAGTGCATACAAGACTGCTTACGACGAGGCTCGCCAGGCCGAGCTTGCCGAGGGTAACGGCCAGCAGAGCGAGGCTGTGGACATTGCTCCTGTTTCAACTGCCAACCAGGATGTAGATACAACATACCGCACCGAGAAGGTTGTCCTTTCATCGGGTGCCGAGGGCTCACTCAAGGCTTTCAGCGTGGTTTGCGGTAGCTACAGCCGCAAGGAGGGTGCCGAGAATATCCGTCAGTCATTGGTTGACGAGGGCTACCCCGCAATCGTGGTACAGAACCCTGCTACAGGTCTCTATCGTGTTGTATGCGCATCATGCGATACCAAGGAAGAGGCTGCCGTTGCACGCGACAAGTTCAAGGCCGCTCACCAGGGTAACAGCGATTACCAGAAGGCTTGGTTGCTTTACAATAAATGATAACTCCTAAGGCTTCCACGCGTGGAAGCCTTTTTACAATACTGTAATTATGGCAGACAACAGCACTCAAGGATACACTGTCAAGGTCTACGACGGCCCGGTGAAACGCTATTGCCAGACCCTCGACCTCAAGGACAATCCCGAACTCATTGCCGAGTATCGTCGCCGCCACAGCGATGGCGAGGCTTGGAGCGAGGTGCTCGACGGAATACGCGCAGTGGGTATTCTTGAAATGGAAATATACATTGTGGGTACACGTCTATTCATGATTGTGGAGACTCCGCTCGATTTCGATTGGGACAGCGCCATGGCGCGCCTCTCAACCTTGCCGCGCCAGCAGGAGTGGGAGGACTACATGTCCGAGTTCCAGCAGGCTGCTCCCGGCAGTTCGTCAAACGAGAAGTGGCGCATGATGGAGCGCATCTTCCATCTGTATGAAAAATAAAATGCGATTATGGAAAGAGTAAGTAACAAAAGCAAGCTCATAGACAAGCGTTATCTGTTGCCTTTTATTCTGGTGACATCCCTGTTTGCGTTGTGGGGATTTGCCAATAACATAACAAGCCCCATGGTGGCAACGTTCCAGACACTTATGGAACTGCCGGCATCGGAGGCTGCCCTTGTGCAGTTTGCCTTCTATGGCGGATATGCCACAATGGCCGTTCCCGCAGCGTTGTTCATACGTCGCTACAGCTACAAAAGCGGTATTCTCATTGGTCTTGCCCTTTATGCGGTGGGTGCGTTGCTGTTCATTCCTGCAGCGGCACAGCAGAGCTTTGCATTCTTCTGCATTTCGCTCTACATCCTCACCTTCGGCCTTGCCTTTCTTGAGACAACGGCCAACCCGCTCATCCTGTCGCTCGGCTCAAAGGAGACATCTACACGTCGTCTTAACCTTGCACAGGCGTTTAACCCCATAGGGTCGTTGCTCGGTATGTCGGTGGCTTCGCTTGTGGTGCTGCCCGGCCTCTGGTCCGACCGTCGTGATGCAGCCGGCAAAATCCTCTATTCGGGCTTGTTGGACAGTGAGAAGATGATTATCCGTGAGCACGACCTCGACATCGTACGCAACGCATATGTAGCCCTGGGTATTGTGGTGCTGCTCATACTCATACTTTTTGCACGTGTGGTTTTCCCCAATCTGCAAGGACGTAACACCGGGCATGTCGACAACAAGGCTACACTCGTTAACCTTTGGAACAACAGGAAGTACCGTTATGGTGTGGTTGCACAGGTGTTCTATGTTGCTGCGCAGATTATGGTGTGGACTTTCGTCATACAGTATGCCGACAATCTTGGTATCAACAAGGCTGTGGCCGAGCGCTATAACATCTGTGCTATGATTCTTTTCCTCTGTGGCCGCTTTGCCTCTACTGTGTTCATGCGTTACTTTAAGCCGGGTGTGCTGTTGGCGCTCTTTGGCGTAGGTGCAACGCTTGCCACTCTTGGCGCCGTGGTGTTTGATGGAATGGCAGGCCTCTATAGCCTCATTGCCATAAGCTTCTTCATGTCGCTCATGTTTCCCACTATATATGGCATTGCACTTGAGGGTGTCGACCGCGAGGATACCTCGCTCGGTGCGGCCTTCCTTGTCATGGCCATTGTGGGTGGTGCCCTTATGCCGCCGTTGCAGGGTATGATAATAGATGCGGGAACGGTTGCCGGAATGCCGGCTGTCAAGTTCTCTTACTTGCTCCCTCTGCTCTGTTTTGTGGTTGTGACACTGTATGGCTATGCTTGCCGCAGAATGCAGAGACAAAAATAAAGACAATATGGCAAGAATACTGGCTATTGATTATGGCAAGAAACGTACCGGCCTGGCGGTGACCGACGAGTTGCAGATTATTGCAGGTGGCCTCACCACCGTTGCAACCGCCACGCTTGTCGATTTTCTGCTCGACTATGTGAAGCGCGAGCCTGTGGAGCGCATTGTCGTGGGGCTGCCAAAGCAGATGAATAACACCCCCTCCGAGAATATGTGCCGCATTGAACCTTTTGTCAACCGTCTGCGCAAGCTGTTGCCCGAGATCCCTGTGGAGTACCACGACGAGCGTTTTACATCGGTGTTGGCGCATCAGGCAATCCTGGCATCGGGCATTGGCAAGATGGCGCGCCGCAACAAGGAACTTGTTGACGAAGTAAGTGCCACCATCATTCTGCAGTCGTACATGGAGAGCCGAAGGCTTCGAGGAGAAGGTTAAATGTTAAAGGTCAAAACGGAAAACCTTTTTACTTTTCAGTTTTCACTTTTCAGTTTTCACTTTCAAGTTCTCCACCCCTTTGGGTCTTTAAATAATAGATAACGTAAAAAATATATTATGATACTACCAATCTATCTCTACGGACAGCCTGTCCTTAAAAAAGTTGCCGAGGATATCACTGCCGAATATCCCAATCTGCAGGAACTCATTGCAAATATGTTCGATACCATGCACCATGCACAGGGCATTGGTCTTGCAGCGCCACAGATTGGCCTTGCCATCCGCCTTGTTGTGGTGGACCTGGATGTGCTTGCCGAGGATGAGCCTGAGTTCAAGGATTTCCGCCGCGTGTATATCAATGCCCACATTCTTGAGACATCGGACGAAACCGATACCATGGAAGAGGGTTGCTTGAGTCTCCCCGGTATACACGAGAAGGTTACCCGCGCATCGCGCATACATGTGAAGTATCTCGACGAGAACTTCGTGGAGCATGACGAGTGGGTCGAGGGTTACCTTGCACGTGTGATGCAGCACGAGTTCGACCACCTCGAGGGCAAGGTCTTCTCGGACCGTCTTTCACCCCTGCGCCGCCAGATGAACAAGAACAAACTCGGTAATCTTGCAAAGGGCAAGGTTGCGTGTGACTACAAGGTAAAGCGCGTGATGCGATGACACTGCGCCGGGCAATGGTGTCCCTTGTGGCACTGCTTGCTCCGCTGTTCGGCTTGGCACAGTTGAACACCGCGAGAGTTATGGAAATAGGGCGCAATGCGCTCTATTTCGAGGATTATGTGCTCTCTATCCAATACTTCAACAAAGTAATCGATGCCAAGCCTTTTCTCTATGAGCCCTATTTTTACCGTGGGCTCGCCAAATTCTACCTCGACGACTTCATTGGCGCACAGGAGGACTTGACACTCTCCATTGCCCGCAACCCATACGTGGCCCGCAGCTATCAGCTGCGTGGTCTTTGCCGTGCCAATCTCGACAGCCTTGCGCTTGCCGAGCAGGATATACGTGCCGGCATAAAGTACGACCCGCAGAACATAAACATGTGGCAGAACCTCGCCGGTGTGCTCATGCAGGGCGGCCGTTGGGAACAGGCTGCCACCGTTGTCGATTCGCTCTTGCTCTTTGCACCGCGCAACAGCGGTGCGTATGTCATGCGCACCCAGGTAGCCATGCAACTCAAGGATACCGTCACTGCGTTGGCTATGGTCGGCAAGGCTGTCGAGTGCGACAAGTACTCGTCCACGGTATACGATGTCCGCTCAATGGTGCACTATTCCATGGGGGAGTATGCAAAGGCAGAGGCCGACATGGACAAATCCATAGATTTGCTCCCCGGACGCAGTGGCAGCTATCTTAACCGCGGCCTTGTGCGCTATTTCCGCGAGGATTTGCGCGGCGCGCTTGCCGATTTCGACATGGCGGTCTATGCCGACTCTACAAGTCTCACAGCCCACTACAACCGCGGTCTCTTGCTCATGGAACTTGGTGACAACAACCGTGCGATAGAGGATTTTGATATGGTACTGGCTGTAGACCCCGATAACACCCTTGCACGTTACAACCGTGCGTTGCTGCGCAGTTCGGTGGGCAATTTCAAAGGGGCGGTGGGTGACCTCTCGCTTGTCCTTGAGGCCTATCCCTCTTTTGAACAGGCCTATGCCCTGCGTGCCGATGCGCGCCGTAAGCTTGGCGACGCGGCCGGTGCAAGGGCCGACGAAGAGTGGCTCTTCAAGCGTCGTCAGGATATATATATCAATGGCATTGCGGCTGTGCAGCAGGAGTATTCGGCCGATGCCGACTCCACCCGCCGACGCTCGGACGAGAACGTGCGTAACTACAACAAGATGATTCTCCCTGCCGATGCCAATATAAAACAGTATGTCACCGAGGCGCGTGGCAAGGTGCAGAACCGCAATGTCTATGTTGAGCTTGAACCGCTTTATGTGCTAACCTTTTACCGCGACGAGAGTGATGCTGTGCCATACGGTTACAACAGGCTGGTGGAGGAACTCAATGCCTTGCGTGGCGGCCGTCCGTTGTTGCTCACAAACAGGGAACGTGCCCTCACCGGCAGCGAGGCCGATTATCATTTTGCTCACATCAACGAGGTGTCGGGCAACATAACCGATGCCGATGGCGATGTCCGCGCCCGCCGTGAACGTGCCATAGACTACTATCTTGTGCAGGACATGCACTCTGCAATGGACGACGTCGACCGCGCCATTGAGGCTGCACCGGGTGACTGGAGCCTCTTCTTCATCCGTGCCTTTGTGCGTTACAGGCAGCTTGAGGCCGGTGCAATGGAGTCCTCAGGCAATGCCTCTGCACACCTCTCCAAGCAAGATGCAATGCTCTCCACGCTCGACTACAGCCTGGTCCGTGCCGACCTTGACCGTGTTGTTGAACTGCAGCCCGCTTTTGCCGAGGCCTATTTCAACCGTGCCAACATCTCGGTTAAACTAAAGGACTACAAGGCTGCAATTGCCGATTATACCACGGCCATATCACTTAATGACCGCATGGCAGCCGCCTATTACAACCGTGGCCTTGCAAAAATATACACAGGCAACACCGAGGGTGGTGTGGCCGACCTCAGCAAGGCAGGCGAGTTAGGCATGTATCAGGCTTATAGTGTAATTAAAAGATTCAGGTAACATCAACTGCAGACTTTTATTTCCTGAAGGGGTGCTGCAAGGTCTACAAAGTTACGGCAATAAAAATTGTGTAACAGACGTTTTGTGCGCAGTGAACTTTTATATATATGCATTGCGTAAAAATACGCAATGCATCTCGTAAAATGTAACAACATGCATAAAAGAACTGAATATCAAATTGTTAAGTCAAGGCTTGAGGAGAACGGAGAACAGTTGTACCGCGTGGGTCGATAAAAAGTGAATGTTGTCAAAGTCGGTGATTTAGGTCTGTTCCAGGCATACAGTGTAATCAAAAGATTCAGGTAACATCAACAGCCGACTTTGATTTCCTTAAAGGGTGCTGCAAGGTCTACAAAGTTACGGCAATAAAAATTGTGTAACAGACGTTTTGTATGCAATGAACTTTTATATATATTTGTATTGCGTAAAAATACGCAATATATCTCGTAAAATGTAACAAAATGTATAAAAGAGCTGAATATCAAATTATTAAGTCAAGGCTTGAGGAAGATAGAAAATTCATTCAAGTAGTAATGGGCGCTCGCCAAATTGGCAAATCAACGGTAGTCAAGCAAGTTTTAAAGGATATTGACATTCCTTTTCAATTCTTCTCCGCCGACAATGTCCCGGCAACTAATACCGCATGGATATCCAATTGCTGGGCTGCTGTACGCAGCCTAAAGGATAATAAAGGTTGGGACTGTGCCATACTTGTCATTGACGAGATACAGAAAATAGCCAATTGGAGCGAGGCAGTAAAAAAGGAATGGGATGCCGATACTTTTAATGACAACAATATTAAAGTTCTTCTTCTTGGTAGTAGCAGGGTTTTGTTGGAAAAGGGCTTGTCCGAATCCTTGGCAGGACGTTTTGAGGAAATACGCATGACTCATTGGACCTACAATGAAATTAAGGAGTGTTTTGGGTTGACGTTAGACCAATATATTTTTTATGGCGGTTATCCAGGTGCTGCAATATTGCTTAATGACAAAGACCGTTTTGAACAATATATCCAATCTTCAATTATCGATGCGACCATCAATAAGGATGTCTTGATGGATACTCCAATTGGCAAACCGGCATTGCTGAAGCAGACGTTCGAACTCGGTGCGGCATATTCGGGCAATTTGTTGTCTTTGAACAAAATGTTAGGTTCATTGCAAGACTCCGGTAATACCTCAACATTGGCCGGATATGTTAATTTGTTGAATGATAGTGGATTGCTTTGTGGGTTGCAGAAATATAGCGTAGATATGTCAAGAAGGCGTTCAAGTATACCTAAATTCCAAGTCTACAACAATGCATTGAAAATTGTTTATACCCCACTTTCTTTTGAACAGGCTATTCTTGATCGCAAAGCATGGGGGCATATCTTTGAATCGGCTATAGGTGCATACTTAGTGAGCCAGGCATTTGTTCATCGTTTCGAGGTCTATTATTGGAGAGAACGCAATGATGAGGTCGATTTTATATTACAAAAGAAAGGCTCTCTTGTAGCAATTGAGGTTAAAAGCAATGCCGAGAAAACCACGCTGGGATTGGAGGGATTCAAGCAATTGTATAACCCTAAAACGTCATTTATTATTGGTGATGGCGGTATAAGCGTTGAAGAGTTCTTCTCAATGGATATAAATAAATTGTTTTGATATAAAAGGTATTTTGACGATATTTTTCACCATGAGCGATACAATAACTCTCTCGCTGAGGAGTTGGAGCACGGCGCAGTTGGAGGGAATTTGGTAAAAACGGAGTGCTGTTGTACCGCGCGGGTCGCTAAAAAGCGAATGTTTCAAAGCATGTGCTAGTTATTCCCAAAGGTTACCCCATTGACTCGTTTTGCTTTTCGCAACCCGCGGGGCGCAATTTTTAAACTGCTCCTCTGCCTGAGAGGACATTGCGAATGAGCAATGTTTGCGACAACGGGAGCTTTAGCTCCCCAAAGTACCGAATTGACGCTCCTCAAAATGAATGAGAAATAACAAAAGGAAGTATCTTTATTAGTGCTAAGCAAGTAGACCGTCACTCCAATGGACCCTAATCCATCCCAAAGTA
>JAZRRI010000051.1:0-15706 GCA_045650605.1 Bacteroidaceae bacterium | reverse complement strand
TCTTAACGTGAGTTCGATATAAGCTAAACCAAATCGCGAACCTGTTCATCCCGACAGAGCGTAGCGACGAAACTTTAGTTCGACAATGCTTGCAGCAGTTGGTTACACGTAGCGCAGGCGAAGTTTGCGCCGTGTAGGTTGTGATAAGCAAGGATTGTCAAAGGATCTCAAAAATATCGTAAAATAATGTGAGTTCGATATAAGCTAAATCAAATCGCGAACCTGTCATCCCGACAGAGCGTAGCGACGAGGGATCTCTGAATCCGCGTATAATGAGATTCCTCACACAAGGTTCGGTATGACAAAATACGCTATAAATTTTAGTATAAATTCTTATATCGAACTCACGTTATCTTATAATCCGTTCAACACCGTTTATGATATACATTCCAGGCATAAGATTACTGGAACTTCCGGCGAAAAGTTTTCTTCCCTGCAAATCGTAGATAGTTTTCACAATTGACTTGCGTAGACAATAGGTTCCGTTTTCACCTCTTCCTTTCCATTCTTCACCCTCATAAAAAAACAAGCGGCTCACTTTTTGTGAACCGCTTGCCTTTTATTATAAGTTTCAATTACTCAGCACGGAGTGTGAAACGCTCGAAGCCTGTAGCTGTGAGTTCCTTGTCGAAGCCCTTCAAGAACTCAGCAACAGAAATCTTCTCGTTCTGGCAGTAGCCCTGCTGGAGCAAGCAAACCTCCTTGTAGTACTTCTGGATACGACCGTCAGCGATGCGAGCAATCATAGCCTCAGGCTTACCCTCCTCACGAGCCTTCTCCTCAGCAACAACGCGCTCCTTAGCAATCAAAGCAGGATCGAGGTCCTCGCTTGTGAGTGCAAGAGGTGCCGAAGCAGCAATCTGCATAGCAATCTCGTGACCAGCCTCAGCGTTGTCCTGTGACAATGCTACCATTGTACAGAGCATGTTCTTCTTCTGGTGGTTGTATGTGTAAACGTGCTCAGCAACGAGAGTCTTGTAACCGTCGAGCTCCATCTTCTCGCCGGTGATACCTGAACGAGCCACGATAGCGTCCTGAACAGTACCCTCGCCCAATGGAAGAGCCTTTACCTCCTCGAGAGTAGCACACTTGGCAGCTACTGCAGCGTCAAGGATGTCCTGTGTCAACTTAACGAAGTCAGCACCCTGAGCAACGAAGTCGGTCTCGCACTTCAAAGCGATGATGGCAGCGAAGCCATTCTCAGCCTTAACGAGCACACAACCCTCAGAAGCCTCGCGGTCGCTACGCTTAGCAGCTACCAACTGACCCTTCTTACGGATAATCTCGATAGCCTTGTCAAAATCGCCCTCACCCTCGGTCAAAGCGTTCTTGCAGTCCATCATACCAGCTCCTGTCATTGCGCGGAGCTTGGCAATATCAGCCATTGTTACAGCCATAGTATTTCTTGAATTTTAAAAGTTAATGAATAAATTACTCAGCAGCCTCCTCAGCCTTAGCAGCACGAGCTCTTGTTGTGCGGCGACGTGGAGCCTTCTTTGCCTCAGCGTTCTCCTCGTTCTCCTCGGTAGCGTCAACCTTCTCAACCTTACGCTCCTCGAGACCCTCAGCGATAGCAGCGCAGCAAGCGTCGAGGATAACCTCTACTGACTTTGTTGCATCGTCGTTAGCTGGGATTACGAAGTCTACATCGTTAGGATTAGAGTTTGTATCAACGATTGCGAATACGGGGATACCAAGACGGTTAGCCTCGTGAACAGCGATGTGCTCCTTCATTACGTCAACAACGAAGATTGCTGAAGGAAGACGTGTCAAGTCTGCGATAGAACCGAGGTTCTTCTCGAGCTTAGCACGCTGACGAGAAATCTGGAGAATCTCACGCTTTGAGAGGTTAGAATATGTACCGTCGGTTGTGAGCTTGTCAATTGTTGCCATCTTCTTCACAGCCTTGCGGATTGTTGGGAAGTTTGTCAACATACCACCTGGCCAACGCTCGATAACGTAAGGCATACCTACAGACTGAGCCTTCTCGGCTACAATCTCCTTGAGCTGCTTCTTTGTAGAAACGAACAAGATCTTCTTGCCGCCCTTTGCAATCTGCTTCAAAGCCTCAGCAGCTGTCTCAGTCATGGCTGCAGTCTTGTGCAAATCGATGATGTGGATACCGTTACGCTCCATGAAGATGTAAGGAGCCATTGCAGGATTCCACTTACGTTTCAAGTGACCGAAGTGTGCACCGGCCTCAATCAAAGTTTCAAATGTAATTCTAGACATTTTGTTTAAATTTTTAAATCGTTTACCTTCTTTTTAATTAAATTCTTTAACCAACCTCCCGGGTAGTCCACCACTGAAAGAGTGAAGTCCCGAGCGGTTTAGATACTAAACGTATATTTCGAGACCGAATATTAACGTTTACTGAACTGGAATCTACGACGTGCCTTTGGCTGACCCGGTTTCTTACGCTCAACCTCACGAGCATCGCGAGTAAGGAAGCCCTCAGCGCGCAAAGCCTTCTTGTCCTCGGCGTTGATCTTAACCAAAGCACGAGCAATTGCAAGACGCAATGCCTGTGACTGGCCAGTGTAACCGCCACCGTTCAAGTTAACTTTGATGTCATACTTCTCAACAACATCCAAAGCAGCGAGTGGCTGCTTAACCACGTACTGGAGAATGCTTGATGGGAAATAAACCTGCAGATCCTTCTTGTTGATAGTAATCTTACCTGTACCCTCAGTTACGAAAATACGGGCAACAGCGCTCTTGCGGCGACCTAATGCATTTACCATTTCCATCTGCTTTCTTATTTATAAGAGTTAATATCAATTGTTTTAGGAGTCTGAGCTGCGTGTGTGTGCTCTGGACCATCGAAAATGTAGAGGTTGTTCAAAAGGTGAACACCAAGACGGTTCTTAGGGAGCATACCCTTTACAACGTGCTTGATAAGGCGCTCGTAACCCTTGTAACCGGCTGCAACGAATGCAGGGTTGAACTGCTTCTGACCACCGGGATAACCTGAGAATCTCAAATAGATGCGGTCGTTCCACTTGTTACCGGTCATTCTCACCTTGTTTGCGTTGATGATGATTACGTTGTCACCACAATCAGCGTTAGGTGTGAAGCTTGGTTTATACTTACCTCTCAACAACTTGGCAACCTTTGTGCCAAGACGACCAAGAACCTGGTCTGTAGCATCAATAACAACCCACTCCTTCTGTGCAGTTGCCTTGTTTACTGAAATTGTTTTGTAGCTTAAAGTATCCACTTTAATTCGTTTAAAAAGTTAATAAATTCCATCGTTCCGATACCTCTCTGCAAGACCCCTTACGGAATTAGAAATCAAACAGATACCCTCTTCACGTTATCCCCGACCAATTGGCTAGATTGCGTCCTTGAGAAAACTCAGAGACCTAAAGCATCGTTCACCCATAGTATGGGTTGATAATAATCGGCTTGCAAAATTACTTCTTTTCGCTGTAATAGGCAAGCATTTGCAACTTTTTTTCAAAAAAAATACATTTTCCTTTGCACGAATAAAAAAAAGCATTACCTTTGCACTCGCAATTGAGAAACAACAATTGCCCAGATGGCGGAATCGGTAGACGCGCTGGTCTCAAACACCAGTGGGGCAACCCATCCCGGTTCGATCCCGGGTCTGGGTACAAAGCGGAAGAGCAGAGATGCTTTTCCGCTTTTACTTTATATATTGTTGGCAAAAATCATGGTGCGCCAATGGCGCACGGTTGGCGTACCGCAAACCACCATACAGCAGCTACAACACAAAACTACTTACAACAGAAGTGCCCAACACTCCTGCATCGCCATTTTCAACCATAGATATAGCAGTCATTTCTGCCTCGGCGGGCGAAAAAGCACAAATCTGTAACACCGCCACCTCGCCAAGGTCGGTCGTTACCTGAACATCATAAAAAGTCATGCAGTCTCTATATTGTAAATTCCACAATTCTTTCAATCAACCACCACCGTCACAACTGAACGCGCCGGTATTGACAATGCATCTAACCGCTGTTTGCCCACATATTGCAAATCCTTGTCGATAGATGTCACATACATTTTTCCTTTCCGGGCATTGTCGCATTTCAAGGCGATGCTCTTGTCCTCGTCGGCATAGTTGACAAAGACCGTCACCACCTGTGCGCCGTCGGTATAAGAGGAGACCATCAGCGAAGTGGCAGCCTCAAGCGGCGACACCTCTCTATCCACAGCACGCACATCTACCCTGCGCATGCCGGGACGCACAAAGAAACTATAGTTGGCAGTGGCCCAGAACATCTTTGTCGTCACCACCCTGCCATCATATTTCACGCTCTCGCCCGACGAACCCTCCATCGGCTGCAACCATAAGGGGACATCCTCGTTCAACGACACCGCCGTCCACCATTGCCATGCCGAGGCATTGGCTACAGCCAGGTTTGTATGGATGAGACGCGCCACATACAGGCCCAGATTTATGCTCTTTACAGGCGATGACGGTATTGTTATCTCCTCGTTCTTCTCCAGAATGCAGTATTCCGAAGCCCAAAATTTCGTGTCACGATTATTCTTTGCAAGT
The DNA here is from genome assembly GCA_045650605.1 of Bacteroidaceae bacterium. Taxonomy (GTDB): domain Bacteria; phylum Bacteroidota; class Bacteroidia; order Bacteroidales; family Bacteroidaceae; genus HGM04593. The sequence goes on along the minus strand of JAZRRI010000051.1, from coordinate 11,178 downwards.
GAATCCCTCACCTGAGCACGTATGTCGACCAAAAGGCTTGGCGGATAAGCCGTCCAATAGTCGTGGGCAGCAAGGCAATTATATAGATTCTTGAACTGCATTACACTATAGGCGCCATCGTCATAGAACATCGATCGTATAATATCATCAGGGATTCTTTCGTTCTCAGCCACCTCAAAGAGCATCTTCATCTCGCCCATTTCGGGTATAATTATTTTTGTATCCGCCCCACTCTCCGTTATTGCCTTGTCCAGTTCGGCAACCATCCTGTAAATATCGGCCTTGGTAGCAAATGTTCCCTCTTGCCAGCTGTTGGTGTGCCACTCCACATTGGGTTCATTGAGCGGGCTCACATATTTTACATTGTAGCCGTTATCCCTGAAGTGTTGCACTGTGTGCACAAGGAAGCGTGCAAAATCGTCGAACTTGTCGTTGCGCAGGTTAATTCCGGAATTATCGCCCGACAGTGTCGAGCCGCTCCTGGTCATGAAATATGGAGCCGAATTTGTAAAGAAGAGAAAATCATTCACGCCCCTTTCCCTTGCTGCATTCATGAACCACCGCTGCCCCGCCTGCTTTGTAAAGTCATACCCGCCATCGGGCGAAAGGAAACACTCGGTCCTGTTCCATGTACTCGTAACCTCGTTGTTCTCCCTGTTCTCGTAGCTGCCGGCACCAATGTTCACTCGCCAGTTACTCAATGCCATTCCCATTGGATTGCCATCCTTGTCGAACTCACGCTTGAAAAGCAAGTCGGCAATACGCTCCTTCTTCTCCCGCGGCCAATTCTTGCCCACAAAATCCATGCGCCATGCATCGGACGCACTGAAATTGTCTATCTGCTGATATTTGACACTTTTATCAATGACATAGACAGTTGTTTCCTGAGCCTTTAGACCGACGCATATATATAAGACCGACAAGAAAAACGCACAAAACCTTACTTTCATAATAAGTAATAGTTGACAGTTAAAAATAGAGTAACTAACAAAGTACAAAAATAGACAAAAAGAGTTATTGGCAAACAAAAACAAGAAAAAAGAGAATCATGCCCCGTCCTCACTTGTATTTTAACGTGAGTTCGATATAAAAATTTATACTAAAATTTAGCGTATTCTGTCATCTCGACCATACCTTAATAAAATATTAAAAGATGTTTTCGATGAGCGATAGCGAACTAACGCTACGTGAGAGATCTCTTATTTTAAGATATTTTTGAGATCCCTCGTCGCTACGCTCTGTCGGGATGACAGGTTCGCGATTTGATTTAGCTTATATCGAACTCACTTGTATTTTAAGAGGGACGAGCAAAGGAGTTGCCGAGGGAGACAGCAAACTATATTGTCACTCGTCCAACAGGCAACAGTTGCAACTCAAACCTTCAGGAACAGCTTTGCGCGGTACATGACCTTTAATATAAGGTACACCATAATACTGTTGCACAGTGTTAGCAGCACCGGGTACCAGTCTCCAATATACTGTTCCAGGCCATAGAGCAATGACCCGGCAACACTGCGGAAGTTCACCATCTCACCAATGAGATACGCAGTAATGGCATTGCAACCGAAGCATAGCAGCCACCCCCACCCTTTGGTGTGTCCTTTGACATCAATCCACCAATAGAACAAGGCAAGCAGCAGATAGCACCATCCGGCGCTGTAGAGCGTGAAGCTCGCTGTCCATATGCGCTTTATTATCGGTTGCGCAAAACCGCACAGCAAACCGGCAACCACCAGCACAGCACCTACCGCCACCAATTTACAGGCTGTAGCCTTGCGGTCATTATTATCGGCCTTTGTCATATAACCCGCGAGCGAGCCAAGCGCCACTGTACAGCAGAAAGTAAGGCTGCTCCAAAGCCATGTATAATCGTACCAGGCGGCAAACTGCACACTGCCGTCGACCGCAAGCACGCTTCCGTCACGGAAACGACCGAGCACAGCCTTGTCAACAACAGCGGCCCAGTTGCCCTGCGCACTCCAGTCACCGTGCAGATGCATTGGAACGGAATAGACAACCAGCAATGCAGCAATTGCAACAATCTGCTGTCGAGGTTTCAGGTACAGCACCATTGGCACAGCAAGCAGATAACCCACCGCAATCGCCTGTAAGGTGTTGCTGTAGATATACACCCTATCGGGATTCAACGCAAGCACATTGCCCTGCACCAGCATACCAAGCAGGAACAGCAACACAAAACGCTTTACCACACGCGCCCAAACTTTCAGATTGCCGTTCTGCGTCCTGTACTTTGGTAATGAGTATGGCATTGTCACGCCCGACATAAAAAGAAACAGCGGCATCACCATGTCCCACACACGCATTCCCTCCCACTCTGCGTGGTCAAGCTGATGGAGCAGCGTATCGTTCAGCACCCCGCAGTCCAGTTGCCTCAACACGGCAAGCAGCACCGGTTGCAGTGCAACAAGCAGAAAGAGGTCCAAGCCGCGCAGCACATCAAGCGACAGCAGACGTTTATTCTCATTCATAATCAAATATATCTTAGATAAAATCAGCACGCGCCGCGGCGCGTGCTGATTGATTGTTCTTGTCATATCGAACATTTGTGAGAAAACCCCATCATTTCAGAGATCCCTCCCTTTGGTTCAGGATGACAATATCCGATTACTTTACAAGCACCTTTTTACCGTTTACAATGTAAACGCCGGGAGCAGAAATCTGCTCAAGTTTGCGACCCGTGAGGTCGTAAACACCTTTCACCTCCCCGCTTTCACCTTTCACCTCACTGATGCCTGTTGTATTTGTTACAACAAGGAGAAGGTCGATAATCTGACCACCGTTCTGCTTGAAATCGCCAAACTTTCCGTCAGCATCACCCTGTGGGTCAATGTTACACCAGTCCTGCTTGAAACGGAGACGGTATGTACCGGCCTCTGCAGGTGCTGTAAATGCAGGAACAGAAGGCTTGTTACGGTTATCACCCGTGATTGACTGGCCCACACTGTTCCAACCGCGTTCATCACTTGCATCATCATTATTGTAGAATGAGTAAGCTACAAGGTCACCTGTCGGTGTGTAACCATCCTCGGCTACATCTGCTGTAAAGCCGTCGCCCTCCTTGTCAATGAATACATAGAAGTGTACCCATGAACCGGCCGCGTCAACAGATGCAGAAAGTGTCTCACCAACCTCAGCCTTAAAGCTTACAGGTTCTGCAGCACTTGCAACGTTCACATAGTCAAGGCTCTTGTCTGTTGCAGAAAGTTCATAGGTCGATGCGCCATAGAACTCGCTTGTGATGCTCACACTGTTGATGTTACGGTCATTGCGTGTCTTCATGCCAATGTTGCGTGGCTCGTAAACGTCGAATTCCTCAACAGTGATTGCAACCTCGCCGCTGAATGCATCACCAATGGCAGCACCGACAACAACACCCTCGGGGATAACGATTGTATACTCACCCGGAGTTGTAATCTCGTTGTCAAGAGTCAAAGTCAACACATTGCCTTCAACTGCACAAGTTGCAGTTGCAACAACAGCGCCCTCTGCATCTCTCAACTCAATTGTTGCTGTAGCATTCTCAACAGCAACGACCTCCTTGTTGAGTGTAAGTTCAATGGTCTTGAGTGAGTAAACATCCTCGCTTGGAGAAACCGACTTAACAACAATAGCCTCGGGAGCAGTGATTGTCACTGCAAGCTCACCTGAGTAAGCGCGGCCATCGCTCTTGCGTGTAATGAGACCCTCGGGGATAACCAGTTTGTACTCGCCGGGAGCGGTAACCTTTGTATTCAAAGTAACAGTAAGCTGTGCACCCTCAACAACATAGTTCGAAACACCGCTTGCAACGCTGTTGCCCTGCTTGAACTTCATGAACTTGCTCATCTCGTATGGATCGAACTCACCCGCAGCCTCGCTGTTGAAAGTAACCTTGATAGTCTCCACAGCCTCGGCCTTCTTTGGAGAGTAGTCAACAACCTCAAAAGGAACCTGTGAAGGGTCAGCATTTACACCGTCGAATGCAAACAGGCTGCTTGCAGGCAATGTAACTGTGAGCTGCTGGTCGATATCGATTGCATTACCCTCTGTAAGACCCTGCAATGCATCCTGTACATTGAATGACTTGTTCAGGATGATAGCACCGTTGATGTTTGCAGGAATCTCAAGAGCCTCACGCAATGTAAATGTATAGGTCTGTGCATTGTTTGCACCGTTACGCAGCGCAAGTGTAGCCTTTGCACCGTTCCATGAAGCCCAACCGTAAACCTGCTGCTGGCTACCAGTCCAAGGATTGCCACCTACCCAGTGAGCATCGGGCAATACATCGGCATTCTTCTTCTGCCATGCAACACACTCGGCTAGGTCGGCCCAAAGCTTGCCACCGCCAACAGTGTTCATCAACTCATAGTCGGCATAAAGCTCAACCATACCCGAACCGCAAACGAATGCAGCGCGTAGCTCGCGAAGAGCTGGCTCATACTGCATGTTCTTTGAAACGGCACCGAACTTTGTGAAGATAAAACCGTGGGTCATCAAAGTATTGATAGGACACATCGGTGAGTTCTGTATGTAGTTCTGATATACCAGACGGTCGCGGTAAGTAATCCACTTCTCGCGGTCGATAGAGTTATTGCCGGCTTCACCGTAGTCACCCTCCTGACGCCATGTAGCATCCGAAATCTGATACCAGAATGGAGAAGCCCATGTACCTACAGTTGTATTGAAGAAGATATCCTCGCGCATGGTCTTGCGTACAACCTGCTCAAGACGGATGATACCCTCGGCATTCTCGTTACCTGTGTCACCGGCATCGGGACCTGTTGCCGAGAACTGGGCTGAAATACCATCATATTTGAAGAATACATAGCTGTCGCTGCCAAGCTGATAACCGGGAACACCATCCTGCTGGCAAACAAGATTCTCTGCAGCATCAAGATAAACCTTATAATATTCAGGGTTGGAAAGAACCATACCACCCTTGTTGCTCCAGTAAGCACGACGATGGTTACCGCTACCGCCATAACCGCCTACAGGGCCCAACCAGGCACCGATACCGGCACCCATCTCCTTAGCCTTCACGGCAATGTCACGCATCTGGTTAGGGAAGCCCTTGTGGAATGTCCATGTACCGTAGTTATCCCAACCGTCATCGATTACAAAGGCAACAATGCCCTCGCCATACTTGTCGTAGTAGTTCTTCTTCCACTGCTCGATTACATTGAGCACCTGAGCCGCAGTAAAGTTTGTATGCTCCTGACCGGGAGCCGCGTTGTTGCGGTCGATGTTCAACTCGTACCAGCTGTTATAGTGCGGGAACACTCTCCAGGGCACTGCACGCTCACGCTCGCTGTATGCGAGGAACGAACGGCGCTTCTGTGTCTCGCGAATGTTCTCCTTGCCCTGTGTGCCATCCTGTGCAATGAGACCCACAACAGCACCTACAGTCCATGTCTCACCCTTTGCAAGTGTAGTGTTACGGCTCCAGCGACCCTGAATGCCGACAACAGATGTGTTCACTACAACACCCTCTTTAGCCTCATAAACATTCACAGTCATTGTGCTTGAAGCATCGATAGACTCAGTCTTGTCTTCAACAAACACACGTACGACAAATGTACCGTCATAAGGTGCTGTGAATGTGAACGTATTGTCACTGTGCTGGCCACCTGAGTAACCGCTGTGGTAATCGCTTGCTGCAATGTTGTTCTCGGCATCCAACAAATCGGCACCGCCGAAGTTCAAACGGTGGTCACCGCTTGTGTACTTCACCTCAATCTCAACCTTCTGGTTCTTCTTGAGTGTTACATTTGCCATCTTGTAAGCAAGCACGTTAGGATAGTTGGCACCTGTAGCCTCAATCACACGGTTAGGAAGTTCGTTCTGTGCAACCTGTGTCCAAGAAGTTGCTGTCAAAGAAGCTGTCTTTGTATCCTTCAGGTTCCAAACATCCTCCTCACCGGTAGCCTCACCAACAGTGTTGTATGCAGTCGGTGTCTCAAGACCTGCGAAAATCTTGTTGCTTACGATTGTTGCACCACGTGTATTACCCACAACCTTTGGTGTAGAACCGGCAGCCTGTGTATCGACATTGTAAATCATTGGAATGATGTTGTACATGTCAACTGCATCAACGCCTGTAAGCTCCATTTCTGTGCGCAAGTAGTGGCTGCCGTCACGCAACACAGCACGCCAAACAATGGCAATCTTTGTGCCCTTGTACTCATACTCATAGTTTGCAACCAGCTGAACACCATTGTAGTGCTGTGCACCGCCAATGGCTGTTGCATTGCCTGTGAGTGTCTCTGTCTTCACGTCAACGAGTGTCATTGCCGAAGCAGGGACATTGTCACCACTGCCAAATGCAACAGTGAAAGGCTCTGTACCGGCTACCAAATTCATGGCATCGCAACCTGCAAAGTAAAGAGCATCGCCCACCTTCATGAAACCGGCAGCAAGTACCTTGTTACTGAATACATAAACACCGTTATCCTCTGAGATATTTGCAACACCTACGTTATCCTGCTGTTTTGGATAAACCCAAGCATTCTCATACTTCTCAACTGCAGGGAGAACAGGCAATGTAGCCACGTTTACAGTGATAGTGTTCTCTACATCGTTCACCGATACAACGGCAAACTTGCCCTCGGGGGCCGATACAGAAATTGTAGACTTGTCGATTGAGCCCTCTACGGTAATAGTAGAACCGTTGGCATACTCCTTGCCGCCAATCTCCAATGTAACACCCTCGGGAACTGTGATTGTGTAAGTACGCTCGGCAATAACATACTCTGCGAATGTGTAGCGGCTACCACCGTCGGCAGCACCGTTGTCGGTCCATAGGCCAAGCGTCTTGCCCGAGCAAGCAGCCACGCCACCAAAGTAATTCAGGTAGATAGCCTGTGCAGTACCGGCTGTGGTGTAAGGCGAAATCTGATAGAAATCGTCGGCATAATTCTCGACCTTGAAGTAAGTACCCTCTACCTTGCTGTCGCTCATCTTAACGAAGCTCACACCGGTAGGATAGCTTGCTTTCTTGTCATAGCTCAGCCACTGCTTTGCGTTGTGGCTGTAGATGTAGTACGCGCCGTCAACACCATCTACCGCATAGAATGCGAAGAGGCCGTTAGCGGCATCACCCTCAACAGGAGTAGTAGTTGCGCTCACATAAGCACCATTACCACTCACCATAGTGTAGACATGCTCCGGTTTGCCGTCCTGTGGCAAAGTTGTCGAAGCAGTCACCTTGTCGGCATAAGCCTGTGTCGCAAGACACAACGCGGCCAACATTAATGAGAAAAATTTCTTCATAGGTAAAACAAATTAGGTTAGTAAAAATTATTTTTATTATTTACAAGCACTCAAGGGGCTGACCCAAAAGTATTTTTTACTTTGCGAGAATTGAATATTTGAAAACTATCTCCGATAGGTATCCAAATAAATCAACATCAAATTTGTAAATTTTCGACTTTTGGGTCAGCCTCATAATAACTAAATCAATTTATATAATGAAAAATCCACTATAACATTTTCAATAGCCCATAGAGGGCATTTATAATAACTTTACAATAATCGCTACCCAGTGGCAATAGCTCTCTCACTTTTGAAATTCCTCCGTCACTGCGTGACACCAAACTCTGCCTCTTTTTAAAGAGGAAGTACGGCACAGCCGGGTAGGAGTTAGAAAAAACTGCAAAGCTCACCGATAGGTCAATTTGTGAATTAATTCCACAAATTGCCCCATTCACCGCGGCGGCCCCCGGAGAGCTGACCACCTGCTGAGGTATCTACTTCTTTGTTACCGTCCAATTTCAATGATGTTGCAAGTATTGACTCTGCTTCAACGTTTACCTCTACAGCAAGAGGTGATGTATAATTCTTTTTCATATTAATATTTTAAAAGTCTTTAAGGCCCTTAGTGTCCTTAAAGACCCTAATAACCTTATAATTAATTTAATTTACTTCACCAATACCTTTTTACCATTTACAATATAAATACCGGGAGCTGTAACCTCCTCTACGCGGCGGCCTGTGAGGTCGTAAATACCTTTCACCTCTCCGCTTTGACTTGCGTCGACCGTTGGTTCACCTTTCACCTCTTCGATGCCTGTTGTGCCCTCGCCGAAACGGAAACTGTAAGAAGCTGCGCCCTGAACACCTTCAACAAACAAGTATGCCTTGTGGCTGTTGTTCTGGAAACGGTTGTTCTTGAATTCATCTTTATAGAATGCTACAACACCGTCAACAAGGCCGAGCGCATAATATGTACCTTTTGCAGTGAAATATTTTGTTTCAACAGAACCACGAAGCGCATTATTTTCTATTGAAGCAACATCCTCAGTAATTGCAAGGTTGTGTACTCCCTCGCCTGCGAGCACAACGCCAGTGTTTGCCGGAACCACGGTCAAAGGCTCGCTCAATGTTGCCCACTTACCGTTGATTGTTAATGTGTGAGCTGTTACGCCCGAAGGTAGGCTCACAGCCACAGGAGCATAGAATGTTGCATATTTAGCGGCAGAGATTGTTACAGGGAGTGATTCAACCTCCTCGATGGTCCAAACATAACCATCACGATTGTCTGGAGCTCCACTACCGCTATCAATGGTTGCGCCTGCACCAAATATGTGTCGACCATTCAAGTTTACATTGTATTTACCAAGAGTACCCTTGTTGGCTGCTGCAAATGTAGCCGTTGTCGTAAGACCTACAGAATTAAAATTATAAGCATTGATAGTCTTACCAACAGCATATGAAAGCAATGTAGTACCATCGTAGTAGAATACTGTGGTATTGTTGTTTTCGGCAATCATCGTCAAGCGGTTATTGCTCTCTGTAATATCTGATGAAAGATATTTGCCGCCATCGACACACTTCAAACGATAATAATTACCAGCCTTTGGCATATTGAGTGAGCACAAAGCGATTGTTTCATTTATAAATTCAATATATGCTTCAATATTAGCAACTTCTGTATCAGTAGTAATGCTATCATAAAATCCCTTTGCACTACTTAAAAGACTTTCTACTTCAGCTTCTGTATAACCGCCACATGAGTATTCGCCAACACCGTCACCTATTGTAATTGTAGCAAGCAAAGCCTCAGCTTGTGCTATTTTCTCGGCAAGATCAGCTTTCGCAACTTCGTTTGTCTCTGCAGGAACTTCAATTCCATAGACATTAAACTCTGCACAGTTCGCTGCATTTGCTGCTGCATTTCCAGCCCAATTACCACGAGTTCCACTTTCTGCTACAAGAGCTACATAACGTCCTGCAACAGGTGAAACCAACTGAATCAAATGGTTTACACCCTTACCATATTCAAATGTACCACTTGCAGCCAATTCAGCATTCTCGTAGTTACCGTTCATTGCACTATTGCTGATATAGAGCTTGTATTTCAAGATATTACCATTTGAAGTTGTATTGTCAAAACGAGATACATAATCAAAAGAATAAACATTGTAAGCTTTTGTCATATCAAACTCTATCCAATGAGGATATGTCTCGGCATATACTGTATGCCAGAATGTGCTGCTATTACCATCTATGGCATTAGTCGCCTGTCCGGGGTCGCCGCTTGTCTCCTGTGATGACGCAGTAACGCCCCAACCGGTGCGTGAAATAAGCACTGGCATATCTGTCACCTCAATGAATCCCCAAAGACGCTCAATATCAAGCCAAGTACTTGACTCATGTACAATACCGTCAGTATTATTGTTGTACATCCAGTTACCACCTGATTTGATTGCATACTTTCCTTCGCTATTGGCCTGAGAACCTGTGTTTACGAGCTCTACAGTAATCTCAGTGTTGCTATAACCGAATTTGCCACCAGTATAGCCAAGATATTTTCCAGTTGATACAGCCTTAAAGCCATTCGCTGTTTTTTCAAACACTGCTGCGTCTGCCTCATTTGCTGAGACAGCAACGCTACCTGAGGAGTTTGTGTTTGCAGTCACCCAAGGGAACGACTGGCTATCACCCTTTATTTTGTAATATTTGCCGGTAACCGGCTCAACAAATGTCTGCGCCATTGCACCTACAGCAAGGAACAACGATGCGATAAATAGAGTAAATTTTCTCATAAGTTTTAACTGTTTATTTTAAAAAAGTTTCGTTAATACATATTTCGGCGCAAATATAAGTAGAACAAAACTTTTTACCCCCCCCTATTTGTTAAAATGTGTTAATTTATGAAAAGTTACTAAAATTCTACTGTAATGTAGAAAACATTTTCAATTACACGCTTTTTATTAGACAGCATAGATAGAAACAAAAAACGTGGACAACATTGCATTATCCACTGATGAGGTCTTGGCGTTACCTGGAAGATAGATATATGCAAGTTGCCCACGCTGCATACAGCGCGGACATCAACTTTGCTACTAATCTTCCTATTGATTTAACCGCCAAGTTTGACAAGGTCAAGACCCTGCCGGGGCAAAACACCCCCATCAGTAAGATAGTAAAGCTAATGTGCTATGTTTTTAAAATGTCATAACCTCACAATGAGGTTACGAAGGCAAAGATATTCATTTTTTTCGAATAGATTCAATAATAATATAAAAAAGGTAAATCAACAGAAAGCTTTTCGCCTTTTTAGGCTTTCGCGGCTTTGTAACAAAAAAAAAGAAAAATGAAAGGGGCAAAATGCCCTAAACGCCTAAAAGACACAGCCAGCAGGCTGATGCCTGTCCCAATGCAGCAGTGTTATAGCACTCATACCCCTCTGCCTGCGGCACCTCCCCTAAAACTGGGGAGGAATTAAATTTCCTTGTCGCCATTTTGGCCCCTTTCGCCCCTTTTGACCTTTGGATACACGCTGCAAACTTTATCGGGCGGGCAGACCCCGCCCCTACAGGCAGCAAGACAAAAGGTTAGAGCGGAAAGCCTGCAACTTTGCTGGTGAGCCGTTATAGCACTCAGGGCGGACACAGCGGTCCGCCCCTACTTTTCCATTTTGGGCCTTTTAATATGCGTTGCAAGCTTTCAGCTTTCCCCTTTCACATTTCAGCTTTATACAACAAAAAAAGGACATCTTTTCGAGATGTCCTTTTTTATAAAAGTGGCGATGACCTACTCTCCCACAAATCTTTGCAGTACCATCGGCGCTGTCGGGCTTAACTTCTCTGTTCGGGATGGGAAGAGGTGGATCCCCGACGCTATCAATCGCCTTAATAAGGGTATTGATGCCTTGCATATCGTACAATGTAAGAGTAT
>JAZRRI010000050.1:0-28754 GCA_045650605.1 Bacteroidaceae bacterium | reverse complement strand
CATTTCATACCAGTCGATGGTGTAGTTCACAATGTGGGCCAGCTTGAAGTTGATTTCTTCTATCTCGTCCTTGATGCGTGCGATGTTTTCGTCGGCCTTGTCCTTGTTGAACTTCAGGATGCGTGCCATCTTGATTTCCATCAGACGGAGGATGTCTTCCTTGGTCACTTCACGCACGAATTGCGGGTAGTATGGAGTCAGGCGTTCGTCAATGTGTTCGCATGCCGCGTCCATATTTTCGGCCTGTTCGAATTTCTTGTCCTTGTAAATGCGTTCCTCGATGAATATCTTTTCCAATGAGGCGAAATGGAGGCTTTCCAGAAGTTCTCCCTTGCGGATTTCGAGTTCCTTACGGAGGAGCGACAAGGTATTGTCCGTCGATTTCTTCAGTACGGCGCTTACATTCAAGAAGTGAGGTTTTTTCTCATCGATGACGCAACAGTTAGGCGAAATGCTCACCTCGCAATCCGTAAAGGCATAGAGTGCGTCCAATGTCTTGTCGGACGATACGCCCGGAGCCAAATGCACAAGGATTTCTACCTTTTCGGAGGTGAGGTCTTCTACCTTGCGAATCTTGATTTTACCCTTTTCGCTGGCTTTCACAATCGAATCGCACACGCCTGGAACGGTTTTCCCGAAAGGTATTTCAGTGATGACCAATGTCTTGTTGTCCAACTTGTTTATTTTGGCACGAACCTTCACCATGCCTCCGCGCTCACCATCGTTATAACGGGACACATCAATCGAACCGCCTGTTTGGAAATCCGGATAAAGCTGGAATTCTTCTTTGCGGAGATAGGCGATGGAAGCGTCGCACAGTTCGTTGAAATTGTGCGGAAGAATCTTGGAAGAAAGACCAACGGCAATCCCTTCCACCCCCTGAGCGAGGAGGAGCGGAAATTTCACGGGGAGCGTAACGGGTTCCTGGTTTCGTCCGTCGTAAGAAGCCTGCCATTCGGTAGTCTTGGGATTGAACACCACATCCAGAGCGAATTTCGAGAGTCGGGCTTCGATGTAACGGGGGGCTGCCGCACCATCGCCGGTGAGTATGTTCCCCCAGTTTCCCTGGCAATCAATCAATAAATCCTTTTGTCCGAGTTGTACCAATGCATCACCGATGGAAGCGTCGCCATGCGGATGGAACTGCATGGTATGTCCCACAATGTTGGCCACCTTGTTGTAGCGTCCGTCGTCCAGTCGCTTCATGGAGTGCAGGATACGGCGTTGTACCGGTTTGAAACCGTCGTTGATGTGCGGTACGGCTCTTTCCAGGATTACATAAGATGCATAGTCCAAAAACCAGTTTTGGTACATCCCTGTAAGTTGGTGTTTCACGATGCCGTCTTTCCGGTCGGCGGGTTTGTAATCGGAATGCTGGTTTTCGGCATTATTGTCTTGGAGGAACTCTTTTTCGTTGGATTCGTCGCTCATGGTGTTCTCTTTTTCCTTAAGGTTATTATTGATGTGCAGACAAAAATACGAAAATTTCTTGGTGGTGCCTTCATGAACAGAGTATTTTTTTGTCGGGGGAGATACTTAAATAAGATAAATTAAGCCTTCTTTCTTCCTTAGTTTACGGATAAATCCCTATCTTTGTGCGATTTTAGGAAAATAGGAAATAATAAAAGATAAATATATGGCACAAGAAGATGTATTTAAGAAATTAGTTTCGCACTGTAAGGAATATGGTTTCGTGTTTCCTTCAAGCGAAATTTACGATGGCCTTGGTGCAGTTTACGATTATGCACAGATGGGCGTGGAATTGAAGAACAATATCAAGCAATACTGGTGGCAGAGCATGGTGCTCTTGCACGAAAACATCGTGGGTATCGATTCAGCTATCTTTATGCACCCTACCATTTGGAAGGCTTCAGGACATGTGGATGCGTTCAACGACCCATTGATTGACAACAAGGACTCGAAGAAGCGCTATCGTGCGGATGTGCTCATCGAAGACCAGCTTGCCAAGTACGATGAAAAGATCAATAAGGAAGTGGCTAAGGCTGCCAAGCGTTTCGGTGAATCGTTCGACGAAGCTCAGTTCCGTGCAACCAATGCTCGTGTACTTGAAAACCAGGCCAAGAAGGATGCGCTCCACGCTCGTTTTGCTCAGGCTTTGAACGACAACAATTTGGAAGAACTCCGTCAGATTATCCTTGACGAAGAAATCGTTTGTCCGATCTCGGGAACCAAGAACTGGACAGAAGTGCGTCAGTTCAACTTGATGTTCTCTACTGAAATGGGTTCTACTGCTGATGGTGCGATGAAGATCTACCTCCGTCCGGAAACCGCTCAGGGTATCTTTGTGAACTACCTCAATGTGCAGAAGACCGGTCGTATGAAGATTCCTTTCGGTATCGCTCAGATTGGTAAGGCATTCCGTAACGAAATCGTAGCCCGTCAGTTCATCTTCCGTATGCGTGAATTCGAACAGATGGAAATGCAGTTCTTCGTGAAGCCGGGTACTGAACTCGAATGGTTTGCGAAGTGGAAGGAAATCCGTTTGCAATGGCACAAGGCTCTTGGTTTCGGTGATGACCACTATCGTTACCACGATCATGACAAGTTGGCCCACTATGCGAATGCAGCTACTGACATCGAATTCCTGTTGCCGTTCGGTTTCAAGGAAGTGGAAGGTATCCACTCACGTACTAACTTCGACTTGAGCCAGCACGAAAAGTTCTCTGGCAAGAGCATCAAGTACTTCGATCCGGAAATCAACGAAAGCTATGTACCATATGTAATCGAAACATCTATCGGTGTAGACCGTATGTTCTTGAGCATCATGAGTGCAGCATACCAGGAAGAAAAACTCGAAAATGGTGAAACACGCGTGGTATTGAAGTTGCCAGCAGCCCTCGCTCCAGTGAAGTTGGCGGTTATGCCATTGGTGAAGAAGGATGGTCTGCCAGAAAAGGCTCGTGAAATCATCAATGACTTGAAATTCCACTTCAATTGCCAGTACGATGAAAAGGATTCTATCGGTAAGCGTTACCGTCGTCAGGATGCCATCGGTACTCCCTACTGTATCACTATCGACCACGACACCTTGAAGGACAATTGTGTGACTCTGCGCAACCGCGACACCATGGAGCAGGAACGCGTGAGCATCGACAGCCTTGTAGGCCTCTTGGCTGATAAGGTGAGTATCACTGGTACGCTCAAAACCCTCAAGTAATGAAATATCTTAAACTGATATCACTCTTATTCATTGCCACCCTCGGCAGTCTCTTCGCCTCGTGCGAAGAGACCGCGGTGGTGGATGAGTATGCCAACTGGCAGGAACGTAACACCTTGTACATCGACTCTATCGCCAAGGTTGCCAAGTCAAACAGTGACAAATGGCTGAGAATCCTCTCCTACAAGCTCGACTCTATTGACGTCAACGGGAAATACGTAGAACACAACGTAGAGGACTATGTTTATTGCTACGTGGAGAAAAAAGGCGAGAATAGTAAACACCCCTTATCTACCACGAGAGTGAACTACCGCGGGCGTCTCATCCCCACAGATAGCCACCCCATGGGCAAAGTGTTCGATGAATCATATCAGGGAACACTAAACCCAGCCACCAACACTCCCGTTGAGTTCAATCTAAACGATGTTATCGAAGGTTGGAGTACAGCATTGATGCATATGGGAAAAGGTGACATCTGGCGTGTTTACATCCCTGCCAATTTGGGTTATGGGAACAGCAATAAAACTGATATCCCCGCCCATTCGACACTTATCTTCGACATCAACCTGGTAGACTTCGAGTAATAAGGTATAATACAAAGATTCATCCTGAATAGGACATTCTGACGAAATACAGAAAAAAAAGGTACTAAAAGAAGAGAGCCGATGTTTGACATCGGCTCTCTTCTTTGTTGGGCTACCCGGACTCGAACCAGGAAAGGCAGGACCAGAATCTGCAGTGTTACCATTACACCATAGCCCAAGGCTCAAATGCGATGCAAAGGTACAACTTTTTTTCGTAAAAAAAATAGTTTCGGCATTTTTTTTGCTAAAAAATCGAAAAAAAGTTCTTTTTTCGCCGTTTTAGTCCAAAAAGCCCCTGTTTTTATTTTAAAATAGACAAAATAAGGAATATCTTTGCAATAATAAATCAATATATAAAATAATATGCAGACAGAAAAAATTGAAGCACAGGACGTAATCAAGCAAATAATAGAAGGTATACAGGACAAAAAGGGCAAGGAGATTGTTGTAGTAGATATGCTCAAGCTCGGCAACAGCGTGTGCGACTATTTCGTGATTTGTCAGGGTAACTCACCCAACCAGGTGAGCGCAATCACCGACTCCATTGAGGAGACAGTGAGAATCAACTGCAGGAAGAAGCCCTACTTTGTCGACGGCCTCCGTAACTCACAGTGGGTTGCAATGGACTACGGCGACATCCTTGTACACATTTTCCTGCCCGACGTACGTAGGTTCTATGACATTGAGCACCTTTGGGCCGACGCAACATTGACAACAATACCCGATATCGACTGATAGACAATGAACAAAAACAGCAAAATACCAAAATTCTCATTCAGCTGGTTATATGCCATCATAGGAGGTATACTCATTTACATATATATCTTTGACGACGGTGGTAGCAACCAGATGATAAGCAAGCCATACAGCGAGGTTGAAGATTATATCAAGAAAGGATATGTCGAGGAGATTTCAGTAATAAACAACAGGAGGCTCGAGGCATACATAATAAAAGACTCTGTTGCCAAAGTAACCGGCAAGGAGGCTACCGACGGTGCACGTCTGAAAGTTGAGACAACAATAGGCTCAATTGACAACTTCGACAACTTCATACGCCAGCAGAGAGAGAGCGAGGAGGGAAAGTTCAAAGGCATTGTAAATTACGAGGAGCAACAGAACTTCTGGGGTGACCTTTTCTGGAACGTCGTACCCTTTATATTGCTGATATTCGTATGGATATTCATTATGCGCCGCATGAGCGGTGGCGGTGGCGGACAAGGCGGTGTGTTCAACGTAGGCAAGTCACAGGCGAAACTGTTTGACCAGAACAGCGCTACAAAAGTCACTTTCAAAGACGTTGCAGGACAAGAGGGGGCGAAACAGGAGGTACAGGAGATTGTGGATTTCCTGAAGAACCCGCAGAGATATACCGAGCTTGGAGGAAAAATTCCCAAGGGCGCACTGCTCGTAGGCCCTCCGGGAACAGGTAAAACACTGTTGGCAAAAGCCGTTGCCGGCGAGGCGAACGTGCCGTTCTTCTCAATGTCGGGTTCGGACTTTGTAGAGATGTTCGTGGGTGTGGGTGCATCGCGTGTGCGAGACCTCTTCCGCCAGGCAAAGGAGAAGGCTCCATGTATCATATTCATTGACGAGATTGACGCAGTGGGCCGCGCACGCGGCAAGAACCCCAACATGGGCGGCAACGATGAGCGCGAGAACACGCTGAACCAGTTGCTGACAGAGATGGACGGATTCGGTACAAACAGCGGCATCATAGTTATTGCAGCCACCAACCGCGCCGATATACTTGACAAGGCTCTGTTGCGCGCAGGCCGTTTCGACCGTCAGATACACGTGGACCTGCCCGACCTCAACGAGCGAAAGGCAATATTCGGTGTACACCTGCGTCCGTTAAGGCTCGACCAATCGGTTGATGTCGACACACTCGCGCGACAGACACCGGGATTCTCGGGAGCCGACATTGCCAACGTCTGCAACGAGGCTGCGCTCATTGCTGCACGCAACAAGAAAAAAGCAGTCGACAAGCAGGATTTCCTTGATGCCATAGACCGCATAATTGGCGGCCTTGAGAAGAAGACCAAGGTAATGACACAGAAGGAGAAGGAGGCCATTGCCATTCACGAGGCAGGCCATGCAACAATATCATGGTTCCTTGAGCATGCCAACCCGCTTATTAAAGTGACCATTGTCCCACGCGGCAGAGCGCTTGGCGCAGCATGGTACATGCCCGAGGAGCGACAGATTACCACAAAGGAGCAGATGCTCGACGAGATGTGCGCCACACTTGGCGGACGCGCTGCCGAGGAGTGCTTCATCGGTCACGTATCTACAGGTGCCATGAACGACCTTGAGCGCGTAACAAAGCAGGCGTACGCAATGGTTGCCTATGCCGGCATGAGCGACAAACTATCGAACCTGTGTTACTACAACAACCAGGAGTACTCATTCAACCGTCCCTACAGCGAAAAGACGGCCGAAACGATTGATACCGAGGTCCACAAGATGATACAGGAGCAGTACGAGAGAGCCAAGGAGTTGCTCAACGAGCACAAGGAGGGACATGCAGAACTTGCAAGAATCCTTATAGAGAAGGAGGTCATCTTTGCCGAGGATGTAGAGAAGATTTTCGGCAAGCGCCCCTGGGCATCGCGCAGCGAGGAGATTTTCGACACCAACGACAGCGAAAAGAGCGATACCCCGGAAGCGGAGAGCGCCGTAGAGGCTAATGAACCCGAAACGACAGAATAAAAAACCGGATAAGGACACCCTTATATCAGAAGAAAAAACACGACAAAACCTAAAACAAGGCATTATGAAAAATTTTATTGTACGCACACTCAGCGGCGCTCTTTTTGTAGCAGTTCTGGTAGGTTCTATCCTTTACGGGTTCAACACGTTCAGGACGCTGTTCCTTGTCTTTATGGCCTTGGCCGTAAACGAGCTCACAATGCTGTTGCGCCAGCACAAGAATGCAACATTCAGTCCGGTAATGGCATTCCTGTGCAGTGTCTTGCTGTATGTGGGATTTGCTCTTACAGTCCACAATGAGACTGTGCCTGCATTATTGGTGTTCACACCATATATATTGGCAATACTATGCGTATTTATCGGCCGCTTGTTCTCCACAAAAGGGAATAACATCGAGAACCTTGCCTATTTTGCGCTTACACAGCTTTACGTGGCACTGCCGTTCTCGCTGTTGCAGATTCTCTCGACTGCAGGAGCCCCCGAGGGCGAGACATACTATTGGCTGTTCCCGCTTTCAATATTCATCTTCATATGGTGCAACGACAGCGGTGCATACTGCATCGGCTGCCTCATAGGCCGTCACAAAATGTTCGAGCGCATATCGCCCAAAAAGACATGGGAAGGTTTCTTTGGAGGTGTGGCTGTTGCAGTGGGTGCAAGTGTTGTAATGGCACAATACTTTGAGGTGATGAATATGTGGCAATGGATTGGTATGGCCGTGACAGTTGTCGTGTTCGGCACCTTGGGCGACCTTGTAGAGTCGAATATCAAACGCGAAATGGGTATTAAAGACTCGGGCAACGTACTCCCGGGACATGGTGGACTGCTCGACCGCTTTGACAGCACACTGTTTGCTGTGCCAAGCGTAATTGCCTATCTCACCTTTATTGGAATCCTTTAAGCAAAGAGACAATCTTCTCGGCGGCGCGCTGCGATGCACCGGGCCTGCCAAGAATCTCCATCATACGGCTATACTCACCGAGCATAGCCGTTCTTTTTTCACCGCCTTCGGGCAAAAGTGCCCCAAGCTCGGCAATCACATTCTGCAGTGTCATTTCGGCAGCGACAAGTTCACGCACCACCTCGCGGTCGGCCACAAGATTGACAAGCGAGATATATTTCACCTTGAGGAAATGCTTTTTCAGCCATGAATATACGCGTCCCATGGGCATTGCATAACACACCACCTGCGGCACGTTGAACAGTGCTGTTTCAAGAGTAGCAGTACCCGATGTAACCAACGCCGCATGGGCATTGTTCAGTATATCATATGTTTGGCCAAAGACAATCTTCACACCGTCATTGATGTAAGGAGCATAGAACTCCTTGTCAATTCCAGGAGCACCGGCAAGCACCGGCTGATAGGCAGGATACTGCTTCGCAGCCTCAAGCATCATTGGCAGATTGGCCTTTATTTCCTGCTTGCGGCTACCGGCCAACAATGCAATGATGGGTTTGTCGTCAAAGCCGTTCTGCGCAAGGAATGCAGCACGCGACAATGCCTTGTTGCGTTTGAAATCATCCACAGCATCAACGCAGGGATTGCCGACATAGTTGATTTTGTAATTATGTTTCTTCTCAAAGAAATCTATCTCAAAAGGCAAGATGGAAAAGAGCTCATCGACATCGCGTCTGATATTCTTTATGCGGCGTTCCTTCCATGCCCATATCTTGGGCGAGATATAATAGTAGACAGGGATTTTTGTGTTTTTATGGATATATTCGGCTACAGAAAGATTGAAGCCCGGATAGTCCACAAGTATCAATGTATCGGGAGCCCACTCTTCGACATCCTTTTTGCACAATCTCATATTGGCGAAAATGGTTCTCAAATGCATGAGCACCGGGACGAAACCCATATATGCCAGTTCGCGGTAATGCTTCACACGAGTGCCGCCAACAGCCGACATGAGGTCACCGCCAAAAAAGCGGAACTCGGCATCGGCATCAACAGCCTTTATCGACTTCATCAGATTGGAGGCATGCAGGTCGCCCGAGGCCTCGCCGACTATGAGATAATACTTCATAACCCTTTATCAATCAAAGTTTCCACTGCTTCATCTCTTCAAGCAGCTTGTAATCAGTCATATCTATGGTAATCGGGGTTATCGTTACATAGTTATTGTCAAGTGCCACACGGTCGGCTTCGGGGTCGGTGTCATCCACCACAAACTCACCGGTGAGAAACAGCCATTTTCCGTCGCTGCCACGCGGGTCATCCTTAGATTCCCATTCGTTGACCCAGCGTCCCATAGCCTGGCGACAAACCTTGATACCCGCATAAGACGGCGAATCGGGGAAATTGACATTGAGACAACTGCCTTTGGGGAGTCCTTTTTCAAGCACCTTTGCAACAATCCTGCGTATTACGTCATATGTCGGGGTGAAATCAGCATCAGGGTCGTGCGAGCAGAGCGAAAAGGCTATGGAAGGTATACCCTTCATACAACCTTCGAGCACAACACCCATTGTTCCGGAATAGTGGGCATTTACAGCAGAATTGTCGCCATGATTTATACCGCCGACAACGAGGTCATATCCGAAAATTCTTCCATCAATTGCAGCCTTTACACAATCGCAGGGAGTGCCAGTACAGGCATATATTTGAACATGAGCATCCCTATCATCTGTAATAGGAGTCAACTTCACCGGTACTTCACTGGTTATGGCACAGCCTTGCCCCGAACGACCTTTATGCGGTGCAAAGACGTCCACATTTCCGAATTCGCGCAACACCTCTACAAGAGAATTAATTCCTTTAGCAAGGTATCCGTCATCATTTGATACCAGTATACGAGGTTTTTTTTCCATATTTTTACGCATCTTTTCCTGTTTATGGCGCTAAGATACAAAAAATTTGGTTATTCCACTCAGAATAACTATTTTTGCTTTTAATGTATAAAGATTGCAAACACTATAACTTATTGATAATATGAAAAAACTGTTTCTCGGTATTTCCGCTCTGATATTCACGGCAATATCATTCAACGCAAACGCACAGACAGCCAAAATCTACCCTATTCCCCAAAGTATAGCCTGGGGCAATGAGACCGCATTTGAGAACAGCGCAAGCTTCACTATCACAGGTGAAGCAGACGCAGACGCAGATGCCATCAACCTTTTCAAGGAGAAGTTCACCACCACAGACGGCACGGTAGAGCTTGTCATCGGTGAGCGCGGCGATGCAGCTGTGGCTACATACGAGAGCCTCATCCCGGCCAAAGCCGAGGGTTACTATCTTGCAGTTGAGAAAGACAAAGTAGTCATTGCCGGCAACGACGGTTCGGGAACATACTATGGTGTGCAGACATTCACACAGATGGCATCACAGCTAAACGTGATGTGCGCCACCGTCACCGACTACCCCAGCGTTCCACAGCGCGGACTTGTAGAGGGTTACTATGGCAACCCTTACAGCGAGGCCGACCGCATGGGACTCCTTGAGATGTTCGGCGAGATGAAGATGAACGTATATATTTACGGTCCAAAGGACGACGCTTACCACAAGAGCAAGTGGCGCGAAGAATACCCTACCGACCTTGCCAAGAAAATTACAGAGTATGTAAATGTGGCAAAAGCCAACAAGATTGAGTTCATGTGGGCAATCCACCCGGGCGAGGACATACAGTGGAACGCCACCGACAGAGCCAACATCGTGAACAAGCTCAAAGCCATGTGCAAACTGGGTGTAAGAAGTTTTGCAGTGTTCTGGGACGACCTATGGGGCGATGACGGCACACACGGCGACGAGCAGGCCGAACTGATGAACTACATTGCGGCAGAACTGAAAAAGGCATACCCCGATGTAAAGCCCCTCACAATATGCCCCACACAGTACAACCGCGGCTGGGCTAATGCCATCTACCTGCCTGCGCTTGGCGACATTATGGACAGCGACATCAACATCATGTGGACAGGAAACAGCGTTGTGGACATGATAAACAAGAGCGATATGGAGTGGATAAACAACCAGATTAAGCGCAAGGCCTACATCTGGCTCAACTACCCTGTGAGCGACTACTGTATCAACCACCTGCTCATGGGTCCCACATACGGCAACGACCTTAATATTGCCGACATGCTCTCTGGTTTCGTTTCAAACCCCATGGAGTATGCCGAGGCATCGAAGGTTTCGCTCTTCAGCATCGCCGACTACACATGGAACATGCCGGCATATGACTCAAACGCATCGTGGGAGGCAGCAATCAAGTACCTGATGCCCGGGAATTACGAGGCATTCCGTTTCTTCTGTGAGAACAATGTCGACCTGGGAGTGAACACACATGGTTTGCGCCGAATGGACGAGTCACCCGAGTTTGCAAAGGCAAAAGAGACCTTCAACAGCAAGATTGCAACAGACAGAGAGGCGGCATACGCAGCTATTGGCGAACAGTTCAACAAGCTGGTAAGCAGCGCCGAGACGCTTTTGACTACCGACGAGGCTCCGGCATTGACAAGCGAGATAAAGCCATGGATCGAGTCAATGAAGTATCTTGGCCTGAGAGGTGTATGCCTCGTTGAAATGAACAATGCCCTTGCCGAGAAGAACCCCGAGAAGTTCATTGAGAACTATTTGAAATACAAAGAGTATGACGAGGCACAGGGAGCATTGCGCTCACGCGATTTCGCCGGTTCATTGAAGAGTGCAACTCCTGTTGTGGGTACAGTGCACATTGAACCGTTCGTAAAGGAGAAAATGGGCACACTTGTTGCCGAGTACAAGGAGAGTTACGATTACCGTACCGATGTATTCCCTGCACAGGCACTTGAGAACGGCACATACTACATTATGTACAACGGCAAGTATCTCACAAACAACAATAAGGCAGCCGGAAGCAAGCCTTCATTCCTGGCCGAGCAAGACAACATCCGTCCACAGCGCCAGGAGTGGAAGATTAGCCTCGACCCAAGCACCAACCGCTACAAGATCATCAACCTTGAGGACAACCGCTACCTGAACGAAAACGGCAGCTTCACAGTAAGCGATGCCACCAACCCATACGAGGCGGTATGGCACACATATGACATAACACTGCTTGCAAACGGCAAATATGCAATCCAGAACGGCGGCAGCGCCGGCACTGCATTCTGGACAGTAAGCGGCACACAGATACAGAAAGGTAACACCACTGCATTGCCCGACAAGTACATATTCGACATCATCCCATTGGGCGGCGCAGCCAACGAGCCATTCATTGTAAAAGACGAGGTATACTACATAATGGACGGCAACCGTTACCTCACAAACACCAATGTCAAAGGCAGCGGCGGCACACCTACATTCAAGGCGATTGAAGAGCCTGCAGCAGCACAGGAGTGGAAAATTGCACCCGATGCAAACGGAAGCAACTGCTACAAGATTACCAACGGTGCCGATGGCCGCTACGTAAACGAGCTGGGTGTGTTCGGCACAAACCAATACTATGCCGACTGGAACACTTATCTGATTACCAAAATGGGCGACATGTGGTCAATGCAATTGACACAATCGGCAACAAAGAACGATGTAAAGTACATTGTGGTATCGGGAGACCGACTTGAGGCGAAAAACGTTGCACGCAACGAGAGCTACACTGTGACTATCAGAAGAAAAGGCGACGATACATCCATTGAGAATACCGTAAGCGTTGACTTTGAGATAACAGGTGACAGAATCACTTGCGACGCCGACGTAAAGTCAATCACACTCTTCACTGCCGATGGCAGAGAGATAAAGAGCGGCAACGGCAACATCCTCGCTGTAAAAGACGTGGCAAAGGGCATGTATATAGTTGTGGCAAAAAGCGACAGCGACACAAGGACATATAAAGTTTTGCTCAAATAAGAGAGCCGGAACCAACCACTGAAAAATGTTACCGCACCCATTAGAGTGCGGTAACATTTTTTATGATTTGTTATCAACAGACTGTTAATAAGTAACACTCTATTTTTTACTGCCGAGAGACTTTTTTTACTACCTTTGCATTAGTTATATATTTGGAATATTGTCACTTTGCCGAATTATTGATTCGGCCATACTAAATAATTGAGACTAAATGGGAAAGATTATCGCATTGGCAAACCAGAAAGGTGGTGTGGGCAAGACAACGACAGCCATAAACCTTGCTGCATCACTTGCCGCATTTGAGAAGAAAGTACTTGTAATTGATGCCGACCCGCAGGCAAATGCATCGTCGGGTCTTGGCATTGACATCAGAGAGATAAAAAGTTCAATATACGAATGTCTCATCAACAAATCGGTTGCCGAGGAGAGCATAACCCCCACTTGCGTGAAGGGGCTTGATATAATTCCATCGCACATTGACCTTGTGGGTGCCGAGATTGAGATGCTCGACCTACCCAACCGCGAAAAAATCATGCGCGAGGCACTTGCACCAATCAAGGAGAGATATGACTACATACTCATTGACTGTTCACCGTCACTGGGACTCATAACCGTGAACTCACTAACAGCAGCCGATGCTGTAATCATACCTGTACAGTGTGAATACTTCGCACTCGAGGGTATCAGCAAGCTGCTCAACACCATCAAAATCATAAAATCGAACCTTAACCCGGCTCTCGACATCGAGGGCTTCCTGCTCACAATGTTCAACTCACGCCTGAGATTGAGCAACCAGGTATACAACGAGGTAAAGAAGCACTTCCGTGAGTTGGTGTTCGACACGGTTATACAGCGTAACATCAGGTTGGGCGAGGCACCGAGTATGGGTATTCCGGCACTTATGTACGATGCCGAGTCAACAGGTGCAAAGAATTACCTGGCACTGGCAGAGGAGATTTTAAACCGAAACAAGTAAGAAACGACTTTTATAATGGCAAAACAGAAATTCACACTGGGACGCGGACTCGACGCACTCATCTCGACTGAAGCGGTGCGCACATCCGGTTCATCATCGATAGGCGAGATTGAACTTGACAAAATCTTTGCCAACCCCAACCAGCCACGCCGCGATTTCAACGAAGAGGCGCTGCAGGAACTCGCCGATTCTATCAACGAGCTTGGAGTCATACAGCCCATCACACTGCGCAAGATGGAGGATGAGACTTACCAGATTATTGCCGGCGAGCGACGTTTCCGTGCATCACAACTGGCAGGCAAGACAACCATCCCCGCATATATTGTAAAAGCCGACGATGAGGACACAATGGAGATGGCTCTCATTGAGAACATACAGCGCGAGGACCTGAATGCACTTGAGATTGCACTAGCCTACCAGCAGCTCATTGAGCAACACAACCTCTCGCAGGAGCAGTTGAGCAAGCGCATAGGCAAGGGACGTGCGACCATAGCAAACTTTCTTCGCCTACTGAAGCTGCCCGCGGCGATACAGGTGGCCCTAAAGGAGAAAAGGATTGACATGGGACATGCCAAGGCATTGCTCTCACTGGACTCGCACAGCAAACAGATTGAGCTTTTTCACGAGATTGAAAAGAACGGATATTCAGTGCGCGAGGTGGAGGAGATAGTACGCCGCATGAAGGATGGCGGTGAGACAAGCGCTGCCTCCGAGAAGAAGCCTGCCGACAAGAAACAGGATGCAGTTTTCCACCAGCTCAAGAAACAACTTACAAACTTTTTCCAGGTACCCGTGCAGATGACCTGCTCGGCAAAGGGAAGCGGCAAGATAAGCATAAAGTTCAAAAACGAGAAAGAACTGGAGCGCATAATGGCCATATTCGACCGACTAAACAACTGAACACCCGGTGGCTGTAGAGAAACTGACATATAAGTTTGTGCTCGCAATTGCCTTGCTCGCAATGTTTGTGACCAATGCCATTGCACAAAGGCCGCACACCCTGACCGATGGCACGGCACAGCGGGCAATATCCAACGACACGCTTGGTATCAGACCCGCAATGGCTGTAATGCCCGACAGGGAGCTGATGGACAGCACTTATAGAGAGATTACCGCAGCCATCACTGTACCCGACAGCATGATACCCGGCACAACTGCCAAGAGACGGGAAATAAGGATAAGGAAGCCCGACCCCTCAACAGCCACATGGATTGCATTGGCAATCCCCGGAGGCGGACAGATATACAACCGCAAATTCTGGAAATTGCCCATTGTATATGGAGGTTTTGTGGGCTGTATGTATGCATACAATTGGAACGGGCAGATGTACAAGGACTATCGACAGGCCTATCTTGACATAATGGACAGCGACCCCAACACAGACTCCTTTAAGGACTTTTTCCGTCCCGGGTATGATTTCGAGGCAAACAAGGAGTACCTGAAGGATGTGTTCAAGAAGAGAAAAGACCGCTACCGCCGCTGGCGCGACCTCAGCATCTTCTCATTCATAGGAGTATATGCCCTCTCTGTCATCGATGCCTACGTAGACGCGCAACTGTCCAATTTTGACATCAGCGAGGACATAAACATGAGTATCGAGCCACAGATAATCGACAGCAGACAGATGTTCGGCAAGGATTACTATGGTTTAAACTGCAATATCAGATTTTGAAAAACATGAAGAACAGCACAAGAATAATAACAACATTGGCACTAATTGCCACACTCTGCTCATGCAGCCTTTTTAAAACCGCGCAGAAGGATAAAACACCAGCTGCCGCCAAAGAGACCGCCAAAGAGCTGTGGACTGAAAATACGTCACGTTCTGTTGCCACCAATGTGAGATACGAGATTGATTTGGACACTCTCACAGGCAACGGCTACACATTCGAACTCCCCGAGAGCATGAATGCCGACATTGACAGCATGCTCAACAGTTGGCAGGCACGCAATATGCTCCATAATTTTGATGGCGAAGGAACAGAAAACGAAACAGCACAGTTCTCCGACACCATGTATGCCAAGCGCCTTGCGGCACTGCCGACTATCGTGAGAATGCCATATAACAACATGGTGCGCTCATGCATTGACCGCTACACAAAGAAAGGGCGCTCGCAGGTATCCTACCTGCTCGGCATTTCGGAGTATTACTTTCCCATGATAGAAGAGGAGATTGACCGCATTGGTGTTCCACGCGAGCTCAAGTACTTGCCCATCATTGAATCGGCACTCAACCCCAAGGCAACATCAAGAGCCGGAGCAAAGGGCTTGTGGCAGTTCATGTTCCACACCGGCAAACTCTATGGCTTGAAAGCCAACAACTACATCGACGAGAGATTCGACCCCGCAAAGGCCACAGCTGCAGCCCTGCATTACCTGAAGGACCTCTATGACATGTTCCAGAATTGGGAACTTGCCATAGCTGCCTACAACTGTGGTCCTGGTAATGTAAAGAAGGCCATCCTGCGTTCGGGCGGCAGCACTGACTTCTGGAAAATCTATCCCTGGTTGCCACGCGAAACACGCGGTTACTTGCCGGGGTTCATTGCGGCAAGCTACATAATGACATACTACGAGGACCATGGCATATGCCCGATGAAACCGGAACTGCCAATAGCCACAGACACAATACATGTGAACAGGAACCTGCACTTCAACCAGATTGTAGAGGTGTGTGGCGCAGACATACAGGAGTTGCGTGCCCTGAACCCCCAGTTCCTGAAAGATATAATCCCCGGTGAGAACGAGACATACGTGCTGCGACTCACAAACAACACGATAACCAGGTTTGTTGAGAACGAGGACACTGTTTACAAACACAATGCCGACAAGTATTTCCCAAAGGCAAATATTGAGAAGATGCTCAAGGAGGCAAAGGAGAACAACGGTGCCGGCAACATGATACGCCACAAAATAAAGAACGGCGAGACATTGGGGTCTATTGCCATCAAATACAGAGTGTCGGTAAAGCAGATTATGAAATGGAACAATCTCAAGAACTCCAACATACGCGCCGGCAAGTATCTGAAAATTTACAAGTAACACCATGGATAACTACGATGAGAACAGGAACATCGATGAAGAGGCTCTCATAAACACGGCCTTCGGGGAACTGCTCGATATATATCTGGCTTCCCGACATCGCAAAAAGGTTGAGCTCATAACAAAAGCGTTCAACTTTGCCCGCCAGGCACACAAAGGTGTCAGGCGACACAGCGGCGAGCCCTACATCATGCACCCCCTTGCCGTAGCACGCATAGTGTGCCAGGAGATTGGCCTTGGCTCAACATCCATCTGCGCAGCACTGTTGCACGATGTGGTGGAGGACACGGACTACACCGTCGAGGACATACGCAACCTTTTCGGCGACAAGATTGCCGGTATTGTAGACGGCCTGACTAAGATTTCGGGCGGTGTGTTCGGTGCACACGCATCACAGCAGGCCGAGAACTTCAAGAAACTCCTGCTCACAATGAGCGAGGACATCAGGGTCATTCTCATAAAGATTGCCGACCGCCTGCACAACATGCGCACTCTGAAGTTCATGCAGACAAACAAGCAGTACAAGATTGCAGGCGAGACACTCTACATTTATGCCCCCATTGCGTACCGTTTGGGACTGAGCCGCATAAAGACCGAGCTTGAGAACCTGAGCTTCAAATATGAACACCCCGAGGAGTATGCACGCATAGAGAAGAAGATTGAAAAGACACAGAACGAGCGCGACATACTATACGGCGAGTTCACCCACCCCATCTGTGAGCAGCTCGATGCAATGGGCCTCAAATACAATATTATAGGACGTGTAAAATCGCCCTACTCCATCTGGAACAAGATGCAGAAGAAGCATGTTGCTTTTGAGGACATATATGATATTCTTGCAGTGCGCATCATATTCACACCGCGCGAGGGCGAGGATGAGAACAACGAATGTTTCAAGATATACATAGCCCTTACAAAGCTCTATAACTCGCACCCCGACCGCCTGCGCGATTGGGTGAGCAAGCCACGTGCCAACGGATATAAAGCACTGCACGCAACCTTCATGAGCCAACGAGGCGAGTGGATTGAGGTGCAGATACGCAGTGAGAAGATGAACGAGGTTGCCGAGAGAGGAATTGCTGCGCACTGGAAATACAAGAGCGAGGGCGAAGACTCGGGTGACGACCAGCTGGAGAACTGGCTGCACACCATAAAGGAGATACTTGATGACCCACAGCCCAATGCTCTGGATTTTCTCGACACCATAAAGCTCAATCTCTACGCTACTGAAATATTTGTCTTTACCCCAAAGGGAGAAATCAAGACAATGCCACAGAACTGCACCGCGCTTGACCTTGCATACAGCATACACACCTTCTTGGGCAACCACTGTATCGGTGCTAAGGTCAACCACAAACTCGTACCAATGAGCCACCAGCTGCAGAGCGGCGACCAGGTAGAGATTCTCACCTCAAACTCCTCACGCGTCGATGAGAGCTGGCTTGCATTTGCCACCACGGCGAAGGCACGTGCCAAAATACAGGCCGAACTGCGCCGCCTGCAACGCATACTGCAGAGAGAGGGCGAAGAGAAACTCAACGAGTTCCTTGAAAAGGAGGGATTGGGCAACTATATGGGCAACATTGAAAAACTGCTGAAACTCCATAAGCTCAACGACCGCGACGAACTGCTTGCAGCAATAGGAAAAGGCACCGTCATACTTGGCAACGACGACAAGGATGCCCTGCTCGGCAACAAGAAATTCAGCCTGCAGTCACTCTTCTCCTTCAGCAGCAACAAGGAAAAGAAGAAAGAGGAGGGAAGAGAGCCTGTCAAGCAGTATGAGGATATTGACCGTAAGACGCCAATCAACCTCACAGACGAGAACCTGAAGAACGGCTATATAATCGCCGACTGCTGCCATCCCATCCCAGGTGACGATGTCCTTGGGTACTACAATGAGCAGAAACAGATTGTAATCCACAAACGCAACTGCCATGTTGCAAACACGCTCAAGAGTAGCCACGGCGACAGGATTCTGGCAGCAACCTGGGAGACACACAAGCAACTGTACTTCGTTGTTCCGATACAGATTACAGGTATCGATGACATGGGAGTGCTGCACCGGATAACAACCATAATCTCGCAACAGCTCAATGCCAACATTCAGAAGATGCACATCGAGAGCAACAACGGAATATTCGAAGGCACATTTTGGGTCAACGTACACGATGTGCAGGATGTTAAAACCATCTGCGAAAACCTGAAAAAGGTAAGCAATATAAAGACAATTGCACGAATCGGATAATAAATTTTATGCCGCCCAATGGGCGGCATAAAATTTATTAATCGTATTACACCTTATTATATAAAATAAGGAATCACTTTTTCTCAAAGAAACTGAAGTTCACACTGCCATAGGCAACATGGCGGAAGAAACAGGGATGCTGGCTGAAATCATTATCCTTGCCATGTTCAAAGACAAGCACACCGCCCTGATTCAACAAATTGCTGTTCAGCACAAGGTCCGGAATTGTCTTGAGCTCTTTAAGGGCATATGGCGGGTCGGCAAAGACAAGGTCATAGGCTGCAGGACAGCGGCGTATATAACGGAAGACATCGTCACGCACAACAATCCAGGCATCATCCCCGAGCGCCGCACATGTCTTTTTAAGATGTGCTGCATGCATTGCATCCATCTCAACCGATGTGACGGCCTTGCAGCCGCGTGAAAGGAACTCAAGGCTTATGCTGCCCGTGCCTGCAAAGAAATCGAGCACGGACATATCCTCGAAATCCACAATGTTATTGAGGATGTTGAAAACATTCTCTTTGGCAAAATCGGTCGTAGGACGTGCCTTGAAGTTACGTGGCACATCGAAATGACGGCCTTTATATTTTCCACTTATTATTCGCATAGTATCAATGACTGTAAATCGAAAGGGATACCCTCCATCTTGTTCAACAATGTCAATGGGAACAGTTCGCTTGCATTCAAGCGGCTGCACCTTTTTATAAAGTGGCCTATCGTCATCATGTTCTGCTCTACCCCCTTGTCGCCACACAGATAGAGCGTATCATCCTCTTGCGAGAGCCCCTGCTCTTTCCATATACTCAACAGGTAATAGATGCAGTCCTGCCCATCTTCGTGGCGGAATGCATTTGCGATCCTCATCTTGCCCTCCTGCATTGAAATAAAGAAGACTAAATTGTTCTGGAAATATGCAAGCATGAATTTCTCCTCATCGGCAAGCTTGCTTGTCGCAAGGCCAAGCAGGATGCTCAGCGTCGAATAGAAAGAGACATTTCCGAACCGCTGCAAGCTCTCATAGAGCGACTTTTCAACAGGAAACAGCACAGTAAGCCCCAAGGCATTGAGCCTGTTTGCAACAATCTCCACACGGGCTTCGTTCCTGGGGAAACAGAGACGATGGAAGGCCTTGTAGTCCAGCTTGTCGTCATACTCGGCAGGGAGAGTGGTAAACTCCTCGGTCTCCACTACTACCTTCACATCATAGTTCTCGTCAGCCGTTGTGAACGGGCACTGCTCAAAACCCTTCTGCAGGTTCAGTGTCAGCGTCAGCCCCTTCTCGGGCTTGTAGAAATAGTATTTGAGCGACCCCGGTTGCGACGGTGTATAGCTGCAAAAACAAAATCCATCCGTACTGATACGAATGGATAATGTTTTATTCTGATTGTTATCCTTTGTCATCCTTGATTAGGGCCAGTTACCGGCATTGTTGTTGTTCTTGGTAACGTCACCAACTCGGCGGCAAGGGATGCGTCTTTTGAGGACACCGTTTGCACCCATCAAAGGCTCACCGTTTTTGTCAACACGTACCTCCTCGCGGAACTCTGTACCGTTTGTAACAACCTGAAGGAGGTAGTTGTTCAACTCCTGCTCGTTCAAGCCCTGGAGATAGTGAACGAAATCGGCACGTGCCTCGAATACCTGGATGTAACCACCGGCTTTGCGGTTTGCCTGAGCGTTAGGCAGAATACTGTCGGCCTTCAACCAGAACTCGATAGGGTTACCAACGCTATCCTTGCTGAATGGGATGTATCTGAGCTGCTGGATATCGTATGCAGGGTTATGGTACAATGTATCAACGTATGCAAGACGTGTGGTATCGCGGTGGAATGCCTCAGCAATCATTGTTGCATCTACAACAGCCTCCTTTGTCTCCACAACGCTGCCATCCTCAAGAACCTCGCTCTTGAGAACCCATGTTGTGTCGCGACGGTAAAGAGCATCGAGTTTCTCAATTCTCTTGGCATTCTTCTGCGCGTTCTTCTTGTTGTCGTCGTTAAGGATGTTGAGGACAATCTGGTCGGCCTCATCCTCTGAGAACTCCATTGCATCGGCATCCTTTGGCTTGGTATCCTCTACCTTGAAGTCACGGACCAATGCCAACTGCTTGTCGTTGAGGATGTAGGTCTTGTTAACAACCTTCATGCTGTCATCAAGGAAAGCTATCAACTCGTCAAAAGTAGCCGCATATCTGCCATTCTGTGCACGATACTCAACTTGGGCAGTTCTAATGTCAACAAGGCGGTCAATAACCACCAAATCACGTTCCAGTCGTTTTTTGTCAAAATCCAAAGGCGCATTAACACTGCTGAAGTTAGCATAAACAAGCGCAATGACAAGACAAAGCAAAACTACATTTAATACTTTTTTCATTGTTATATCTTTTTATTTAATTATTTTCGTGTCACAAAAATAAGATAAAAAAACGAATATACCTTTTTTATAGTAATTTTTTTACCATTAAAAGTGATAAATAGATATTTAGCTTCGCAAATTAAAGTGAATTTTCCGTTCGAACCAACAGTTGAGCAGGAAAAAATCATAGAAAAGTTGTCCGAGTTCATTCTTTCGGGCAATGACCGCAAGGTTTTCCTGCTTTGCGGATATGCCGGAACAGGAAAGACCTCACTGATTTCGGCACTGGTGCGCACAATGGAGCAGCTTGAACGCAAGACGGTATTGCTTGCCCCTACAGGGCGTGCAGCAAAGGTATTCTCTCACCACTCCGGGAAAAGTGCCCACACCATCCACAAATGCATCTACCGCCAGAAGTCCATAATGGACAGTTCCACATTCACCCTTGCCGAGAACAGGATGCAGAACACGCTTTTCATTGTAGACGAGGCTTCCATGATTTCAAATGACGCCATGAGCGGAACAGGCGGACTGCTGGACGACCTCATCGAGTTCGTCTACTCGGGGCACGGCTGTTCCATGCTGCTGCTTGGCGACACGGCACAGTTGCCACCTGTGGGCGAGTACCTCTCGCCGGCACTGACCGAGAGCTATCTGCGTTCCATGTTCCTTGACGTGACAGCCACCCGGCTCACACAGGTAATGCGCCAGCTGGGTGAGTCGGGCATACTCTACAATGCCACCATGCTGCGCCAGAGGATTGACGAGGAGGATACATACGACCCGCCACAGATAACACTCAAGGGGTTCGATGACATATGCAGCGTGCATGGCGAGGAGCTGATAGAGGCCATCGAGAGTTGCTATGACAAGGCCGGAGTCGATGACACCATAATACTGTGCCGCTCGAACAAACGTGCCAATGTGTACAACGAAGGGATACGCCGTCGCATCCTCTACCGCGAGGAGGAGCTGTGCCGTGGAGAATTATTGATGATAGTGAAGAACAACTACTTCTGGCGCGAGGAACTGGGCAAGGAGGACAAGACATTGCTCGAAAAGCTCGACTTCATTGCAAACGGCGACATAGCCGAAATAATACGCGTAAACGGCACGGAAGAGATGTACGGTTTCCGTTTTGCCGATGTAACCCTATCCCTTATCGACTATGAGGATTGCGAGATTGATGTGAAGATTATGCTCGACACGCTCACCAGCGAGTCGCCCTCATTGACAAGAGAGGAGAATGAACGTCTTTTTGCCGCCGTATGGGAGGATTATCCCGAGATACGTTCAAAGCGGAAGCGCATGGAGGAGATACGCAAGAACCCCTATTATAATGCGCTGCAGGTGAAATATGGCTATGCAATCACCTGCCACAAGGCGCAGGGCGGTGAGTGGAAACGTGTATTCATTGACCAAGGCTACATAAGCGAGGATATGATTTCACCCGACTACTACCGCTGGCTATACACAGCCTTCACACGTGCAAGCGAGAAGCTGCATCTTGTAAACTGGAAGATACAATAACAACATCGGGGTGGCACGTGCCACCCCGATGAATGTTATTGTCAAAGTCCAATCAGAAATCATAGACCGTAATGGAAACAGTCTCTCCGGAATAGTTACCCTTATAATGGAACGTCATGCTTCCGCCAATAGTCTCCAGCAGAGAGATCAATTCTTTTGTTGAAGGCATATTCTCCAACATCTTCCTCTGATTCTCTTTAACATCATCAGCGCTGGCTCTGAGCACATCGATGGTAGCATAGTCCTCATCGATAGTGTAATAGTAGTGAATCTCATCATTCACGAACTCTGCACCATCACACACGGTCATGAAGTCAATCTTCTCACCACGCAAAATCTCATCAGCAGCTTCAATTTCTGCCTTAACGAGCTCACGCGCTTCAGCCATTTCATTCTCACTTGCCTTTTGTTTGCTTCCGCCACAAGATATCATAAACATCAGTGAGAGAGCAAGAAACAGGATCTTTTTCATAATAACTTATTTTAATTGTTAAACACCTGTATTATCCCTTGATAATGTCGAACACCTTGTCGATGGCAGCCTTCACACCCTCGGGGTTCTTGCCGCCGGCCTGCGCAAAATGCGCCTGGCCACCGCCACCACCCTGCATTTCACGAGCAGCCTGGCCAACAATCTTGCCGGCGTTCAAGCCCTTCTCAACAAGGTCGTCGCTGACAGAAATTGTCAACTGCGGTTTCTCGTTATATACACTGCCGACAACGACAAGCAGGTTCTCGGTCTGCTCCTGACGAAGCATGAACACAATATCCTTTACTGTTGCAGGTGCCAATGGAAGCAAAGCGCTGATGTAACGCATACCGTTGAACTCCTTGATATCCTTGAGCAAATCGGCCTTTACCATGGCAGCCTTCTCCTTTGCATAGGCCTCAATCTCCTTCTTCAGCTCGGCATTCTCTGCTATTGACTTCACGATTGTTGCCTTGAGGTTAGGAACGTTGTTGAAGAGAGCCTGAATCTCCTTCAACAAGCCCTGCACCTTGTAGTTGTGGTTCTCAAGAGCCTCGCCTGTGATAGCCTCGATGCGGCGTACGCCTGCAGCGACAGAACTCTCGCTAACAATCTTCACCATACCAATGTTACCGGTAGCCGCAACGTGTGTACCGCCACAGAACTCTATTGATGAACCGAACTGAACGACACGTACGTGGTCGCCATATTTCTCGCCGAACAGTGCAATGGCACCAAGTTTCTTTGCCTCCTCGATGGGGATATTGCGGTAATCGGTCAAAGGAATATTCTCGCGGATACGTGCATTCACAAGGCGTTCAACCTGCTCAATCTCCTCGTCGGTCACCTTCTGGAAGTGTGAGAAGTCGAAGCGGATACCGTCGGGGGTAACCAAAGAGCCCTTCTGCTCAACATGTGTACCGAGCACCTGGCGCAAAGCCTGGTCGAGCAAGTGGGTACATGAGTGGTTTGCAGCACAAGCGGCACGCTTTGCCTTGTCAACCTCGGCAACAAACTGCGCCGCAGGGTCGGTGGGCAACTGCTTTGTTATGTGGATTGGGAGATTGTTCTCCTTCTTTGTATCCACAACCTCAATGCGCTCGTCGCCACATACAAGATAACCTGTATCACCTACCTGACCACCGCTCTCGGCATAGAAAGGGGTCTCCTTGAGCACAACCTGATAGAAGGTCTGGTTTTTCTGCTTTGTCTGGCGGTAGCGCAGTATTGTTGTAGTGCACTCAGTGTTGTCATAACCAACGAACACACTCTCGCCCTCGCTCACGGTAACCCAGTCGCCGTTCTCAACGGTAGCCGCATTACGTGCACGCGCCTTCTGTTTCTGCATCTCCTCGTCGAACTGCTCCATGTTCACAGTGAGGTCGCTCTCACGGAGAATGAGCTGTGTAAGGTCAATGGGGAAACCGAATGTATCATAGAGTGTAAATGCCTCTACACCGCTGATTTCACTGTTGCCTGCAGCCTTTGCTGTAGCTATAATCTTGTCGAGCATGCCCATACCGGTCTCAAGTGTACGAAGGAAAGAGTCCTCCTCCTCCTTGATTACCTTTGTAATGAGCTCATGCTGCATCTTCAGTTCTGGATATGCATCGCCCATGTTGTCAATGAGTGCAGGAACAAGCTTGTACATGAATGCCTGCTTCTGCCCCAGGAAGGTGTAGCCGTAACGCACTGCACGGCGCAGGATGCGGCGAATGACATAACCGGCCTTTGCATTCGACGGGAGCTGGCCGTCGGTGATTGAGAACGAGATTGTACGTATGTGGTCGGCAATTACGCGCATTGCAACGTCAACCTGAGCGTCGTTGCCATAAGACTTGCCCGAAATTTCACCGATAGCCTTGATGATTGGCTGGAATACATCGGTATCATAGTTCGACTGCTTGCCCTGCAATGCCATACACAGACGCTCGAAGCCCATACCGGTATCGATTACCTTTGCGGGAAGCTCCTCAAGATGACCGTCGGCCATGCGGTTGAACTGCATGAACACGAGGTTCCAAATCTCAATAACCTGCGGATGCGAACCGTTCACAAGGTCACGACCGTTGATTTTCGCTCTCTCCTCGTCACTGCGAAGGTCAATGTGAATCTCGGAACAGGGACCGCATGGACCTGTATCACCCATCTCCCAGAAGTTGTCCTTGTGGTTACCGTTGATAATGCGCTCTGCAGGCAGGTGCTTTTCCCAGATTGCAGCCGCCTCATTGTCGCGTGCAAGTCCCTCGGCCTCACAGCCCTCGAACACGGTTGCATACATGCGCTCGGGGTCGAGCTTGACAACCTGTGTAAGGTACTCCCATGCCCAGTTGATGGCATCTTCCTTGAAGTAGTCGCCGAAAGACCAGTTGCCAAGCATCTCGAACATTGTGTGGTGATATGTATCGTGACCAACCTCTTCAAGGTCGTTGTGCTTGCCGCTTACACGAAGACACTTCTGCGAGTCGGCAACACGCTTGCTCTTTGCGGGAGCATTGCCAAGTATTATATCCTTGAACTGGTTCATACCGGCATTGGTGAACATAAGTGTGGGGTCATCCTTCACTACCATTGGTGCCGACGGCACGATGAGGTGGCCCTTCTCTTCAAAAAACTTTTTGAATGATTCTCTGATTTCTTTTGATGTGAGCATATTACTGTTCTTTTAATTTACTGTTTTGGAACTACACGCGCGCAGGCACATTTCCCGCGGGCGCATAAAACAGCGCAAATTTACAACATTTTGGCTAAAAAACGATGACATGGCGTATAATATTAACGTCAAAAAGCATCTTTACCGCCCAACTCCCGCTTTGAAGAAATAATATTTGCATAAAAAGAGCAGTTTTACTATTTTTGCCATAGCAAAAGAGAACAATGCGGAAGAACTACTACACATATAACCCTGACACCGGAACATACGAGCGCGTCCGTACCAATTTCGCACAAAGGTTCCTCACGAGCCTTCGCCGTGCGCTGTTCTTCATAATCTTCGGTTGCGGTTCGTTCATTCTGTTCCACATATTTGTAGACAAGCCGTCGGTAGAGAAACTGGAGAGCGAGAATTCCGAGATTCTTGCACAGTACAAGATTCTCTCCAAGCGACTCGACAATGCAATGCTTGTGCTGCAGGACATACAGCAGCGCGATGACAACCTCTACAGGGTGATGCTTGATGCCGAACCCGTCTCGGCCGATGTGAGGAATGCCGGATATGGCGGCACAAACCGCTACGACGAACTGCTGAAGATGGACAACTCGGAACTGCTTGTCGAGACGACACAGAAGATTGACCTGCTTGAAAAGCAGCTGTACATGCAGATAAAGTCGTTCGACGAGATTGTCGCACTTGACAAGGATTCAAAGACCCGACTGCGCCACACACCGGCAATACAGCCCATAGCAAACCGCGACCTCAAGCGCACGGCATCGGGTTACGGCTACAGGATAGACCCCGTCTACAACGTGCGCACCTTCCACAAGGGAATGGACTTCTCCTGTGATAAGAAAACACCGATATATGCCACTGCCGACGGTGTCGTTGAGAGCGCAAAATGGATGTCTGGATATGGCTACACGGTAGTCATTGACCACGGATATGGCTACAAGACACTCTATGCCCATCTGCTCGACAAGAAGTTCCTTGTAAAGAAGGGACAGAAGGTGGTACGTGGCGAGAAGATTGCACTCAGCGGTAACTCGGGCAAGAGCACCGGCCCCCACCTGCACTACGAGGTAATAGTAAAGGGCAGTCACGTGAACCCCATCAACTACTATTTTATGGACCTTGATGCCGATGGATATGACCAGATGCTGCAGATGGCCGAGAACCACGGTAAAATATATGACTGATATGGCACTCAACACCAACAAAGACCTGAAGATGTACTACTCCATTAAGGAGGTTGCACAAGAACTGTCGGTAACAGAGACCACGCTCCGCTACTGGGAGAGCGTGTTCCCGCAGGTAGCGCCATATAAAGGTGCCAATGGAGTGCGCCGCTACACAAAGGAGGACATAAAGACCCTGCGCACCATATACCACCTTGTCAAGGAGCGCAAACTGACGCTTGCCGGTGCAAAGAAACAGTTGAAGAGCGGCGGGCCAAAAGAGACTGCCGAGACAAACAGCGACGTAATCGACCGTCTGAAGGCAATCAAAGAAGAATTGTTGGGCATAAAGCAGGAACTCGACCTGCTATAGAAACCACCTTGCTGTCTGGGCAAAAATCAGTAATGCTCTCCCGCTACAGCAGCGGAGAGAGAAGTTTTACAAGCGATTCGGTACAGCGCCTTACAAACGGACGTGTACGGTACTCGTTCAGTGTGAGTTGACGGCACAGCTTCATGTCATTGATGAAACACTCTTTCAAATCCACGGCAACAGCCCTGTCGTACACAAATGCCGAAATCTCGAAATTATAGAAGAAACTGCGGAAATCAAGATTGGCCGACCCGATGGACGAAATGTAGTCGTCACAGACTACACTCTTGCAGTGCAGCACTCCCCCACGATACAGAAAAACCTTAATGCCGGACTCAAGCAATTCGCCAAGATGGGATGTTGTGGCATAATCGGCAATTCTGCTATCGGAGTGTTCGGGTATCATAAGCCTCACGTCCACACCCGACATTGAAGCACTCTTCAAAGCCTGGAGAAAGGTCTCGTCGGGCATAAAATAGGGAGTCTGCAGATAGACATATCCCCTTGCCTGGGAGAGTATCTTTATATAGCCTGCAATAATTACCCTGAGATTGCCTACAGGATTTGAAGTCACAACCTGCACATAGGATTTTCTACCGGCATCGGCAAATAGCGGAAAATAGCGTTCTCCACTTATTTTACTGCGGTTTGCGAAATACCAATCGACGACAAACGAAGCCTGCAATCCTTTCACGGCAGCACCTCGCAGCAACAGCATCGTATCGCGCCAGCAACCGCCATTTATGCCTTCAAGGTAACGGTCGGCAATGTTGCAGCCACCCACCATACCCACTTTGCCATCCACAACAACCAGTTTCCTGTGATTACGATAGTTGACCCTGCTGGAAAGCAACGGGAAAAAGACTTTCAGGAAAGACTCTACACATACACCGGCACTGCGCATACTCTCAAAGAAACGCTCTTTTACTTTCCAGCACCCTACACAGTCATATATAAGCCTCACCTCAACCCCCTGCCTCGCCTTCTCCACAAGCGCATCGCGCAGGCGGCATCCGAAATCATCCTCTTCTATAATATAAAATTGCAGATGGATATGATTCTCGGCCGCATAGATTATCTCGAAAAGACGTTCGGCAAAACCCCGTGTATCGGGGATAACCTCAGCCTCATCAAACGGGAGCAACGATGCCGAGGAGGTATTTTCAAAGAGTGTTGCAAGTGTCTGATAATCGGCCGGAATCTCCCTTTTTGCAACGCCACTCGCCCTGAACGCAGTATGCTGCTTTATCTGCGAGAGAAGGCGTTTACCTACAAGCCTTTTCCTGCGTGTATCACGCCCAAAGAAGAAGTAGAGCAACAGCCCAAGAAAAGGAATGAAAATGAATACCATAATCCACGTCAGTGTCTTTACGGTATCGCGGTTCCTGAGCAGAACACGGACCATGACAACCATTGCCACAATCCA
Organism: Bacteroidaceae bacterium; assembly: GCA_045650605.1. Lineage (GTDB taxonomy): Bacteria > Bacteroidota > Bacteroidia > Bacteroidales > Bacteroidaceae > HGM04593. Next base: position 206 of record JAZRRI010000050.1, on the reverse strand, counting down.
GTACAGCCAATAAAGGACACCCATTACAGAAACAGCACTCCAACCCATTACAATCCTTTTATTTTGGTAATGATATAGATGTTGACCCGGCGATGTCATCCCGACAGAGCGTAGCGACGAGGGATCTCTAAAAATGATATACGAGATATCTCACATATGTTCGATATGACACCTACGCGGTGTTTTCTAAAATGGGCCAACTGCTA
>JAZRRI010000049.1:0-41259 GCA_045650605.1 Bacteroidaceae bacterium | reverse complement strand
GTAGTTGCTGAGGGTTACGTCATGAACAGGTTTTTCATCGCTATACGGGTTTTGCTGTTCTGCGGTTGCGCCCATTTTGAATGTGCCGCCTTCAACGGCTATCATTTTGAAACTGACTCCATTGACGGTATAGCTGCGAGTCGATAAGTTATTATTGGCGGCTCTGCGGTCGTTGCATGAGTCTATGCCAACGAGTACAGCAATGATGCAAACTGCAACAACGGAGATTATGGCAAGGAACTTGTTGAAAGGAGGTTTAGGAACATTGCCCGGATGTTTTTTGTCATTATGAGCGGAGCGAAGAATCTCTATCGCGCCATCACTTTCATCTTTGCTCTTTGCTCTTTCATCTTTGCTCTTTTCAACATTCTCCCCTCCGTCACTGCGTGACACCTCCCCTCCGGGAGTGGAGGAGCTTGCAACTACTGTTGCGCCGTCATCATTTGACTCAGTTTTCACCTTTCCGCTTTCCGCTTTCACATTTCCTTCGAGCAGCGAAAGGAACTCGCTTATGCTTTGCGGGCGGTTGTTTCGGTTAAGGGACATTGCACTTTCTACGGCCTTGCGTGTTGTTGCACTTACAGAATGTGGCAATGGTGGCAACATCTCGCCGGATGCAAGCTGATGAGCCGGAAGTGGTGTGTTGCCTGTGAGCAATTTATACAGCGTTGCACCTAAAGAATAGATGTCGGTGGAGGGATAGAATTCCGCTACGCCACTGCCGGACTGCTCAATGGGGGCATAACCCGGGGTGCTGCCGAGAAGTGTCGAGGTGTTCTCGCCATTGACCTCGTCATATTGTTTTGAGACGCCAAAGTCTATGAGCACTACCCTGCCGTCATTGTCCACCATTATGTTCTGGGGTTTGATGTCGAGATGCAGGCGGTTCTGTCCATGAAGGTATTCAAGGGCTGAGGCTGCCTGGCGTATGTAGCCAAGAGCTTTGTTTTCGTTCAACGGACCCTCTGTTTCTATTATGGTGGAGAGCGAACTGCCGTTTATGTATTCCATGACATAGTAGGCGGTGCCGTTCTCTTCGAAGGTGTCGGTTACGCGCACTATGCCCGGATGTTCGAGCTCAAAGAGGGCGTTTGCTTCGTCAATGAACTTGTTTCGCAGTTTTTCTACAAGTTCAACTTTGCTTTGTGTTGCTACTATAATGCGGTTGGTCTCCTGTTCGCGGTTGCAGAAGTCCTTTACAAAGAATTCCTTTATGGCAACGCTTTTAACGCGGCTCTTGAATTTGGTATCGCGCGCCTCGTAGGTGATGCCGAAACCGCCCTGGCCAAGTACGCGTTCAACGCGATAGCGCCCGCCGGCAAGTTGGTGTCCTGTCTTGAGATTCATTGTATTATTTGGTGTTTAGTGTTTTCCAATGGCAAATTTAAATATATTGAATTGCACTGCAAAGGTTTACATTGCATTATTACATGAAATACCCCGATTAATGTATGAAACGGGCTCCCCAAATGAGAAGCCCGTTGCGGTTTGGGAGTAGGAATATTGACAATCTTGCGGACGGTTAAACACAAATTTTGCGGCTTGACAAACGTAAACCCGAAAAATGTGTCAGCGACCAAAAGTTACTCTATAATTTTTACCTGAAAATACTCCTATTCTTTGAACTTTGATTTACACCAAGGACAAGCACCGGCTTTGAGGATGTCTTCATATTCACCCGTAAGGAAATGTCCGCAATCGGGGTTGGGACAGACACACTCACCGTGATATTTCTTATCAAGTTCCATATGCTTTCTTGGATTATTGCTTGCCGATACAAAGCCTTTGTAACCAAAATAGCAGGACAAGAGAAATGATATGACAGAGGGAACTATCTTCACATCATTCGGCAACATACCCGTGAAGCCAAGGATACCGGCAAGAGCCATAAATGCAGGCATGAGACCACGCATTGCATTCTGGCGTGCAATGGAAATCTGCATCCGCATCTTTTCCTCTTTATAATTTGCCACAATATCTTTTAAATGAGAAATCGAGTATGTCTGTTTTATGCCCATCTCCTTGAGTATCTCCTTCAATGGCATTTTGCAGCGTCTGCTGCCAAGCTCAATAACGGTATCACCGGTAAGTTCAAATTTTCTCTTGTTAATGCTCACACCATTCAAGAATGTTTCGTTATCGGGGTTCAGGTTGCACAATGTCATCTCACCATTGTCCGATATTATCAGTTTGCAGTGTTCCCTGCTAACACTGGAATCAACAGCAACATTCTTTTGTACAACCTTGCCGGCAAAGAAGACATTGAGCTTACCGGTATCACCGTTACGGCCAAATTCAATCTCTATCATTTATTTTTTATATTTAATTTAACAACCAATTGTTTCATCTTCGCAAGAGCATCCTTGGATATTTCGAGCTTGAAAGCAAATGTGCTCAGGTCACTCAAAACAAGCTGTTGCTTTGCCGGAGTTATCGAATAGAGGAAATTCATATTCACAATATGGCGTTTACCGACACGCACAAACATCGCACGTCTATCACCGAGTTTCTCTGCAAGCAACTGTTCCATATGCCCCAAATTCATACACACGGTAGGCCTAAGCTTATTGGTGGCTACTATTGCCGTGTAGTTACCCTCGGACTCAAAGTATACCACGTTCTGCAACTTGACTCGCAGAATCTCATCACGCGAATTGAATATCAAATAGTCGGAATTCATATGTTAAGCATTAACAAATGCAAAAATAATAAAAATATTACAAAAACAAAAAGAGAGCACATATCAGTTGTTCGTAAAAAAGTCTGATTCCTTTATATAAAAAAAAGCCATATAATTTTCAAGCTAACGATATTTTGTTTATTTTTGCGCTCTGATATTGCACTTATAGGGCATTTACTAAAGAAAACAAAATAAAATAATTAAATACTATGAGCAAGAAAAACGACACACCCATTGCACCGGATGAGGCTCTGGGCAAAGCAGAAGAGTTCGTATTGAAGAACAAGAAGGCATTCATTGGAGTTATTTTGGCCATCATTGTTGTGGCAGCCCTCAACGCTTTCGGTGTTTTCTCACCAAAGAGCAACGAGAACAGCGAGGCCAACCAGGCTATCGCCAACATTGAGTACAAGGTTCTCGAGGGCGATTTTGAGACTGCACTGAATGGTGACGGTTTCAACATGGGTCTTCTCGAAATCATTGAGAAATTTGACGGCACAACCGCTGCAAACAAGGCAAATCTCTATGCAGGTATCGCCTATGCACAGCAGGAGCAGTATGAGGAGGCTATCAAGTACCTCAGCAAGTACGAGGGCGAGGACAACATTGTTGCAGCAAAGGCAAAGCACACTCTCGGTAACTGCTATTCACAGACAGGTGACCAGAAGAAGGCACTTGAGCTTATTCTTGAGGCAGCCACACAGGCAAACAACATTGCAGTTACACCGGCTTGTTTGAGAGACGCAGCTGCCATATACGAGGCACAGGGCAACACAGCCGAGGCTTTGAAGCTCTACAACAGAATAAAGGACGAGTTCCCTGCTTCACCTGTTGCAAACGAGGCCGAGATTAAAATCAACGCTGCCAAGTAACAAATTCCCACAGAAATAACCAGAAGGCTGTCGCAATAAAACGGGACAGCCTTTTTTAATAACTATAATTGATATGGCTACAGAACTTAAGAATCTCTCGTCCTATGACCCTGCAAAGGTCGCAAACGGCAAAGGCTACAAAATAGGTATTGTATATGCCGAGTGGAATGATGAGATTACATACGCTTTGCGCGATGGCGCAGTAAAGACACTGATTGACAACGGCGTGGAGGAGAGCGACATTGAACTGGCGAGTGTTCCGGGCAGCTTCGAGCTCATTTTCGGTGCATCGCAAATGGTAAAGAGCAATAAATACGATGCCGTGATTGCCATCGGATGTGTAATCAGAGGCGACACCCCCCACTTCGACTACATATGCGAAGGCGTGACAGCCGGACTATCGAAACTGAATGTAGATTATAATACCCCTGTGATTTTCGGTCTCATAACCACCAACAACCTGCAACAGGCACAGGAGCGCAGCGGCGGCCGCCTTGGCAACAAGGGAGATGAGTGTGCAGTAACCGCGCTGCAGATGATTGCGCAGTTCAAATGAGAAGCGGAAAGCTCGTGCAAACGAGCAAAATGCAAAGCCGCGAGTAAGCGAGCGCAGAGCACAAGTTTACTTGGTGCTATGCCGAGCGTGAGCGGGTTCAAGCGCACGAAGTGCGATTAAAGCGGAAAACTGAAAACTGAAAGGTGAAAGCTGCGGTTAAGCGAGCGCAACGCAAGTTTACTTGCTGGTTGCAATGCGAGCGATAGCAGCTTCAAGAACACGAAGTGTGGTTAAAACTGAAAGGGGAAAGGTGAAAGCAGTTTTCCCCTTTCAGTTCCCAAACAGAAACCCCGACTGGTGATTCACTTCACTTTGTCGGGGTTCTTGTTTACGAAATCGGCCCAGGAGGAGTACTTCTTCTCGCTAACCGGCTTGCCATTCTGCAGGTAATGGCAGAATGCCGCGCCAAGCGCATCGGTGGCATCCATAAACTGCGGCATCTCGTCACTCGATATATTGAGCATGCGGCGCAGCATGTCGGCCACCTGCTCTTTGGAGGCCGAACCGTTGCCGGTGATGGCCATCTTAATCTTCAGCGGGGCATACTCATGAATGGGCACCTGGCGGCTTATAGCAGCCGCAATTGCAACGCCCTGTGCCCTACCCAGTTTGAGCATACTCTGTACATTCTTTCCAAAGAACGGTGCTTCAATGGCAAGTTCGTCGGGCAGGAACGAGGCTATGAGCCCCTGCACCCTTGTAAATATTTCGCCGAGTTTCATGTACATATCCTTGCACTTGCGCATGTCGATAACGCCCATGGTAATGAGGCGTGCACGGTTTCCGTTCACGCCAATGAAGGCATATCCCATGATGTTGGTTCCTGGGTCTATACCCATTATGACCTTGTCGTCGGCAACTGTCCGCATATCAATATCCCAAATACTTCAACAATCCCCTGCAGCCTTGCTCAATCTCCTTGTAAGTCTTGTCGAAATTGCCGTGATACCATGGGTCCGAAATATCGGCACCGTTGCATGGCTGTGGTTCGTCGGCTACGAAATCGAGCAGTTTCCACACCTTGCCCCCGCAGTCGCACCCAATGAGACGCAACAGGTTTCGCCTGTTATAATCCTCCATCACAACAACCATGTCAAAAGCGTTGTAGTCCTCGACCGTAAACTGGCGGGCACGGTGACCATCACTCTCTATGTCATGCAACGAAAGCGTGTAGGCTGCAGGCGGATATATTGAGTTGCCTATCTCCTCGCGGCTGGTGGCCGACGATTCAACATGCAGCTCTGCACCTTTTTTTGCGGCAAGCGACTTCATCACAAACTCTGCCATTGGAGAACGGCATATGTTCCCATGACACACGAACATTATCTTTTTCATTATTGCAAAAAATGTCTATTCAAGAAAACCGGCATCAAAAGAGAGCGGCAACAATGCCTTCACACCATCCTCAATAATATAGCACTCCTTGGCACCATAGAGAATTATACGCATTGCTTTGTTGAAACGTTTCTCTGTCTCAAGGATTACCTGACGGCATGCGCCACAAGGGGGAATTGGCTTCTCAAGCTCGCCCTGCGCAGTACGTGCAGCAATAGCGAGTACCTCTACAGCCAGTGTGGGATACTGCGAGTTTGCCCAGAAGAGTGTCGTGCGCTCGGCACAAAGCCCCGACGGATAGGCGGCATTCTCCTGGTTTGTACCGGACACCACTGTGCCGTCGGCAAGACGCACCGCTGCACCCACATTAAAATTGGAATAGACTGCATAGCTGTTGGCTGTTGCTGCACGTGCAGCATCCACAATATCCTTGTCGGCAGGCTGGAGCTCACCATATGAGCACACCTTGACCACTGTATTCAATATCATCTCTTTCATATGCCTTACTCTTATAAATAAAACAACTGCGTTATATTACAATAAACAAATCAAAACGCAATTTATTTGTGCGAATTTAGCCCAAATATTGCGCAAAAACAATTTATTCACTTATTTTGTGCCATAATAGAAATTTATACAATATGAAAAAAATATACCGGTTGCTGTTTATCGCGACGCTTATGTTGGCATGCGGCAGCCCCATCAAAGCGCAAGAGAAGCCGCTGAATGACAGCGAAAAATATGTGTTGCAATACTCGGCCATTGCAGTGGAGCAGATGACAAGGCACGGAATCCCCGCAAGCATAACACTGGCGCAAGGACTGCTTGAAAGCGGAGCAGGAAAGAGCAAGCTTGCCACAGAGGCAAACAACCATTTCGGCATAAAAGCCGACAGCAGATGGAGCGGCAGCACATACTCTCATCTCGACAATGGCAACTGGCACAAATTCCGTGTCTACAACAGCGCCGAGAAGTCATACGAGGACCACTCGCTCTTCCTTGTCGGCAACAGCCGGTACAGCGCGCTATTCAAGCTCGACCGCACCGACTACAAAGGATGGGCAAGAGGGCTGAAGAATGCCTACTATGCCGAGGACCGCGAGTATGACAAGAAGCTGATAAGCATAATAGAGCGCTATGGGCTGCACAGATATGACAACTACACGGTTGCCGATGCCAGGAAAGAGCAGAGAAAAGAGAACACAAAAGAGAACAGCATTGCAAGCGAGTCCAAGGAGATTCTGTTGGCCAATGGGCTACCATACGTAATTGCCGATGACGGCGACACATATGCAAGCCTATCACGACAAACAGGAATCCCGAAGCGCAAGATACGTAAATACAACGAGCTCTACAAGGAGTACATATTCAAGGAGGGCGATATCGTATACCTCAAAAGCAAGAACAAGAAAGCAGTCCGGGGACACGACTTCCACACCACAAAGAGCGGCGAGAGCCTCTACAGGATATCCCAAATCTATGGAATAAAACTCAAGGCGCTTTACAAGATGAACCCTCAATACGTGAGCTACACCACATTGAAAGTGGGCGACGTTGTGAGACTGAGATAAAATAGAAGAAGTGACGGACTGTCCGTCACTTCTTCTGTTTATCAAGCTTTTCCTCCTCGTGCGACAGGCGGAAGACCGTATATACCTCCATTATCGTTGCACACAGCAGTATCAGAATCCACTCGTTACTGTAGTGGGTAAACATGAGCACACCTGCACCTACAAAAAGCGACCCGGCAAGTTGCTGCTGCGCTACAAGACGGCGCATTACCAAGCCCTCGTGGCGCGGACGCAGAATGAACTGCGTTACAGCAAAGAGCACCGCACCACACATATACACAATGGCATAATAGGCTGGCAGCAACATACGCATTACCAACCCTGCCAGCAGCGCAAAAGCGCCGACATAATTCAAAAAAAGAAATAAACGTTTCACTCCTTTATTATATATATATCTTCATTCTCCTTTATCAATCCCTGTTCGCGCGCGACATCCTCAATGACAGAGAGGTCGCCATCGGTATACAGTTTCAGTTTCGCCTGCACCTCGGCCGAATCGGCCTCCATCGCACGTATCTCCTCGTTCAATTCGGCGATGACCGCATTGTTCCTTATATGGCTTATCATATTGTTGTCATCAATGACAATGATTATGAAAAGGAATACAATGGTAACAAAAAGATACTTGTGACCTACAATCCACTGCCAAACGGACTTCAGTTTATCCAAAATCAAACCCATAGTAATTTCTATTATTTACACATGTAACACACCGGCAATCCCTGCCTCTATTGCAAAGATACTAATAAGCGGGTGAGAAATATCAAGCTTGCTTGAATATTTTTCAAAACAAGTGAAATTATCTTTCAATTTTGGCCTATTTGCATTATCTTTGCGTTAGTCCCGAACAATATGTGCGGGACTGCAATTCAACAATATTTATAAAGGAAAAGATGGAGAACTACATAGTTTCGGCAAGAAAATACCGCCCCGACACATTCGAGTCGGTAGTTGCACAAAAATCACTCACCACAACACTCAAGAATGCCATCCACAGCGGCAGGTTGGCACATGCCTTCCTGTTCTGCGGACCACGCGGTGTGGGAAAGACAACCTGTGCACGAATATTTGCCAAGACAATCAACTGTACCAACCCTACCGAAAACGGCGAGCCCTGCAACCAATGCGAGTCGTGCCAGTCATTCAACCAACAGCGTTCATACTCAATCTATGAGCTCGACGCGGCAAGCAACAACTCGGTCGATGACATCCGTTCGCTTAACGAGCAGGTGCGTGTACCGCCCCAGGTCGGCAAGTACAAGGTCTACATCATCGATGAGGTGCACATGCTGACACAGGCCGCCTTCAACGCATTCCTCAAGACCTTGGAGGAGCCGCCTGCACATGCCATCTTCATCCTCGCCACCACCGAAAAGCACAAGATTATACCTACCATCCTGTCGCGTTGCCAAATATATGACTTTACGCGAATTGAGGCTGCCGATATAATTGCACACCTGAAGAACATTGCCGAAAAAGAGAATATAAACTATGAGTACGAGGCACTGCGCATAATTGCACAGAAGTCGGACGGTTGCATGCGCGATGCATTGTCACTGTTCGACCAGATGGCAAGCTTCACACAAAGCGACCTCACGTATGCCAAGGTAATAGAGAGTCTGAACGTACTCGACTATGAATACTACTTCAGGCTCACCGATTTCATCCTTGAGAAAAAGACAGCGCAATGCCTGTTGCTCTTCAACGAGATACTGAACAAGGGCTTCGAGGGCAACATCTTCATTGAGGGTGCCGCATCGCACTTCAGAGACCTTCTGGTAAACAGCGACGAGGCCACAGCCGAACTGTTCGAAGGCAGTGCCGAGCTACGTAACAGATACACAGAACAGGCGCGCCGTTGTACAGCAAAAACACTGTTCAAGGCCATCAGACTCTGCAGCAACTGCAGCCTTAACTACAGGACAAGCCGCAACAAACGCCTGCATGTGGAACTAACGCTAATCGAGCTCTCACAAATGAGTGATAGTGACGGCGAGGATGGCGGGGGGCGCCGCCCCAAGATGCTAAAACCAATATTCAACAAGATAGCCCAAGAGACACCTCAGGCACAGGCCGCAGCAGCACAGCAGGATGTGCGACCTACAGCTGCTGACAGCAATGCGGCCGGTATGACACGGCAGTATGCCCCTGCTGCAAACACAAACAGTGGAAGTCCACAACATACAGCGCCAACACCGATACAGGCTCCGGCATCGGCACCGACTCTGGCGCCGACAATTCAGCAAGGAAGGCCGGCAGAGCTGAGGACAAGGAACGAGGAAGGTGGAAGCCTTGGCAAGATGTTCAGGAGGTCAAGAAGTGCTATTGAAACAAGCACACCATCCGCCGCCGTACCTGTTGAGACAGCAAAGGTTGAAGAGGCAAGGCCAACAGTCCAACCGGCACCACCCGCCACTGTTGCAATAACAGACTCAACAGTCTCGCAAGCATGGACATCGTTCGCACTGTTGCTGCCCGAGAACGAGCGAGCTCTTGCCGACAGAATGAAGATAATGTCACCGAAGGCCGAGGGAAGAGACAGCTTTGTAATCTCCGTTGACAACCAAATGGCAGCCGACCTGTTCACCAAGGAAGAAAAACGCATATGCGAGGGAATGGCGCCCTACCTGGGAAACACCGTCTTGAAAATGAAGATTGTGGTAAACAAGGTTGTTGTTGAACGTCGTGTAAGTGACAAGAGCAAGCAATATGCGATTCTTGTAGAGAAGAACCCGCTAATTGAAAAGCTCCGACAGGAACTGAACCTTGAGGTTGCAAGATAAATAAGGATTGGCAGAATAGTTCTGCCAATCCTTATTTATCTTAAAGCCCCAAAAAGCAAAAAAGAGGGACTACAGTTCCGGCAAAGGAATATCGGGAATATCCCTTTACACACGGAAAAAAGCTGATGCGAGCCCCATAAGTAAAGCCATAAATTCATAAAAAGCAAATAATTTTGCCACATTTTTAAGTAGTCGCAACTGCTCTATAATTTATTTCCGAATAAAAAAATTTTCCACATTATTTAGATTACGTCTAAATAAGAGCACCGGAGCGGCAATATAAAGCGTTTGTTCCAAAATCCACACCAGAAGCAAAAATAACGGGTCTTTATACCGGATTTAAAGATATAAAAGCGGTGCACAGACAAAGCTAAAATACTGAGTATCAATGTTTAAAAAAATAACACAAAACAACAACAACGGTGTTTCCCGAATTTTTAAAGCACTGATATACAACCCATTATTCAATGCAAATTTTTGGGCACTTTTTCATTGCTTGCATTTTCATTTTTATTTGCAGATATTTGCATTGGATTTGAGCGGGAACGCGTCCCGGCAACCTACAAAAACCGGCCGTCCAAACACCTTTTTCAAGTCCATTATTATTCAGAACAGAAAGAAACACAAATAGTCGATGACACGCAATCTCGATACAAAATGGAACAGCTGTTTGGAGATCATTCGTGACAATGTCTCCGAAACAACCTTCAACACTTGGTTCGCGGATATCAAGCCGCTCAAGTTTGAGGGCAACACTCTTACCATACAGGTGAAGAGCAATTTTGTATACGAGTTCCTTGAGGGGAATTTCGTCGATTTGTTACGTTCTACCCTGTTTAAGGTTATGGGCAACGGCACACAGCTCATGTACAGCGTACTCACCGACAAGGATAACAACCTTAGCGTGGAAGTGGGTGCCAACGTCTGTGCAAACACAGGTGCAAGAACTGCAAACAGCGGTAACAGCGCACCTGTAGCAAGCCAGCAGGCCATCCAGGAGTTGGACTCAATGCTCATAAACCGATACACCTTCGACAACTTCGTAGAGGGTATCAGCAACCGCCTGTCACGTTCTGTTGCCGCCAGTGTTGCCGACAAACCGGGCAGGGCATTCAACCCGTTGTTCATACACGGCTCATCGGGTGTGGGAAAGACACACTTGATAAATGCCATCGGTATAAAGATAAAGGAGCTGCACCCCGAACTGCGCGTGCTTTACGTATCGGCACACCTGTTCCAGGTACAGTACACCGACTCTATACTCCAGAAAAACTTCAATGATTTCATGAGATTCTATCAAAGCATTGATGTCCTTATCATTGATGATATTCAGGAGTTTGCGGGCCTTCAAAAGACCCAGAACGCTTTCTTCCATATTTTCAACCACCTGCATCTGAACGGCAAGCAGCTGATTATGACGTCGGACCGCTCACCGGCACAATTGCAGGGTATGGAAGAGCGTTTGCTTACACGATTCAAGTGGGGCATGACTGCCGAAATAGAGAAGCCCGACTATGAATTGCGCAAGAACATCCTCAGAAGCAAGATACACAGGGATGGGCTGAAGTTCCCCGAAGAGGTAATTTCGTACATTGCCGACAATGTAAATGCAAGCATCCGTGACCTCGAGGGCATAGTAGTCTCCATTATGGCACACTCGACAATCAACAATGCCGACATCGACATAAACCTTGCGCGCAGAATCATCGGTGCTTTCTCCGACTACGAGAAAAAGACAATCACCATAGACGACATAATAAAGACTGTTGCAGACTACTATGGTATTGAACCCGAGGCCATCAATACCCGCTCACGCAAACGCGAGGTAGTACTCGTACGTCAGGTTGCAATGTACCTTGCAAAGAAGCACCTTGACATGTCGACATCAAAGATTGGCAAATACATTGGAGGCCGCGACCACGCAACAGTGCTCCACGCCTGCAAGACCATCAGCAACCTTGCCGAAACGGACAAGCAGTTCCGCATAGAACTCGAGGAAATAGACAATTCACTCCTTAGCGCATAATACTTCATAACATAACGGACAATAGTGGCTGCATCGTGTATGATGCAGCCACTATTGTCTTTAAAAGAAAACACAGCGCTACACCAGACGCATAAAAACAAGCTTTCAAAAACAGATATTTCACATACGGATTTTTATTTTGGAAAACTTTTTATTCATCTTTAAATTTTATATCATTGGTTTACAACTGTTTAAAAATATTTTTGGAAAACTTTATGCGAGACGACAAGTTGCAAAAGAAAAAATTTGGTAATTATGAAAATGATTTTTAAATTTGTGTTCCCCTTTTGGGAAAACATAGGAAAGCTATAACTAAACAAAATATACACCAAAGTGAAACAACAGATATACACACATGACGAGGCATTCAAAGCAGCACTCGACTATTTCGGCGGCGATGAACTGGCCGCCAGAGTCTGGCTCAACAAATATGCTTTGAAAGACTCATTCGGGAACATCTATGAAAAGTCGCCCGAAGATATGCACTGGCGAATTGCGAACGAAATCGCCAGGATAGAATCGAAGTACGAGAATCCGATGTCGGCGCAGGAGGTCTTTGATTTGCTCGACAAGTTCAGGTATGTAGTCCCATCGGGCAGCCCGATGACCGGAATTGGCAACGATTTCCAGATAGCATCACTCTCGAACTGCTTTGTCATCGGCATGGACGGCAAGGCCGACTCATACGGCGCCATCATACGCATAGACGAGGAGCAGGTGCAGCTGATGAAGCGCCGTGGCGGTGTGGGACACGACCTTTCCCACATACGCCCCAAAGGTTCGCCTGTAAAGAATTCGGCACTAACCTCAACCGGCCTTGTGCCATTCATGGAGCGCTATTCGAACTCCACCCGCGAGGTTGCCCAGGACGGACGACGCGGTGCACTGATGCTCAGCGTATCCATAAAGCACCCCGATGCCGAGGCTTTCATCGATGCAAAGATGACCGAAGGCAAGGTAACAGGTGCCAACGTTTCGGTTAAGATTGATGACGACTTCATGAGAGCCGTAACCAGCGCAACACCATATCGGCAGCAGTACCCCATTACCGGCGACGAGCCACTCTACAGTAAGGATGTCGATGCAGTAAAGCTATGGGGGAAAATCATACATAACGCATGGAAATCGGCCGAACCGGGAGTGCTGTTCTGGGACACAATCAAAAGAGAGTCAATCCCCGACTGTTATGCCGACCTGGGTTTTGAGACCGTATCGACAAACCCATGTGGCGAGATTCCGCTTTGCCCCTACGATTCGTGCCGTCTGATAGCAATCAACCTCTTCTCATACGTTGTAAACCCGTTTACACCCGAGGCCTATTTCGACTATGAGCTGTTCAAACTGCACGCAGCAAAGACACAGCGCATAATGGACGACATCATTGACCTTGAGCTCGAGAAGATTGAGGCCATAATGGAGAAAATAGACAGCGACCCGGAGAGTGACGAGGTAAAAGGTGCCGAGAAGAGACTTTGGGAGAAGATTTACCGCAAGAGCAGAATGGGCCGACGCACAGGTGTGGGTATAACAGCCGAAGGCGACATGCTTGCAGCCATGGGACTACGTTATGGTACAGAGGAGGCCACAACCTTTGCCGAGGAGATTCACAAGACATTGGCCATTGCAGTCTACTCATCATCGGTAAACCTTGCCAAAGAGCGTGGTGCATTCGGGATTTATGATACAGCACGCGAGGCGGCCAACCCATTCATCAACCGCTTGAGGGAGGCCTGTCCTGCCCTGTATGAAGAGATGCAGAAACATGGACGTCGCAACATTGCTTGCCTCACCATTGCCCCGACCGGCACCGTGAGCATCATGACACAGACAACATCGGGTATCGAACCGGTGTTCATGCCCGTGTACAAACGCCGCCGCAAGGTAAACCCCAATGACCCCGATGTACATGCCGACTTCACCGACGAGAACGGCGACACATTCGAGGAGTATATAGTCTACCACCACAAGTTTGTGGAGTGGATGGAAAAGAGCGGCATCGACACCACAAAGCGCTACTCACAGGTAGAGATTGACAACATCGTTGCACGCTCGCCATACAACAAGGCAACATCCAACGACATCGACTGGGTGGCAAAAGTAGAGATGCAGGGACGCATACAGAAGTGGGTCGACCACTCCATCAGCGTAACTATCAACCTGCCCAACAACGTGGACGAGAAGCTTGTAAATGAGCTCTATGTGACAGCATGGAAGTGCGGCTGCAAGGGATGTACAGTATATCGCGACGGTTCGCGCGCCGGAGTGCTTGTCTCAACCGACAGCAAGAAGGAGAAGAAGGAGAGCGAGGAGATGAAACCATTCATCACCGAAGTGCGCCCAACGGTACTTGAAGCCGACGTGGTACGTTTCCAGAACAACAAGGAGAAATGGGTTGCTTTCATCGGCCTGCTCAACGGCGAGCCATATGAAATCTTCACCGGCCAGCAGGATGACGAAGACGGCATCCCATTGCCAAAGAACGTAACCCACGGAATTATCATAAAACACACCAACGAGGACGGCAGCAAGCGCTATGACTTCCAGTTCGAGAACAAGATTGGTTACAAGACCACCATCGAGGGACTCTCGGAGCGATTCAACCCCGAGTTCTGGAACTATGCCAAACTTATCTCGGGAGTGCTGCGCTACAAGATGCCTATTGAGCAGGTGATAAAGCTCATCTCATCGCTGCAGCTGGCATCGGACAACATCAACACCTGGAAGAACGGTGTAGAGCGCGCCCTCAAACGCTACATAAAGGACGGGACATCAACCGCCGAGAAGTGCCCCAACTGCAAGCAGCAGCTCATCTTTGAAGAGGGATGCCTGCACTGCCCCGGCTGCGGATACTCAAAGTGCGGATAAGACATTGAATAAATACAACGATAAAGGGCCGATGACGGCTCTTTATCGTTAAAGTTCATAAATATGCAAATAGAGAGATACACCATAGAACTGCGCGACGTGCACTTGTTCGCACACCACGGTGTCATGCAACAGGAGCGCGAGATTGGCGCTTGGTTTACCATTGACATAAAGCTCGAGATAAACGACTGCAGTTGCTCACAGAGCGACCTTATAGAGGGCACAGTGAGCTATGCCGATGTATACAGCATACTATGCAAGGAGATGGAACAACCATCCAACCTGCTGGAACACGTATGCAACAGGATTACAAGAAGAATTTATGAAAGTTTTCCACAGGTGACAGCAACAAGTATAACACTCTGCAAAGATACCCCGCCAATGGGAGGTGACAGATTGAAAGCCGCCGTTACCCTTGAAAGCAGAAGATAAACGGTTTTACTTGCGCATCTTGGCCAGAGCCTGACGGGCAGCCTTCTGCTGGCTCTCACGCTTTGAAAAGCCATCACCGATGCCACACACCTCGCCATTCACAAGCACCTCGCTCACGAAGAACACCCCCTCTTTGCGCAACTCCTCCGATACAATGCGGAATTCGACATCGATATGCTGTTTCTGTCCCCACTCTATGAGGCGGCTCTTGTAGTTCTTGTCGGCCTTCACAACCGACTCGATGTCCGTAATGCGGGCAAACACCCTGTCGAGCAGAAAGCGACGGCACTGCTTGTATCCCTTGTCGATATAAATCGCTCCCACAAGCGCCTCAAGGGCATTGCCATATATATAATTGTTATGTTGGTTGGCAACCCCACAGGCATGCACATACTTGTCGAGCCCAATCTGTATTGCAAGCTCGTTCAGCCTCTCACGGCACACAAGATTGCTGCGCGACTTTGTGAGGAAGCCCTCACGCTCACGGCTGAAATTGGAGTATAGATAATCGGCCGTAACGGAGCTCAACACAGCATCACCAAGGAACTCAAGGCGCTCATTGCATGAGAGCTTCCTGTCGCCCGATGTGGAGCTGTGTGTCATAGCCATCTCATAGAGCCTTATATCACCCGGCACATACCCCAGAATGGAGTACAACAACAAATAAGACTCCCTGTCCTTTTTGGACAGGAGTCTTATCTTGTCAATGATTTTCTTGAATAATCTATCAGCCTTCAATTTTCTTAAACGCAATGCTTGCATTGTGGCCACCGAAGCCGAAGGTGTTTGACAGAGCGACATTCACCTCCCTCTCCTGAGCCTTGTTAAAGGTAAAGTTCATACGATAATCAATCTCGGGGTCCTCATCGCCCTCGGCATGGTTGATTGTAGGCGGTACGATATTGTGCTTTAGAGCAAGCACCGTCAGCACAGCCTCCAACGCTCCCGCCGCACCAAGCAGATGACCGGTCATGGATTTCGTTGAACTGATATTCAATTTATAGGCATGTTCACCAAAAAGCGTCTTTATGGCCTTGGCCTCGGCAATATCGCCGGCATGTGTCGATGTACCGTGCACATTTATATAATCCACACTCTCCAATGGCAGACCGGCCTCATCGAGAGCGGCCTTCATCACACGGCTTGCACCCTCACCCTCGGGATGGGGAGCCGTTATGTGATAAGCATCGGCAGTAAGCCCGGTACCCACAATCTCGGCATATATCTTTGCGCCACGAGCCACAGCATGCTCATACTCCTCGAGCACAAGCGAAGCTGCACCCTCGGCAATCACAAAGCCGTCGCGGCTCTTGCTGAACGGACGAGACGCACCCTTTGGGTCATCATTACGCACAGAGAGGGCATGCATGGCATTGAACGCACCGACACCAGTATTACAGATGGCAGCCTCGGCGCCACCCGAAATTACAACATCGGCACGGCCGAGACGAATCTGGTCATACGCATCAATGATTGCATTTGATGAAGAGGCACATGCCGATGTCGTCACATAGTTAGGTCCCTTCAAACCATAACGTATTGATATGAGACCCGTCGTCATGTCCGATATCATCTTTGTTATCGTAAACGGCGAGAAACGCGGACCGCTCTCCTGATTCTGTACAAAAGCACGAACCTCATCTTCGAGCGCACCCAAACCACCGATACCCTCACCGAATATCACACCCACTCTGTTGCAGTCTATCTTTTCAAAATCCAGTCCACTGTCATTTATAGCCTCCACAGCTGCCGCCACGCCATAATGTGTGTCGGTATCGACCTTGCGTATTTCGCGACGGTCTATTGTAGCTGTCGGATCGAAGCCCTTCACCTCACAGGCAAACTGGGTCTTGAAGAGGTAGGCATCAAAATGAGTAATAGGTCCCGCACCACTCACACCATTTTTGGCATTTTCCCACATTGCGGGAACATCATTGCCAATTGGCGAAACGGCACCAAGACCTGTTACAACAACTCTTCTAAGCTTCATACAGAATAGTTAGAGTATAGTATGGAGGGGGAGAGAAATTATTTCTCAGCCACCATCTCCTCTACGAACTTGACAGCATCACCTACTGTCGCAATCTTCTCAGCTGCATCCTCTGGGATTGAGATACCGAACTCGTCCTCAATTTCCATAATCAACTCTACTCTATCCAATGAGTCAGCGCTCAAGTCGTTTGTAAAGTTAGCCTCTGAAGTAACCATAGACTCTGATACACCAAACTTCTCAATGATAATAGCTTTTACTCTTGATTCAATTTCTGACATAACTGTAAAATTTAAAGATTCATAAACTATCTTTGGCGCAAAAGTAAGATAAAAATTAAGAACTACAAAAAAAATCGAGAAAAAACGCAAACCGACTGCACAAAATGATATAAAATGTGCAAAATATAACACTTTAACCTACATTTTCACCTATTTCCATGACAAATGACGACGGTTCACGTCTTAACCTGTAGTTATTGCGCAGGCTCTCGAAGTCACCCGGAGCACTCTTCAACAAAGCCGTATCCTCAAGCGGCGAATATATCGACAAAAGAGCATCACTCACATTAGTAGCCTTTACATGAGCGTGCTGCGGCGGAGCAAGCTGCAACACAGGAGCCTCACCGGCATAACCGGTATAACGCATGAACTCGCGCAGCACAATCGATGTCGCGTTAATCTTACCCTCGGCCGAATAGCCTGCGATATGCGGTGTCGCAATATATGCCCTCTCCAGCAACTGCAAATTTATGTCAGGCTCATTCTCCCACACATCTATCGCCACACAGCCCACCTCGCCTGCATCAAGGGCGGACAACAGCGCGCCATTGTCCACCACGGCACCACGCGACGCATTGATAAAGAGTCTGCACCTCTTTAAATTATCGAAGAAGTGCGAATCGGCAAGATGATAGCTCCTGTACCTGCCGTCCATGTTCAAGGTTGGATGGAATGTTATAATATCACACTCCTTCGCCACCTCCTCAAGCGACAGAAGCCCGGCATGCCCGGCATCGGCCTTCGGGGGGTCATTGGCAAGCACCCTCATGCCCACGCCGGTGGCCCATGCCGCCACACGCGAGCCAATCTCACCCAAGCCTACCACACCAAGCGCAAGCCCTTCAATGCCACAGCCATTATCGCGCGCCCACGAGTAGATTACCGACTGCACATACTGCAGCACAGCACCGGCATTGCACCCTGCCGCGTTTGTCCAATAAATACCGTTTGCGTTGCAATACCCGGCATCAATATGGTCATAACCTATTGTGGCCGTACCTATGAATTTTACAGCCGTACCTGCCAGCAGCGACGCATCGCACCTCGTACGCGTGCGCACAAAAAGAGCCTGTGCATCCTCAAGGTCACCGCGGCATATTGCACTTCCCGGCAATGCCACCACCTCTACACCCATTGCAAGCAATGCATCCCGCAGATAGGGAATTTTTTCGTCAATAACAGCTTTCATACATCAATCGCAAGTAAGATATTATTTTTCTTACAAATATAACAACAAACGAGCGAGATACGCAAAGTTTACTTTAGCGTATTTCAGAGCGAGTGCAGTTTATAACAAGTTAAAACGAGTTTTCGGACAAAGTTTGGCAGATATGATTAAAATCGTTAGCTTTGCACATTATATAAAAACATAAAATGCCATCTGTTGTTTTACACAGAGAAGGCACCAACAAATCGAGAAGCAGGCTTATGAAAAATTTCACACAGATGAGCTGGCCCATTTTTAACGAGGCCATTGCCGACTACCACAAGACAGACAATGTTGACACCCCTATAAACAACCCCTATCCGGTAAAGAGCATTGAGTACTATCTTTACCTCAAGTGCTGGATAGACACAGTGCAGTGGCACTTCGAGGACATCATCCGCAACCCGGACATTGACCCCGTAGAGGCACTCGTTCTCAAGCGTCGCATAGACAAGTCCAACCAGGACCGCACCGACCTCGTGGAGCTCATCGACAGCTATTTCCTCGATATGTACAAGGATGTTACTCCACTTGACGACGCAACCATCAACACTGAAAGCCCCGCATGGGCTGTCGACCGCTACTCTATCCTCTCGCTCAAGATATACCACATGCAGGAGGAGGTGAAGCGCACCGATGTCGATGAGGAGCACCGCGCAAAATGCCAGGCAAAGCTCGATGTCCTCAATGAGCAGTACAAGGACATGACAACATCAATTGGGCAGTTGCTCGACGACATTGCCGCCGGACGCAAGTACATGAAAGTGTACCGCCAGATGAAGATGTACAATGACCCTGCACTCAACCCCGTTCTCTATGGACAGAAGAAGTGACAGCAGCAAGACCATATTGATAACACGTTTCTCGGCCGTGGGTGACATAGCAATGACCGTTCCATTGCTGTACTCGCTCAGTGAGGCCTACCCCTCGCACCGTTTTGTGTTCGTGAGCCGCGAGAGGTTCGGGCAGTTCTTCATTGACAAACCCGGCAACCTTGATTTCATTGGGGTAAACCTGGATGACTACAAAGGTATCCATGGTCTCTACAGGCTCTACCGCGAACTCTCGGCACTGAAGCCAGACATGGTGGCTGACCTGCACGATGTGCTGAGAACAAAAATCCTCAGGACATATTTCAGACTCTTCGGCCACACAAAAGTGGCAAGCATAGATAAAGGCCGCAAGGAGAAGAAAGAGCTTACGAGAGCGGGCAACGTCCAAAAGAAACAGTTGAAGAGTACCTTTGAGCGTTACCGCGATGTCTTCACAAGACTTGGCCTGCCCTTTGAGCCCCGTTTCACATCCCTGTTCAAGCAAGGCAAGGGCAACATACACGATTTTGAAGCAATCATACCCGTAAAAGGCAACGACCGTTGGGTTGGAATAGCCCCGTTCGCCCGCCACAGCGGCAAAATATACCCGCTGGAGAAGATGGAGAAGGTGGTGCAGTTGCTGGCAGGAGAGGAGAATATAAAGCTCTTCTTCTTTGGAAACGGCCCCGAGGAGGAGAAGACAATAAAGAGTTGGTGCAGCAAGTACCCCAACACAGTATCATTCATCGGGAAAAGCAATTTCAACGGTGAACTGCGCCTCATAAGCCACCTCGATGCAATGCTCTGCATGGACTCGGCAAACATGCACATGGCCTCACTCGCGGGTGTACCGGCAATCTCCATTTGGGGAGCCACATCACCCCTTGCCGGCTTCCTTGGCTGGCAACAGAGCAAGGACGACTGCATTGAACTGCCATTGGAGTGCCGCCCATGCTCAATCTTCGGCAACAAGCCCTGCCGTTTCGGCGACTACCGTTGCATGGACATAGCGCCCGACGTAGTTGCAAATAAGATTATAAAGAAGATAACAGACAAACAAGAACAGTAAAACAATGCAAGCGACAATAAACAAAGAGAAAGACCCGATGGGAAGAGCCATCTCCGACTGGTTTCACACAGGGAAAGCAGGCAAACTGAGAGTGCTCTCGTCAATGTTCTACGAGGACGAGATACCGGTTGCCACACTATTCCGTGACTTTGGCGAGATGCCCGTCCAGGAGCAGAAAGCCATCGAACTCTGCCGCGGCAAGGTGCTTGACGTGGGTGCCGGCAGCGGCTGCCACAGCATCGTCCTCAAGGAACGCGGCATTGAGGCCACAGCCATAGACATATCGGTACTCTCTGTGGAGGTAATGAAGGAGCGAGGCATTGATGCCCGCAACATCAACTTCTTTGACGAGACATTCAACGAGAAGTTCGACACCATTCTGCTGGCAATGAACGGAATTGGCATTGTTGGAAAGATAGAGCGCCTGCCGATGTTCTTCCGCAGCATAAAGCGCCTTCTTGCGCCCGGCGGACAGGTACTGCTCGACTCGTCGGACATAAGATACGTCTTCATGGACGAGGATGGCGGCATGGACATTGACCTTGCAGCCGGCTATTATGGCGAAATAGACTATAAGATGCGCTACAAGAACATCACCGGCACTCCATTCGACTGGTTATACATAGACTTCGACACCCTACAGATGTATGCCGAAGAGCACGGTTTCACTTGCGAGAAGTGCATTGACGGCGAACATTACGACTACCTTGCACGCCTCACCCTCAACAGCAAGAGTTGTGCCGGCGAGTAATTCAAGCAGGAGCATTACACCATAACTGAAGGGGTTGCGCCACGGCGCAACCCCTTCAGTTTATATCCAGCCATCAGTAAATGATGTCAGTTCACCTCCACAAAAGTTATTGTATTGCCCGACAGCAAATCTCTCAAACTACACTCGGCACGGAATGTCCTGTTGGCAGACCAGCTATAGGAGACTCCGCTCCATAAACCGCCAGACACTCCGGTACACTCCTTGTCGGTAAACTCGAGCCTTACCGTTGAATTCTCGCCACATCCCTGCGGAAGTTCACTTACAATGCCGGTTGTGACACCGGTCTCATTTACAGCGATATCACCCACATACACACCGTCCACTGTTACCCTTACACTTTCCGTACCCCCTTCTTGCAACTTCTGAGGATATACATTTACCGTTGTATTTCCACTCCAGGTCCTGTACTGGTATGTATTGTAAGGCACAGCAACCTTATGTCCTGTGGCAATCGACAGTATAAGTTTGTTCTTCAGTTGGTCTATTCCCCTGTCAAAATAGTCATTGTCCACATATACCATCGTAGCATTCTTTGAACAGTTGGTAAGGAAATTGCAGACGAACGACACCCTGCCGTCGCTCTCCCTTACAGCATTTTCATACTCCTCGAGCGAAAGTTCCTTAACAAATCCATACTTTCCGTCACGCACCTCGGTTGATATGTTCTTGCCTGCTACAGGGTACAACGTATTCTCTTCGCTGCTTATGAAGAAGCGCAACGGGAAGAGCGAAACCGGGATACCGCTTGGAATGGTCACTTTAATATCCACATGTGCATTCTGCTCCGAGGCTACCTCTTCGGGTGTAACCTCCACCGACATCATGTAGGGAGTACGCAGCACAATCTCAATCTGTCGTTGCAATCCACCGGCCGCGAATGTTATCGTCTGGCTCTGTGCAACAGGCGATGGTTCTTTTGGTGTGACAGTAACCTTACGCCACCCCTTATAAGGCTCGGCACTCTCGTCACTGCGTGCTATCGTCGCCTGCGACTCGAGCACATTGCCCGCTGGAGCAGAGACAACAACATCGGCATTTCTGACTGTGCCGTTCTGTATATCGGGAATATATCTGTAATATACATCCACTGCACTCTTTTTTGTAAGCACAAGATAGGTGGTCGAGACAAACAGACGGCCTACACCATCCGATATATTGGTGTACTCCTTTGCCACAGCGTCACCACCGATGTTGTTGCTTGCCGGTTGCCTGATAGCCTCCTGTGGAGTCTCATAACCGCCGCCGCTCACAGAGTTTACATTCATCTCGAAGATGAAGTTGCGCAGAAGATTATAGTAGACATTGGCACCGGTCTCACTGTCATGAAATACGAAATCAAGTTTGTAGTAAGTCTCATCGCCACCCTTGAAACGTCCCCTCAAAATCATGCTCGTAGGCACAGCGGCCCTTCGGTTGCTCCTCTCGTATATGTATGACACAGGTATTGTTCCATCCTGTGAGGGAGTCAGCCACTTGAGCTCGGTACTCAACAGCGTACCGTCATCATAAGGCTCGTTGCCTTCATACCCCTGTTCCTTGTATATCTCCTCATATGTACGGCACGAATAATTCCCGTCCCCGCCATCTATAAAATTGGCAAATGAGCCCATTGAAGGGTTATATGGAGCAACAGTGCCCTTAGTGGGCACATTATAAAGTGCATAGCCTGTAAGTTCGAAATTCGCCTTGGCAGCATCACTCAGCACAAGTTCAATCCTCGCATAGTTCCTTAGCATGGGCACACGCACCAACTCACCTTGCGTCTCTTCGTCAATCTTGGACACATCCACACAAGCCCAGTAGGCATCGTGGTCGGCTCCATCAGCTACAAGGCGCCCTATGAGCTGTCCCTCTTCACCGAATCCCATCGTCAAACCGGGATAGTTTCCTATAAGATGTATGCGCCTGGCATCGGTAGTCTTCGACAGCGACGCTCCAAACTCCCAACACCCGGTCTCACCGTTCCACTGCGGCGCGGTATTGTCGGCACGTACGAACTCATCGAGATAGAACACACCGCCCTCCTCAACGAACACCGCAAGGTAAAGATCGTCGAACTCCAACACAGGCTCGGCAAAAGAGCGTGTGGAAACCGCCTGCGCACCCGGCAGACAGAGCCCGACCCGCAGGTCCACCTTCCCCTCTTCACCGGCAGGCCATTCAAAATCCCTTTCATCGCAACCGGCAATGAGCACAAGGGCAAACAGCGAATATATAATGTATAGAATACGTCTCATAATCAATGAATCATTTACAATCCTCCGGCCTTGTCACCAAGGGTATAGGTACTACGGTTGCATTTGTCCTGCCAGTACCAGACATCATACACACAGCGCACCGCAGCGCTCGTCACCTTTCCCGCAGCAGGAACCGACACCGAACCGTTCCTGGAATTGACCACAACGGCATTGCTGGCACTCCAGTACTCGGCATCCTGTCCATAACTGCTGCTACCGCTAACATAACCGAACAGGATAGGTATCACACCTTTGGCCGAAAGACCTACGAGATACTCCACCTCGGCCTGTGTAGGTACTCTCCATCGCCCGGCCGGATATCCGTCCTCCTGATAAGTAGCACACCTGCGTTCCGCATTATCCTTTGACACATCGGATGTTACACCATAGGATGAGGCAATCATGAAACGTGGCGAAATCATTCTGTCCGTCCTGCCGCCATCCTCGGTAGGGTGATAATACTTCAGGGAACGGTTGTTGGTGTCGCCACTGTATTTCATCGTCGGCTTGTTGGTTGCAAGGTTTGCACCACTGCCCCATGTAAGGTTGTCGACATCGACTGTACGCGGGTCACCAATAATGTAATCGTCCGTGACAAGGGATGTTACAGAGATAATATAGCGGTTTGGATTCTTGTTGCCGGCATTGGAAGAGATACCGTCGGCCGAACCGAACATTGTTCCACCGTTGTTGACGAACATATATCCCTTGTTGCTGTTGTAGTTGTTCGGGTTATCCACATAGTTGGAGTTCAACTCAGCCGTAACAAGAATCATGGGGTTCTGCACCACCTTGACGTCATCGCTATAACGGGTATCGCCGTCATGGTGCACATTGAACGTAATGGTATACTGCGTGTAGTCGGCATTGGCGCTCATGTCATTGAGCAAGGCATGCTCCACATAGATATAACTGCGGTCCTCGCCGTCACTGCCCTTCACATTGTGCACTCTCAATCTCAAAGGTCTTGCACCCAACCTGTTCTTCGAGTCACTGCTTCTGTTCACCTCATATATTATATCACCGTTTGCATCAACAGTGTACGAGGGTGATGCCACACTCGCAATGGTCTTCACCTCGGCAATGGTATTGCTTGTATCGTCCCATTTGACAACAATATCGGATATTCTCACCGGGTGGCTGCTGAAGATTGGTATCTCGTAGTTCTCACGGTTGTGCAGGGTAATGTCTGTCTCGTCCACCACAAGATACCTGAGATTGTTAATATCGGCATCGGTCTCGGTCTCAGCACCTGTATAATCCCTTTTCATTCCCCAATCAAGAATCACATAGCTGCTTGGTACCAGCACCAGAGGCGACTCCTCCTCGGGGCTGCCAAGCACCTTAATCTCCTGGTAAATCCTGTAATAGGTGTTACGTTTGGTGTATGTACCCGCAGCATTCACGTTGGCCTCGTAATAAGTAATCATTCTTTCGGCAGGGTTCTCTTTCTTGGTCCACTCCACTACAAGCATGAAGTGCGTACGCGAGTTCTCGTCGTGTTCCCAGTTTGTAGGGTAGGTATAGAACGGCACACGTGTCGTCAATCCTCCGTCACCGGTCTCATAATCGATATTGACCGCATTCAGGTTGAATATATCCCTGTCACCATCGGCCTTGTAGATGTATTCAGTAGGTGTAGTTCCCAATTTAGTGCGGCTGTTTCCTCTTCTCAGCGACAGTCGCATACTCGACTTGTCGGAACACCACACCACTCCATAGTCATCGGTAACCTCATCGGCCACACCTTTTATCACAAGGCTTATCTTCGATGCCACACGCTCAATCTTCACTGTGCCCGACAGTGACAGAGCACTGCGGGAAACTTGCGCCCATCCCTCCATCACGAAACTCTCCTGAACGGCAGGGCTGTATGCTCCATCCGCACTGTCCACCACTCTTTTCCTGAATCCGTCGGCATACAGCACAGTATTCTCCTTGAGCGAAGCCACGCTTAAATCCCCGGCAGGCAAAGCGTTGTCGCCGTCTATGGCCGCAGGACGGTTCGCTATCACATAGGCATCGCACCTGGTATCGGTGTCTTTTGGAAAAAGAGCCTTGAAACTGCTTATCGGCAATGCTACGGTAAGTTCGGCCGTGTGTGTGGCCGGGTCGTACTTGCTCACCTGTATAGCCTTTTCCACATGCAAGGGCTGCTCGCCGGCCTCAATGCCACCCGACTTGTAGAGAAAGAGGTCGACGCTCTTTATGACATTCTCGTTAAGTTCATCCACCCCTGTATCCGTAGCCCTTGTGCCACCCCTTGTAGTGCGCCCCAACTGCAATGTCAGCCTTACCGGCATATCATCGCCGCCTGACAGCACAGGTTCACCCTCAATGCACGAAGAGAATATCCCCAGGCATAGAAGCAGCATTGTAGTCAATAGATATATGTTACTCCTTGTCATAGACACTATTTATTGATATTCTGTACTATTACATAGTTTCTGTTACCGCTCAAGGCTGTAAGGATATCCACGGGAAGTATCATACCGTTTGCCTGAACCACAAACATAAGCTCGGCCTCGTTACTCACCGAGGTAAGATTGTCCTTCGTCGCATGCACGCGCAGCGTCACCTCCTCGCCCACGGCACCGTTGTTCTTGAGGTTGCCGTCAACATCTCGCAATTCGAATGCACCCGGGTCGCCGTTCTTTGTGCGGAAGATAGCGAACCATGTTCCGCCAAGCGGACCGGAAATTTTGAACTTGAATTCGGCCGGTTGCGAAATGTCGCCCAGAAGCACCACCTTGTCATCGTCAATTCTCTCATAGGTACCACCGGTCCATACTATGCGGTCCTCACGGTCAACAGCAACGGTGCTGCTGAATTCGTTGGTAAACTCCACAAGTTCCCAAGGTTGCACCTCGGCCACCAACTCAACCGAACCGCCCGGCTCAATCACAAGCCTGTACTTTACATATTTGTTTATGCCCCACTTTTCAATGCCGGCGGCATGCATGGGAACCGCAACCGTGTGTGTCGTAATCTTTGTTGTTCCGGCTGTGGTTGTGCTTAACCTGTATACCATTGTCAATGTCTGCACAAACTCGCTGTCGGCATCGCTGTACAGCAACTGCGGCATCACGTAGAGCGCATCGTCTACCTCCCTTTCATAGGTATTGGCAAGGTGCAGCGAAGCATTGTTCACCTCAATGCCCGAGAGATATCCGCTGTCATGCACAGCCCCTACGGGGAACTCCATAGTATTCCAAACCTCATCCTCATTGCTCACCCAATTGTTGGCAGCACCGGCAGCAACAACATCGGCATAACCTGCCTCGCCGCCATGTGTAAAGCGGACATCACCCTTGCACCTTATATTGTCAAGCCTTATCGACACTACATCCACGCTCCAGGTGGTGGAACCATCCTGCACTGTAGAGAGCCTTACCGTAAAGCCCAATTTGGTTGTCGCATGACGGAAAAGAAGTGGCACGCGCCCGCCCGGGAAATCCTCGTAACCGCCAATGCGTTCGTCCGAGAACATGTGGTCAGTGCGCCCGTCCAGCGTACCGCTGAACGAATAGCCTTCATATGGTTCCTGCGGCACAGTCACCTCCATTGCAGCAACCGCCGGGTCACTCACATAAGGTGAATAAGCTGCAAAGTGTGTATCTCCCTTCATCCAGTAGTACGACCTCTCTGTCGTGCACACGGCACCATCGAACATCACCCTCACATTATCCATAAACAGGCTGCCACGGCCAAGCGCAGTCTCGCAGTCGGGGCTGTAGTGCGAGGCAGAAACCCCGAATTCCGTCCCCGCGTATTCCATCACATCGCCCGAAGCCCTTGTAACATCGGCTGCACCGAACTCGAAGCCCAAAGGCACTTCGTGCTGCAACACCTCACCATTCCCGTCATCGCACGACGAAAGGAGCGGCAATGCACAGAGAAGGCACATGAGCATTAGCCCCATGCAGCGTGACAGTGTCATATAGCGGTCTGTTTTCATAGTCTTTCATTTATTTATGCGGCACAAAGGCCATCATCAAATGTCGAACCTCTTGAGCACATCACTGTCGGTGTAGGCCGACGATGCTGTCAGGTTCAGCACATACTTGTTATATTTGCCGGCACTCCACAAATCCACAAATCCCGGCACCTCAATCCTGCGCTCCTGCTCCACCATGTTACCGTCCTTGTCGAGGACATCGACAATAAGTTCCACGTTGCTGTTTATTCTCTGCCCCATCAACATTTGAACACCCACGCTCTTTGTCACACGGCCTGCCACTACAGGCTCGCCACAGAACTCCACACGCATGGCCTCATCGTCCAATTCCCAATGCGGAATGGGCAACGATGCAAAACAACCCCTGTGTTTCACGTTGTCGAGAGTGAGACTTTTTACTATTATGGTGCTGTCCGACACCGAACGAACGCAGAACTCCACCTTTGACAGCGCATGCACGAAAGGAAGTGCAATACACCCTTGCGTGTTGTAGGCAGTGCAATCGGCAACCGGGCCGGCAAACATGGGGTGTATGCCCGATGTGGCATCGAAACCCTCTATCATTACACCGTCCCTCAACGAGAAACCCGATGCTATGCCCTTGGGTGCAACCGCAAAACATGTAAGATTGTTTTCCCGTGGCCACTCAAGTGCCGGTACCGGTACCCAAGATTCGCCATTAAACTCCACGTTGCTACCGGCAGCCAATGTCACAGCATCGGCAGCGTTTACGTTCCAATGCCTGTTCTCGGGCAGAGCAAAAGCCCACACCGCGAAAGGCTCGTCCACGGGATACACCCCTTCAACGGCACGCGTACTCGCATTTATTGCCGGGCTGAAGGATAGCTCAACTGCAGGCGCCACGCCCCTTTCTTCCTCGGTACATGCAAAGGCGAGAAAAAGCAAAAGAAGTGCCGCAAGGCATTTGGTAAGTGTTTTCATAGTCAATGGCTACAAGCTGTTCTTTAGGGGACAAGAAGCCGCTTGCGAAAGCCCTCATCCCGTTCTGTTTGTGACTATGGAGGGTTTCAATCCTCCATAGCCTGAAATTTTTACTTTGAGTGGTCAATATCCCATGAACCATTCTGAGCGCCCCACTCCTCAACATCGAAGTCGAAGGTAATCTTGTGGTTCTCCTCAAGAGGGTTGATATTGATGATGTAGGTAATGTTCTTGTTCATTGCCCAGTGCTGAATACTTGTAGAAATATCCTTCAGCAGAATTGTTTTTTCGAACTCCTCTGTAACAGAAGGCTGTCCATTCAAGTACTCGGTAAGAACTGTATACTTGATATAGAGCTCCTGATTATTGACAAGGTTCTGAGGAAGCACAAATTTTGCATTCGCTGTCTCGAAGTTTGTCACTGCACCATTAGCCGGGTCAATATCTGCACACAGATCCCAGTTTTCAGTAAGAACATCCCATGTACCATCGCCTGAGGTGTTATCCCACATGCAGTCATCGCCACCGTTCACTGCTGTCCAATCCTGGTCAAGAGTAACGTTACCATCAATGTGAGCCTTACGAATCTGAAGGTCGTTCAAAGTTACAAGACATCTTGTAGCGTCATTGAATCGTGCAGTCTGCTGTACGCGGATGTTCAGCTTAGCCATAAGGTGACGGAGAATCATCGCTACAGTACCGCTGTTTTGTGTAACAACCTCTGTTGTCATTGCGTCGGTCATGTGGTTTGCAATACCGGCAGGTGTAGTAAATGCCATTGTTGTCTTGCCGTCAGCAGTTCTTACCGGAGCTGTGAAATAGCTTTCTTCGTCACCATTTGCATTGGTTTTGCTGATGGTTTCAACAGGAACAGCTACGAAATCGACATTATCACCATCGGCAGGATAATAATAGCTTTTGCCGCTTGCGAAAGTCTTGTTCGCAGCATCATACACGTCACCGTTGATGATAGCATTGCCAGTACCTGCTTCCCAAGCCCAGATTGTCACCTTGCCAGTGAAAGGAGCATCAATGTCGTGCTCGGCACGGGTCTGTGCAGTCTGCGGAGCCACTGCAAAACGAATCTCCTTACCTCTCATAGCATCGTCGAACATCTGTTCGTCGTTTGTACAGCCTGCAAACATCAAGCCTGCAATTGCTGCAAATAAGAAAGTTTTTTTCATAACAAATAAATTAAAAAAGTTAAACAAATATAGTGTTTTTTAATCACTTTCCAATTTCTATCTCGCCAATTTGCTCGTCCCATCCCTCGACACCGGGTTTGAAGCCGCCACTCTCGGGCTCGGGCAGCACAATCTCCTTGTCGATGAGCAGCCAATGGTTCTCCCTTGCCTGGGGAGTCATGAAGATTGAGTCCATATCCAACGTCATCTCCACACTGTTGCCGTCACGAGTGAGCACATTGAAGGAGATGTAGAGCTGGCTCTCCACGGTGGGCGCAATGTGGTCGGGGCGTTTACCGAAAGTGTTGAACACCGCACACAGGACATCGTTCTCCCGGGTACGCATGCGCGCATCGACACTGCGGTACATCTCGAAATAGGTTCCTGCATAGCGGCCAAACTCAGGCTCCCCCATACCGAAACGGTTGGAAGGCGCAAGGTCGGTAATCATTGCCACGGCATTTGAGGTATACTGCCCGTTCACAAGACGTAGCTGTATATAATAGGTATCTATGACGGTGCGTGCCTCGGTGGTTATGAGATACTCATCGTTGACATCGGGGATGGCCACCTCTTCGCGTGCCACGAACAGATGGTCGGGCTCGTAGTAGAGAACAGGCTCGGGTGCTTCGGCACGGCTCTTGAATCTTGAATAGATGTTTTCGGCAATCTCGGATGTAAAGGCCTCAAGGGTATTCTTGTAGTTCTCGCCGCGCACAAGCGTCGACGGAGTATCGAAGTTGTAGCACACCATGTCATAGGAGCCGGGGTTCACGAACACTTTACCCTCGTAGTAGACCCTACCGTCGTCATCAATACCGCCTCTTGTAATGAACGCCTGGGAGACAGCCTCTTGCGTATTGCGCTCATAAAATATCACACGAAAGATAGCCGGTGTGGCCAACGAGGGTACTACCCTGTCGTTGTATATGCCGGCAGTAACATTGGGGATGCTGTCGGTGTTCAGCACCACGCGCACCTTCACCTTGCCTTGGTCCTCGACAAGCGGACGGCGCTCGCATGAACAGAGAAGACAGAGAAGAGACAAAAAGACGAACTTCAAGACCCTACTCATGCACACCTCCCTTTCTGCTCTTATAAGTAAACCTCAATGGAAGTACCAATGACACCTCTATCTTTGTAGGTCCATAATAGCCCTTGCGGCCCCACTTATAAGGGTCGCGCACAAGCTCCTCCCATCCGGCCGACGGATTGTAGTGACGATAGGGGATAGACATGTATCCTGCCGAAGCCGAGAACTCGAGATTGAAATACTTGCCAAGCGGCATTGAATAGCCATAGGTGAGACCGGTAGACCAGTACTCGCCCTGATAGTTGAACTCGCGGAAATACTGCAAATCGAACTTTGCCGACATGAGATACAGACCTACAAAATGCCCCCTGAGCAGATTGGGTTGCACGCCTTTCTCGAACCAGTAACGTCCCTCGACACCCATCTGCCACACCTGGAAAGCCCATTTGTTACCGCCATGCCACCAAGGGAAAAGGTCCTCGAAGACAATGGAAAAACGGCGGCCCAACGGCACCTCGACCTCAAAATTCAAGGCTGTGACGGCATCATAGAGCAGATTGGTTTTCAGCGCAGCCACCATGACTTTCTTCTTGGCAGCTGTCTGCGGGAGTTGTGGCAGAGGAGGCAAAGTATCGGGCAACTCAATGGGAGGCAGGGCAAACTGCTCCACTGCCTCGCGGCTGTAATAGAGAATACAGAACATCGAGTTTCTTATGCGCGGATAGTAGTTACGCAAAAGATACTTGTATGTGGGCAGGCGATTCATGCGCCACTTCTTGGTGGCCATGTTCACATCGGCATCAATCACATCAAAAACCTGCTGTTTTGCTTCATCGCTGAGACCGGTATCGCGCTCCACATACCAACGGAGCTGTTCCCACGACTCGCCGTCGGGGTGCACAAAGAGTTTCCCGTCAAGCTCCGGGAACTCGCTCATCACATAATTGCGCATTGTGGCGGCTCGTCTCTTTGAAAGGCGCACATTGTACTCATAGGGGCCCTCGGGCGATGACTGCGAAACGATGACAACAGAATCGATATACTCAATACCTATACGGTCAATGATACGGGCAAAACGCGCCAAAGCGGAGTCATTGCCCATATAATCCATATCCAGCCGGTGCTTGTCCCAACGGAAATGTACCTCCAGGTCAACTATTCGCTTATGCACACCCGGGACATATCTGTACCCGGTTTGAGCAAAAGATGCCAAGGAGGAGAATAAAAGCAGTATTATAACAAGTACATTGCGTACTTTGAGTATATCTTGCATATCTGTCCATTTACAAGCCGAGCCATTCCTCACAGGCTCAAGCTCAAGTGTACAAATATAGTCAATTAAATCGTTAATATTTTTTTACGAAACAGTCAAAAAAAAAAAAAAAAAAAAAAAACGCGAAAATGTACAAAAATAGAGCGAAAATGTACAAAATGCGGGTTATGACACCCGACATCTCAAATTGATGAAAGTACCTCCCTTACACGCCACAAGGGGGCATCCTTGAGCAACACATGTTTTTCACTGTCAAGCAGATAGAAAGATGGCATTGCGGGAAGATGATATAGCCTGCCGTCAATGATTCCGGAGCCGGTGTCATGTACCTCAATCCAATTGGACGGCACAGCGGTAGCACACTCCCGCCACAGCGCGACATCGTCATAGGGGTATACCGAAAGGACAAGCAGCTCTTCCGAGCTCAACAGCGGGTCGGCAAGAAGCGAAGGCATCACCTCCCGGCATTTGTCGCAACCCGGGTCGTTGAACACAAGCAGAATTAACCGGGCATCGAGTGAGTGGAGCGTTCCGGAGCGACCGTTACGGTCGACGAAGCCGAAATCGGCAGCCACGCTGCCCGGCCGGTTGCGTGATATCATGTCGAGCATGTAGCGGGCACGGCCCGACAGAGCCTCATCGCTGCAGCCAGCAATGAAAGCTGTGAGAAAATGAGCATACACGGCATCGTTGCGGAAAGGGGAATCGGGATTGGCCAGATAGTGGTCGACCGTTGCATGACACCAGTTGCGCGATGACTCATGAGCCGAAGCCTTGCCATAGAATGACGCAACAGCATTTGAGGCTGTTGCCGAGTCGGCATATTGAAGAAGATATATGAAGTTGGAAAAGAGCTGCTCACCGGCATCGCGGTTGCCCTGCGTTGAATTTGCAAAGTCGTACCCGTTCCACAGTTCGCCGAGCCTGCCCGCAAGCGTTGCCGACGGGGATGGAGCCTGCATCTGAGCCTCGTTGGCGGATGTTGCGTTCTTGGCACCCGGGCCGCCACCGCATGCAAACAGCAGTGACAGTACGGCAACGAGAGAGAGGGAGCGGAGCAGTCTCATGGCGGCAATCACTTCCTCTCCAGTTCGCTGAGTTCCTCCATCTTCTTTGCGGCGAGGAACTCATATATTCCGCACAGGTGTTCACGCACCTTGCCGTGGCCGAACTCATAGACCTTTGTCACAAGCCCGTCGAGGAAGTCACGGTCGTGGCTCACACAGATGAGCGTACCGTCAAAATCCTGCAGTGCCTGTTTCAGGATATCCTTTGTCTTGAGGTCGAGGTGGTTGGTGGGCTCGTCGAGAATCAACAGGTTCACAGGCTCAAGCAACAGTTTGAGCAGTGCAAGGCGCGTGCGCTCACCGCCCGAGAGCACCTTCACCTTTTTGGTGCTTGCCTCACCGCCGAACATGAATGCGCCAAGCAAATCGCGTATTTTGTTGCGTATTTCGCCCTTGGCAACATCATCTATGGTCTGGAACACTGTAAGCTCCTCGTCGAGCAACGATGCCTGGTTCTGCGCGAAATAGCCTATCTGCACATTATGGCCGAGCTGCAACGAGCCCTCGTGCTCAAGTTCCTTCATTATACATTTCACGAGCGTTGACTTACCCTCGCCGTTGCGGCCCACAAAAGCCACCTTGTTGCCGCGCTCAATGGTGAGCGTAGCGCCCGAGAAGATGCGCTTGTCGCCGAACACCTTGCCCACTCCGTCCATAATCACGGGATACTGACCCGCACGTGGCGATGGCGGGAATTTGAGTCGCAAAGCCGATGTATCCTCCTCGTCCACCTCTATGATTTCCAGTTTCTCGAGCATCTTCACGCGGCTCTGCACCTGAAGGGTCTTTGAGTATGTACCCTTGAAACGCTCGATGAAGTCCTTTGTCTCCTGTATCATCTTCTGCTGCTCCTCGTACTGCTTCTGCTGTTGCTCGCGACGTTCCTTGCGCAACTCAAGATAGTGGCTATACGATGCCTTGTAGTCGTAGATGCGGCCCATGGTGACCTCGATGGTGCGGGTGGTGATGGAGTCGACAAACTTGCGGTCGTGGCTGATGACCACGACGGCCTTTGATGAGGTCTTGATGAACTCCTCGAGCCACTGTATACTCTCGATGTCGAGGTGGTTGGTGGGCTCGTCGAGCAGCAGTACATCGGGGTCTTTGAGTAGGAGTTTGGCCAACTCGATGCGCATGCGCCATCCGCCCGAAAACTCCGAGGTGGGCTTGTTGAAGTCGCTGCGCTCGAAGCCGAGACCGAGGAGCGTCTTCTCCACATCCTCTTCGAAGTGGGTCATGTCGATGGCATAGAACTTCTCGCTCAACGCTGCCACCTCTTCGATGAGCGCCATATATTCGTCGCTCTCGTAGTCGGTGCGTGTGGCGAGTTCGTTGTTTATGCGCTCGATTTCTGCCTCCGCCTCGTGCAGATGGGCAAAGGCCTGTGAGGTCTCCTCAAATACCGTGCGTCCATCTTCGGTCATGAGGTGCTGGGGTAGGTAGGCGATGACGCAATCCTTCGGTGCCGACACCTTGCCTCGGGTAGGCTGGCGTACCCCAGCGAGAATCTTGAGCAGCGTGCTCTTGCCCGCACCGTTTTTACCCATCAAGGCTATGCGATCTTTTTCGTTGATTTGGAATGATATGTCTTTAAATAAGGTGGTGCCGCCAAATTCCACGGCCAATCCGTCTACTGAAATCATTTTAAGTTTATGAGTTTTTGGTTTTTAAGTATATAAAGGTCCACAAGCCTCCCTGATGGCCCATAGTGTTTTTCATGTACTAACAGTCATCTCGGGAAGGGCATTGTGGACTTGGGGTATACCACTCCGTGAGCGTGGCTTCGGGGTAGTAGTGGTGAAGTATCTCTTTATAGTTATAT
Source organism: Bacteroidaceae bacterium (assembly GCA_045650605.1). GTDB lineage: Bacteria > Bacteroidota > Bacteroidia > Bacteroidales > Bacteroidaceae > HGM04593. The sequence goes on along the minus strand of JAZRRI010000049.1, from coordinate 6,492 downwards.
CCTTTGGCTCCCATCACGGCAGCTCCTATCTGGCATAAGCCTACGCCATGTCCCCAGCCTGAGCCGTGGAGAATGAAGGTAGGAGAGGTTTTCTCATTTATCTTCTCTACTTCGAACGCACTGCTATACAGATGGGACTCTGATAGGGTACGGCGTATCTCCAGCTCCTTGCCGATGATGCGGGTGGCCTTCGTACCTACAATCTGTAGACGTATGATGCGTCCTGAGGGCCCTCGCTCGATGGGAATAAGGTCCATGATGTCGCCATAGTCGAATCCGCCACGACGGCGTACGAGTTCTGACAACTCCTCTTGGGTATACTGTACCGTCCAGCGGTAGAAGTCGGTCGACTGGTCATAGTGGTTCAGCACCTCGGAGAGAATCTTTGGGTCGTCGGTATTGCAGAAGGGGTCGTCCACCACACTGAGATAGGGGTGGGGTGTATCATCCCAACAGCTCTCGTAGAGTTCGGTTCGTCCACCGCAGCACTTGCTGAAGCGTGCATCGCACACCTCGCCCTCGTAGCTCAGCACGATGCCTCGCGTCGCACGTATGGCCTCATGTACCTGTGGCGTCACCTTGCGGCTCACGCCTTGGTAGCGCTGGCAGTGATCATCGGCACATACATCGAAGTGCGTATGCGCCTCGCGGTCGTACCACTTTATAAATTGAGAGTTTTCCAAATTTGAATTTTGAATTTTCAATTTCTGGGAGGCTCCTGCAGTTATCTGTGCCAGCAGCCAGCTACGTGAGATGACGGCGTGGGCCTTGAGAAGCTCTATCGATGAGGTGCCGCTCATCTCCGAGGCGATAACACTGGTGAGGTAGTCCTCTATGGCGATACGGTTGATGGCGTGTAACTCACCATCGATAATGCGCAAGATGAGTGAGCCTTGGAAGGTCTGTGTTTCCTGTTGTTGCCAGTGAAACTCCTTGCCGATGGTCACGCCGTGGAGGCTGAAAGTGGGAGATTCGTCTGTACTGCGTGTGAAAGACAACTCATCATACAACTTGTTGTCAAAAAGTATTTTCTCTCCCTTTATTCGTGCTAGATATTCACCTTTATAGTATGCCGTGTTATCGGTGGTGTATGGCGTGTTTAGGGAGAATGCTATTTCTTTCCCCTGAATAATGCCCACATCGATGGTTGGTTCGGTGCGTACACCTACTTCGCTGAGTATGTCGGTAGCCTTTTGGGTGGTGAGCCGTTCGTAGTCTTCTGCTCGGGGAGTGATGATGAGTCCACACATGTCCAAAGCGCCTGGACTGATGAGATACTGGGCATCACCTTCGGCGCTATAGCATCGGGGACGGTGTGCGTGACGAGGAATGATGACAAGTTTTACCTTATCTCCCTTGCGGTAAGCCACCACATTCATGCGCGGTTCATATTCCTCTTCAAGAATAGGAAACGAATGGTATAGATTGTTGAATATTTCCTTGTCTTCTGCATTGTTGATTAGGTAGGCCAAATAGTCGAAGGGGGAGATAGTTCGTATGTCCTTGCTTGCGCTCAGTCCTTTGGCGTACTTCACCAGCGGGACTTCATGACCAAGTCCAGCTTGCAGATGCAGGTGATCGGGGGCCGATGCGCCACACTTGGGCCCATTGTAGAATACGATATACCCTTCGGGTAGTTTCTTCGTTGCTTGTATCATGGCCTCGTAAGCATCGAGAAAGCGTTGCGGACGATGCTGCTTGGCAACGATGGTGTAGTGATTAGGGAGTATGGGGAAGGGGTTTACCAACCATTCAAACTCTTCATTCAGTGCAAGGCTTTGCTGTTCTTTGGGGCGGTTTGCCTCACAGAGGAAGCAGGGGCGGGCGGCGATACTTGCCTTGTCGATCTTTGCACCTGTCGATACTAGGCGAGCGGGATTGCACTGCACGCGTAAGGGGGTGCACAATTTGGGTGATGTCAGTTCGCGAGACCACACGTGAGTGAGCGCCTCGTGATTGTCTCGTGCTGTTTGCCATCCGTTGAGTTGTGAATCGAAGAAAGTCTGTATGGTTCCCTTCATCCTAATAATCTCGTTTTGCGTGCAAAGGTACGAAAAACGGACGAATAAACATGCGTTCAATGTACATAAAAAGAAAAGCCGACTTAAGTCGGCTTTTCTCTCTGTACACCCTCAGGGACTCGAACCCTGGACCCATTGATTAAGAGTCAATTGCTCTACCAACTGAGCTAAGAGTGCATCTGTTTCTCAATTGCGATGCAAAGGTATGGTTTTTTTTTGAACTGACAAAACATCTGGTGTTTTTTTTTAATAAAAATGCATTTTTTTCTTCTTGTACCGGGATTTATTGCAGGTTTAGTCCTAAAAGTAAGTTTTTTTCTGTTTTTAGCTCGCAATCCAATATCCTATAATCACGAGTGCAAGTCCAAGTATGATGCTTGTCGTGATGTAAGTGGCAAATCCTAGATAATTCCCCACTTGTAGCATTTGTACGCTCTCATTGGCAAATGTGGAGAAGGTGGTGAATCCACCGCATAGTCCTGTCGTGAGTAGTAGGCTCCATGAGTCATGCGTTGAGCCTGCCTTGTGAAATATGGCAAATAACACTCCAAAAATTAGACATCCCAAGAGGTTTACTGTCAATGTCCCCCACGGAAAGCTTTGATTGCAGCAACTCCGTAGGAGGGTTGAAATATAATATCTCAACGCTCCCCCGAAGAAGCTTCCTATGCCAACGATGAATAGTGATTTAGTCATTCTATACGGAGCAATTTCTACTGTTTTAGATTTGTTTAAGATCTTCTATGAGTTTGTCTACATTCTCGCTCTTCGTGCCCCAGCTGGTGCAGATACGCACTGCCGTACGTTCTTCGTCCATATGTTGCCATATGGAGAATCTGTACTTCTTGCTTAATTGCTCGAGCTGTGTATTGCTGAAGATGGGAAACTGCTGGTTGGTCGGGCTGTCAATCAAGAAACTGATGCCTTTCTCTTGTAATGCAGCTTTGATGCGCATCGCTTCGTCAATGGCGTGTTGGGCGATGTTCATATAGAGGTTCTCAGTGAAGAGTGTTGCAAATTGTATGCCTAGTAGGCGACCCTTTGCTAGCATGCCTCCATGACGTTTAATGCTGTATCGGAAGTCTCGTTTTAGAGTTTCATTGGTGATTACCACAGCCTCGCCAAAGAGTGCTCCTACTTTGGTACCACCGATATAGAATACGTCGGCCAGTTGGGCTAGTTGAGGTAGGGTGATATCGCTCTCCGGTGAGCACAGTCCATAGCCTAAGCGAGCGCCATCAACGAAAAGTGGCAGTTTGTGTTTTTTGCATACAGCGCTGATTGCTTCTAACTCGCTAAGGGTATATATCGTACCTACTTCTGTGGGGAATGATAGGTATACCATGCCGGGCTGTACCATATGTTCGGGACCATCCTCGTTGAGGTGTGCTTGCATGGCCTGCTCTATTTGTGTGGTGGTGAGCTTGCCATCGGGAGAGTCTATGGCCAGCACCTTATGTCCTGTAGCCTCTATGGCTCCCGTTTCATGCACGTTGATGTGTCCGCCCACGGCTCTGAGTACTCCTTGGTAAGAGCGCAAGGTGTGGGCTATTACCGTTGTATTAGTTTGTGTGCCACCTACGAGGAAGTGCACATCTATGTTCTCGTTTTGGCAGGCATGCTTAATCAGGTGGCGTGCCTGCTCGCAATAGGGGTCTTCGCCATATCCGATGGTCTGCTCCATGTTTGTTTCTGCTAAGCGCTGCAGTATCATCGGGTGTGCTCCCTCGTTATAGTCGCATTGAAATTGTATCATTTTTGTTTGGTTGTTTTCGAAAGGACAAAGATAACGATTATTATGTGAAATCTCACATCTTTGGGACAAACTCGAAGATATTCTGCGCACATTGTGAAAAAACTTAAATAAGCTATGTGTTTCTCGCTCGTTTGTTCCTATCTTTGCTTTTAGTTTATTGAAAACGGAGAAGGCATGCAACAGGTATTCAAAGATAAAGTAGTGATAGTGACCGGTGGCGCTAACGGCATTGGCAAGTGTGTCGCTGATGAGTTTCGTTCTCAAGGTGCTCATGTGTATGTTATAGATAAAGTGGAAGGAGAACATTTCGTAGGTGATATCTCAAAGCAGGAAGTTCTCGAGGCCTTTGTTTCTCATATTCTTGGTCGTCATGACGAGGTACATTGCATTATTAATAATGCCTTGCCCATTATAAAGGGTATCGATGAGTGTTCCTACAATGAGTTTCAGTATGCGCTCAGTGTGGGTGTTGCCGCACCGTTCTATCTGGTCAAACTCTTAAAAGAACATCTGGTGGTAGGAGCCTCTATTGTGAATATCTCCTCCTCGCGTGACCGCATGAGCCAGCCACAGACCGAGAGCTACACTGCCGCCAAAGGTGGCATAGCAGCGTTAACGCATGCTCTTGCTGTGAGTCTCGCAGGTAAAGCAAGAGTAAACTCCATCTCGCCTGGGTGGATTGATACTACGGGAACTCTATTTGTTGGCCCCGATGCAACACAGCAACCCGTAGGGCGTGTGGGACACCCTAAGGATATAGCTCATATGGTGTTGTTCTTATGTTCCGACAAGGCTAGTTTTATCACAGGTGAAAATATCTGCATTGATGGTGGTATGACCAAACAGATGATTTACCATGGTGACTGTGGTTGGGTATTTAATAATTAAGAAGACGAGTTAGAAACTATATGGGTGTGACGTTGGAACTTAGGAACAAAGAGCTGGGAGTAGCTGGTCGTTGATGTGAATAATCTTATATTCCTATCCATGCAACAAGGATGTTCATAAGAGGTTGATGAGGTTGAGAAACGGTAGGGTAGGTAACGTTATCCTCGCCATTTTTCTTCAAATGCCCATTGGTGGTGTGACACGTTAGGGATTTCATAAGCCTCACGTGTCTCTCTGAATCTCTTTGCGTATGATTTTTCCTCGCTTATCTGCCGGTCTTTGAATTGGGCCTCCAAGCGTACGAGCCAATAGAGGGCCAATAGCAGTATGGCAATCCATAAGATGATAAAGAGGATACCTGGAAGCAGAGAGTTTAATATGGGTAGGATCAAGAGAAGACTCCCAACACATAGTAAGGGCCACAATACGACTAACAAAATGTACAAAAGGATGATGAAATCCCGTCGTTCGAAATTTTCTTTCATCGTGCTGGAAATCTTCTTGTCCAGCACTTCGTTCAAGTATACGTCCTTTACATAGGAGGTAAATTCTTCTATCGTCTGTGGACGTTTTTCTCCGTCCTGTTCTCTAACGAGGAATAGGCAACGCCTGTAATCGTAATTGCTCTTGTCATAGCGTGGCCAAGAATCTAAAATCTTCTTAATCATCTTGATATCCTTCAAGGGGATAAGAATTATCACACCATCCCGTTCGAAGACGCACCTATACCTTTGTTGCATAAATTGACAATTGAAGTTTATGGAGCAAACGATATTATCTTTTGTATATGTATCGTAACGCCTTGACGAACCTAATCCGATGCTCCATGTGCCTTTATAAGTGGCTTTGTCAGTATGTACGACCAATGTCTTGTCTTCTCGAAGTTCTATGGATACGGCGGTGCCATCAGGTGTGATGACCCTATAAGTACCCTTCAGTCTATGCCGAGTCGACTCACTTCCCACGCCCATCGCGGAGTGGGAAGCGTGGAATATCTCCCATGTGGAAAAATCCCAAATCGTTTCTTTTGCAACCTGTTCGACATAGGGGCAGTTGTGTACATATATATTGTCTTTCATAGTTCCATGAGTCGTTTGTCCTTGTACTTTTCAGCAAAGGTAGTTTTTTTTGGTGATTTGTGAAATTTTCGGTAGGAATTTCGGAGGATATAAAAATAGAGCAGCTATGGTTGCTGCTCTATGTGTAGTAAGGTCTAAGTCCTTAGTTTACAATCACGGTGGGGAAGTATTCCTTGAAGAACTGTTCGGCACGCTCGAGCTGCTCGCGGGTGTTCTCCTTCACCTCTTCGAGCTCATATTTCCATCCCATGGCTTCCCACTTGTGTACGCCGAAGCGGTGGTAGGGAAGTATCTCTACGCGCTGTATCTGCTTGTACTGGCCGAGGGCTTCGCCAAGGGCGCGGATGTCCTCCTCCATGTCGCTATATCCGGGCACGAGCACGTAGCGCAGCCAGAAGGGGTGGTCGTGCTCTTCGAGCCAGGCTGCGGTGCGCAGGGTCTGCTCGTTGCTGCGACCGGTGAGCTGGCGATGGCGCTCGGGGTTGAACTGCTTGATGTCGAGCAATACGAGGTCGATCTCGGTGAGTAGCTCCTCTACGTGCTTGTTCCACACACCGCCGTTTGAGTCGATGCAGGTGTGTATACCATGGCTCTTGAGGTCCTTTACTATAGGTATGAGAGCCTCGGCCTGTACGGTGGGCTCGCCACCCGAGAAGGTGACACCGCCACGCTTACCGAAGAATGGCTTCTGGTCTACCGCCATGTGGACGATGTCTTCGGGACGGGTAGCCTTGCCGCCATTGAGGTC
>JAZRRI010000048.1:0-50983 GCA_045650605.1 Bacteroidaceae bacterium | reverse complement strand
TCCGGTTTCTTATACCGACCCCTACGGCCGCAAGACAGCGATAACATATTGTGAATAAATAAAAATGACCCCGACGGGGTCATTTTTATTAGTAACAATATAGCTGTTGACCCAACGTTTAAATGTCATGCTGAGCGAAGTAGAAGCATCTATTTTAAACGCGGCTTGAGATCCTTCACATCCGTTCAGGATGACATATTCGCGAAGAAAAATGAGTTGCGGGTCAACATCTATATTATTGCCTATAAAAAAGCCGTGTTACAGTTTTTCACACTCCCGACACGGCATATGAGTGCCCATGCACATGCGGTTTGGGATGGTGACCGTTGAGACAATAACAGATGAAACCGTTGCCACGCGGCTCAACAGCCACCTCGCCGGCTGTCACAAGCTGCTCAATAATATCGGGCAACCCCTCATACGACTCCACATTCAATGCACTATGCCCGTTATGTCTTGCAAGGCCAAAGGCTGTGGCAATCTCCACGGGGTATGCACTGCCGTAGCCGTCAATAAAACGCCTTACATTCTCGGCCGTAAACTTGTCACGCCCGTCATCGATAGGCCTTATGTTGCCGAACGACAGTTGTTCAATACAATTGCGCACCACGTCAAAGGTCGAATATCCGCGCAGCATCATCTCCTCGCCACGGTAGGTCACAAGATAGCCGGGAAAGGAAGTGACCTCGTAACTGCGGGCAAAGAGCCTGCCCTCGTCATAAAGCGTCTTTACCACATCGCCGGTGAATATTGTACGGAACTTCTCGGGCACAAAACCCACTACGGCCGAAAGGTCTACAAGCGTATCAATGTCACCCGTGAGAGCTGCATCGACAGCCGTCGCCTCCTGCAGGCGACGCAGATAGTGGCGCGCAGCACCGGGCTTCACCTCATTGCTGTAGCGTGCCTCATATACACGCGCAGCAAGAAAAGCCAGATTCTGCGGTATTGTCGACGGATGCTCCTGCGAAAAGAGAGGGAAACTATGCTCGCACACCGGCATACCGTGCACCGCCGATGCCTCAATCCAATGGTCATGGATTTTGCGGTTGGACAGGGCTATGTCGCCGCCAATCGAAAGACGACGGTTGTTGTAGGTCCTTATATCCTCAATCATACCGCCCATCACATGGTCCAGTTCAATGCTGTTGCCATAGAGATAGGCCAATGCGCGCCACACAGGCACACTACCCCAGCACCAGGTGCACACAGGGTCTGCAAAAACAGTAATCTTCATATTGCTCATAACATTCACTTATTTATGTATAATAAGGAACAAGCAACAGAGGAGATTGTTTTTGAAAGGAATATAAAGAGTCAGTCCAATAGCAATGCTTTGCAAAAAAGGAAAAAATACCGTTGTGTTAATTTCTGATATCCATGCACTACGTTCCGTTCAGTATGACAGGTTGCTTGTGGCTCGCCTCAAAAACGCATACATATAAAAACTGTCCCTCTTTAAGAGGGACGAGCAACGGAGTTGCGGAGGGAGATGAAAAAACGTGAGTTCGATATAAGCTAAATCAAATCGCGAACCTGTCATACTGAGCAAAGCGAAGTATCTTTCAAATATCTCCACTACGGTCGACATGACAAACACGCGAAACCGTCATCCTGACGACAGGAAGGATCTATATACACCCAAAAGCATTGTTCCCCACGCAACGCGCAGGGAACAATGCAATATATTAATGAGGGTGCATCACTTCACCCACACCTTTCGGCCGTTTATAATATAAAAACCTCTTTCAAGTTCGTCCGTATCAACAATACGCTCTCCCTTAAGGTTATATATAATCAATTCCTCAAGGTCACACTCCACACCATTGATAAATGTAACCGGAGTGAAATAACCCTCAATTACTACATCCTCGGCCGGCATTGTAGCGGGCGCTTCGCTCCAACCACTGAAGGTGTGGCCTTCCTTGGTCGGTTCATCAATCAACACAATGTCACTGCCGTACGCAACGGTTTCAGTCGCATACACCTCGCCATCGACAAGGTAAGTCACTATGTAGTTGTTTACAGTAAATGTACCTTCAATGGTTACGTCACTTGCCGGCATTGTGGCAGGTGCTTCGCTCCAACCGCTAAAGGTGTATCCCTCTTTTATAGGTGCTTCAATCAATGTAATTTCACTGCCGTATGCAACAGTTTCAGTCGCATAGACCTCACCATCAACAAGGTAAATCACAGTGTAGTTATTTACGGTAAATGTACCTTCAATGGTAATGTCGCTTGCAGGCATAGTCGCAGGTACTTCACTCCAACCGCTGAAGGTATGGCCTTCCTTGGTGGGTTCATCGCGTAGGATAATCTCACTGCCGTATGCAACGGCTTCGGTCGCATACACCTCACCATCGACAAGGTATGTCACTGTGTAGTTATTTACGGTAAATGTACCTTCAATAGTAATGTCATTTGCAGGCATTGTTACTGGCGCTTCACTCCAGCCACTAAAGGTATGGCCCTCCTTTGTGGGTTCATCGCGTAGGATAATCTCACTGCCGTATGCAACGGTTTCAGTCGCATAGACCTCGCCATCTACAAGGTAAGTTACTGTGTAGTTGTTTACTATAAATGTACCCTCGATTGTAATGTCGTTTGCAGGCATGGTTGCAGGCGCTTCGCTCCAACCGCTGAAGGTATGGCCCTCCTTTGTGGGTGCTTCAATCAATGTAATTTCACTGCCGTAAGTTACAGGAACAACCTGGTACTCTTCACCATCAACCTTGTAAATTACATTGTATGTATTCACGGTAAACGAGCCCTCTATTGTAACATCACTTGCAGGCATGGTTGCAGGAGCTTCACTCCAACCGCTGAAGGTGTGACCTTCCTTTGTAGGTGCTTCAATCATTGTAATTTCACTGCCGTAAGTTACAGGAACAACCTGGTACTCTTCGCCATCAACCTTGTAAATTACATTGTATGTATTCACGGCAAATACGCCATTGATTGTAACGTCCTCGGCAGGCATTGTTGCAGGAGCTTCGCTCCAACCGCTGAAGGTGTAACCTTCCTTGGTTGGTGCGTCTATCAAGACAATCTCACTGCCGTAGGCAACGGTTTCGGTCGCATAGACCTCGCCATCTACAAGGTAGGTTACGGTGTAGTTGTTTACGGCAAATGAACCTTCAATGGTAATATCACTTGCAGGCATTATTGCTGGCGCCTCACTCCAACCGCAGAAGGCATGTCCCTCTTTAGTAGGTTCCTCGCGAAGGATAATCTCACTACCATAAGCAACAGTTTCAGTCGCATAGATCTCACCATCGACAAGGTAGGTTACGGTGTAGTTGTTTACGGCAAATGAACCTTCAATTGTTATATCACTTGCCGGCATGGTTGCTGGCGTTTTGCTCCAACCGCTGAAAGTATGGCCTTCCTTGACAGGATGCTCACGAAGGACGATTTCATTGCCATAAATCACACTATCCGTCGCAACAATTTCGCCGTCTACCTTGTAGATTACATTATAACTGTTTACTGCAAATGAACCTTCAATTGTTATGTCACTTGCAGGCATGGTGGCAGGCACTTCGCTCCAACCGCTGAAAGTATGGCCTTCCTTTATTGGATTCTCACGAAGTACCATTTCACTGCCATACGCAACACTGTCAATGGCAAACCCGTCACCATCAACTTTGTAATGAACGGCATAACGATTAACAGTAAACGTTCCCTCAATTGTAACATCCTTGGCCGGCATAGTCGCTGGCACTTCACTCCAACCGCTGAAGGTGTGGCCTTCCTTTGTAGGTGCTTCTATCAATGTAATCTCGCTGCCGTAAGTTACAGGAACAATCTGGTACTCTTCGCCGTCTAACTTGTAAATTACATTGTAACTGTTTACGGTAAATGCGCCATTGATTGTAACATCCTCGGCAGGCATGGTTGCAGATGCTTCGCTCCAACCGCTGAAGGTGTGGCCTTCTTTTGTAGGATGCTCACGAAGAACTATTTCATTTCCATAAGCTATGCTATCGACTGCAAACACCTCTCCGTCAACCACATATTTCAGTGCGTAACTGTTTACGGTAAATGTACCATTAATTACGACATCCTCGGCCGGCATAACCGTGGGAATAGATAAGTGTTCAACATATTTTGTCATTCCCAACTCCGAAATATAGAAGAACGGATGTCCGCTTGGCGATTGATTTGAAGAAGTTTCAGTTACACGTAATCTTATGAATCTGTATTTATTACCATTTCCAAGAGTATCGGAACTATATGTAGAATTGTATGTTGGCAGACCTGTAAGCGTTGCAATTTCACTATAAACACCGTTTGCTTCATTACAACCTTCTACAATAATTTTTGTAGGAGAACCGGTGCTGTTATTTTGTCTATTAGAATATGTAAATGAGAATTTATTCACTTCATTACCAGCACCCAAGTCTATGCGAATATAATGCTCTAACCCATCGGAACTGTCCTTTACATTCGGATTATATTCAGAATGGAAGAATGTAGCAGGATTATTATCGAACAGCACATGCCAACCTTTAAATTCATCTCCATAAGTCTTATCTGTACAATAAGCGTTAGAGTATAGCATATTATCTGCCAACTCTATTGAATAAGCGACAAATCCATCCTCTCTTTCCCCATTCCAGCCATGGAAAGTATGCCCCTCCTTAACCGGCGCATCAATCAAGTTAACCTCTGTACCATAAACAACAGATTCAACCTTGTACTCTTCACCATCTACCTTATATATTACATTATAACTGTTTGCTGCAAACGTTCCCTCAATAGTTATATCCTCAGCAGGCATGGTGGCAGGCACTTCGCTCCAACCGCTGAAAGTATGGCCTTCCTTTATTGGATTCTCACGAAGTACTATTTCACTGCCATACGCAACACTGTCAATGGCAAACCCGCAACCATCAACTTTGTAATGAACAGCATAACGGTTAACAGTAAACGTTCCCTCAATTGTAACATCCTCGGCCGGCATAGTCGCTGGCACCTCACTCCAACCGCTAAAAGTACACCCCTCCTTCGTAGGTGCTTCAATCAATATAATTTCACTGCCATATGTTACAGGAACAACATTGTAGTCTTCGCCGTCTACCTTGTAGATTACATTATAACTGTTTACTGCAAATGAACCTTCAATTGTAACATCCCCGGCAGGCATTGTTGCAGGAGCTTCGCTCCAACCGCTGAAGGTGTGACCTTCCTTGACAGGATGCTCACGAAGGACGATTTCATTTCCATAAAGCACACTATCCGTCGCAACAGTTTCACCATCTACTTTATAAATCACATTATAGCTGTTTACGGTAAATGCACCCTCTATTGTTATATCACTTGCAGGCATCGTGGATGGAGGCACAATGAGCCCTACAACTTCCTCATATCGGGTTATTCCAAATTTGCGAATCCAATAGTTGCTTTTATGCATACAGAAACGGACATAACGATACCTATTTCCGTCACCAATGATTTCAGAGTTATAAATCGAATTATTTTCTTGTGGAAGTTCTGTTAAAGTAGCAATTTCTGTATATTCACCATCCTTATCATTAGAGCATGTTATTGTAATTTTTTCAGGATGGTTATTAAATATATTTGGTACAGCATAAGTAAATGTAAATTTACCTAACATATTACTCTCACCCAAATCCACACATAGATATGCATCGGAACCATCAGATGTGTTACCGGAAAAATATGTATAATTATTAAACAATCGTTCCCACTCCTTACTTGGTGTATTGCTTGACAACATTTCATCGGCATTGCTTGCCAAGTCTATTGGTGTAACAATATACTCTCCGGTCCAACCCTTTGTTTTCCAACCACTGAAAGTGTGACCTTCCTTAACAGGCTCATCTATTAAGAACAAAGGACTATTGTAAGCAACAGTTTCAGTCTCATACCCGGTGCCATCGACAATATAGTTAACCACATAGTTGTTAACTACAAAATTAGCCTCAACAGTAATATTATCTGCAGGCATGGTAAATGGTAAACCTATCCATTCCGTAAAAGTGTAACCTGTTTTTGTAGGCGATTCAACCACTGGAATCTCGGAACTGTATGCAACCGTCTCGGTTTTATAAAGTTCTCCATCAACAATGTAAGTAATAACATAATTGTTTACGGCAAATGAACCTTCAATTGTTATATCACTTGCCGGCATTATTGCTGGCGTTTCACTCCAACCGCTGAAGGTGTGACCTTCCTTGACAGGATGCTCACGAAGGACGATTTCATTTCCATAAAGCACACTATCCGTCGCAACGATTTCACCGTCTACTTTATAAATCACATTATAGCTGTTTACGGTAAATGTACCCTCGATGGTAATGTCGCTTGCAGGCATGGTTGCTGGCGCCTCACTCCAACCGCTGAAAGTATGGCCTTCCTTTGTTGGATTCTCACGAAGTACTATTTCACTGCCATACGCAACACTGTCAACGGCAAACCCAACACCATCAACCTTATAATTTACCGCATAACGATTTACAGCAAATGTGCCCTCAATTGTAACATCCCCTGCAGGCATGGTTGCAGGTACTTCACTCCAACCGCTGAAGGTGTGACCTTCCTTATTTGGTTCCTCGCGCAGAATAATTTCACTGCCGTAAGCAACGGTTTCGGTCGCATAAACCTCGCCATCAACCTTGTAAATTACATTATAACTGTTTACTGCAAATGAACCTTCAATTGTTATGTCACTTGCAGGCATGGTGGCAGGCACTTCGCTCCAACCGCTGAAAGTATGGCCTTCCTTGACAGGATGCTCACGAAGGACGATTTCATTGCCATAAACCACACTATCCGTCGCAACAATTTCACCATCTACCTTATAAGTTACCTTATAGTTATTTGGAGTATACAATCCATTAAGTACTACGTCATTTGACGGCACGGTTTCCAATAGTGTAGGTACTTTCACATACTTTGTCATTCCGAATTCCGAAATATAGAAGAACGGATGCCCACTTGGCGACTGATTTGAAGAAGTATTGATTACACGGAAACGTATAAACCTGTATCTGTTGCCATTTCCCAAAGTATCTGAGCTATATGTAGAGTTTGAAGTTGGCATACCCGTGAGTACAGCAATCTCTGAATATGGGCCATCGGCAGAGTTTGAACCTTCTACAACCATTCTTGTAGGTGAACCAACGGTATATCCACGTCGTGTAGCATAAGTGAACGAGAACATCTCCACTTCATTACCGGCTCCCAAATCAATGCGCAGATAGTGGTGAAGACCATCTGTGCTTGTCTTGTTAGATGCATATTCAGAATGGAAGAATGTTCCTGTATTATCATCGAACAACACATGCCAACCTTGGAAGTTATCACCTCCAGTTGTGCAATAAGCATTTGAATAGAGCATTTCATTGGCATTGCTTGCCAAGTCTATCGGATAAGCAAGTGTTTTGTTGCCACCCTCAAGTTCCCAATGGAAAGAGTGTCCTTCACGGTCGGGCATCTGCGGATACACCACCGTGCTCCCCACCTTTTGGAATGCTTCACTAACAACTTTACCCTCACACATAAAACGCACATAGTAGTGGCTGTATGAGGCAGGAACATTCAATGCCAGCTGCGAGGTATAGTTATTTGCGCCACTGCTGCTAAGCACCACATTGTCAATGACAATGGGGGTATCCTTGTAATCAACACCATTGCCGGGTGTAAATGTCAAGTCAAACAGTTTACCCTCATTGCCTGCAATGTTGTTGTTGCCAAAAGAAAAGGCTATGAACCTGTATGTATCTTCGTCAATCTTTGTAATAGAACATGAATGTCTTGCCAAGCGTTCCGACACTTTAAGCCTGTCACTCGATGTCGTCATCCCCGGCATCCAATGTATGTCCATCTGCATTGCAACAATACCTGTGTAATTATCAAGCCCTATGCTCATAACATAATCACCGTTCTGCAGGTTCTCTCCCTCGAAAGTAAGGTTATTCGGTTCATACACAGTTCCCGTAACCTTCACCGATATCATTTTTTCGTCGGGGTCGTTGCTATATATGTTCATTGAAGTCGAGTGTGCCCCTTCGGCAGCAGGAAGGTATTCGACATTAAGCACCGACACACCCCCCGGTTCAATGGTAAGGGGCAACTCATTTGCGACCTTGTATCCCTGGGCAAGAAAAACCACATTGCTAATCTCAAGTGTAGCTTTTCCATTATTCCTGACACTGTAATTCGCCTTTGCAACCTCCGTTACAGGAGTCCTGCCAAAATCAAGTTCTGTATTTCCGTCTATATCAGGGCTCTTCACGACAATATATTCACCGCTTACTGCCGAAACCATATTCTCCTGCGCAGCATTGCTGAGCACCGTATTCTGCGGTACAATATTGTAACTGCCACTGTTACAGTTAAGGCGCAGACGGAACGTTGCCACCACTCCATCGTTGCCGCTCATTGGAGTGTTTTTCATTGAATAAAGAAAGAGAGAGAGTTTTCCGTTACTGAATGATGCCATTGATGTATGCGATGCCGCACGCTCGGTTGCAACAAAACTGCCATCTACATACTCAATGCCATTAGGGAGGTTAAATGTAGTCTGCAATCCCACAATCGCCTCCATATTATTCATTCGCAACTCCACAGTAACCTCTTCGCCCGCAATGCCCTCGACACGGCTACTATGCAATTCATTAACTGAATAAGGCTCGGCAAGCAACTTGACGGTGGCATTACCGTTAGCAGCATTTGAAACAACAGTAATACTTTTGTCCACAGCACCACGCACTGTTGGCGAGTAGTTTATTGTTATGTTCCTTGTTGCACCGGCAGCAATTGTAAAAGATGTTTCAGCGATGCTAAAGGCATTGTCATTGAACTGCAAACCACTAACCTCAAGAGGAAGCGTTCCGCTGTTGCGCAAGGTAAAGTTTTTGGTATACTGCGCCATAATGGGCACACGTCCAAAATCAACGGATGGAGTCACCACCTCAATCTGCGGAGCAAGAATAGTAACAGCACCAGCCGATGTATTAACCGGCAGAGCCTTACCGGTGGCATCGCTCAATACCACCTGTGGCTGCAATGGATATTCTGCAGGCGAATTGCCGAGTTTCAGGCTAAATAAAGCCAATCTTCCATCGTCACCATTCAACGGAGCACCCGAAAAACTGTATATATAAATTTTCAAAGCACCATCTACCACAGCAGCGCTAAGGCGATGTCCGTTGGCACGTTCGCTGTTTATTACGCAAGAGCCATCGACGTAGGTCAGTTGCCTGTTCACAAGTGGAATAACCACCTCTGCAGCAACAACATCGTCGGTGTTCTGCAACAACACATCAACATTCACCACCTCTCCGGGAGCGCCATTGGTATTAGAAACAGATACGGTGTTCTGCGCCACAGCACCCAACACCGCACCTACAAACATCAATATTGCAATAAATGTGCTTCTCATAGATTTATTTTTTATTTCGCGAGTTTATCAACTCAACCCAACGAGAGAGTTCTGTTTCTTGCGAATTTGTCATTCTGAGTGAAACGAAGAATCTAAACAGCTGTATCGTAAAGAATCTTCGCTCCGCTCTGACGTGTTGTTGAGGGCTTGCCCGAAAAATGACATTTTCGCACGGTTGTCATGTCGACCGCAGTGGAGACATCTAAAAGATACTTCGACTACGCTCAGCATGACAACCTTATGATTGCTACTTTTATCAATTATCTGCTACCTCATAGCAATAAATCACTTTACAAATGTTTTTTTGCCATTTACAATGTAAACTCCGGGAGAAGAAATCTGCTTGAGCTTGCGACCTACAAGGTCATAGATACCTTCCACCTCTACATCTTCACCTGCCACCTCACTAACGCTTGTTGCATTTCCGTTCACGGCAAGGACATTACCACCGCGCGCGTTACTTATAACCACATCGTTCAATGTAGCATCGCCAATGCGCAGGATAGCCTGCTTGCCGGGAGCTATTGACTTGCCGGTCATTGAGAATGCAAGGAACAGGCACTCGCTGTCGCTTGTCCACTCTGTCATCTGCTCAAATCCGTTCAGTGCCTCAAGACCCTGGAACTGCGTACCCTTTGGAGCGGCAATGCTCAACTGTATACCGCCAATGGCAACATCGCTGTCAATGTAAAGGACACCATCCTCAATTGTGTAAGTCGCAGTGCTGTTAGCCGATGACGTTGATACAGCTGACGGATTGGTAATTATTGTTACAGTACCCACCACGTCAAGAATGTTCACATTCTCATCGCTGTTCACGTCGGCAGCCTCAAAGATGAATGGCTGTGGGTTCTGGTTTGTGAGATATGCAACCTCGGTCACCACATCGGCAATATCCACAGACATCGAACCGTTGGCGTCGCCCTTTTGCGCTGTCAGCGGTGTTGCAGCAACGGCATTGCTCAAAGCATGACTGTTGAGTGATGTTGTTATCTGCTTGATTACATAGTAGTATGTAGTGCCGGGAACAACGTTGTAATCGGTAAACTCAACTTCGTTGCTTTCAAGCACAGACTCATTCACAATTACAGTGTCACCCTTAACCTCCCAGTGACCTCCTACCCAATTTCCATTCTTGTCGTAATTGGTATATGTAGAATCCAATTTATCGGTATAACGGTATATATTGTAGCCAAGCAAATCCTCAAAGTCCTCTTCATCGGTTTCCCAGGTGAGCGTTACCTTGCCAAGGCCGGCCTCGGCCATCAAACCTGTAGCCATTGAGCCCGCAGCAGCAACCTCTACATTGAAACGGCGTTTCTCAATTGGAATTTCAAAGTGGTCGGTATCCTTTGCACCGGCAACATAAATACGGTTCAAACCATCACTGCTTGTCTTACCGTTGATTGTGAGGTATGCTGTATAAACCAGACTATCGGCACTCCACTCGCCATCCTCAGCAACAACAACCTGTGTATATGGAGGGCGTACACCCATTGCAACCGTTGGAATCACGTTCACATCCATTGGGCGGTTAAAGTAAACCTCGAACTTGTGCCTGCCCACACCAAGCGGTGGCAACATCTCAAATTCATCCTGTGCATCGTAGCCGTTAACCACAACCTTCCACACAACACCATGAGCCTCGGCTGTTGGACGAGTAAGCATATTCGAGAGGTCATAAACACCATAACCAACCGGATATTTTTCGTGCATCATATCGACAACCCATTTGGAAACAATATCTTCGCGTGCAGAACCTAAATAGTTTGGTTGTTCCGGAGTATATTTCTTAGGAGTTCCAGATTCATATGCCAAACTAACCAAATCACCATTTTCGAATTCATTGGCAAAAACATTTGATTCTTTATACGCATTATCCAGGTTGCCATAAACATAATTACTATATATATTACCACAAATATTGGTATTTTCCAATGGTAATCGTCCACCTGTAAAGAGTTGTGTACCTGCAGTATTATAAAATATATTACATTTTGTAAATGAACCACTTGTCAGCAGGTAAGATCTAGCTTTACAATTCTCGATAATACAGTTCACGGCATCAGGGCTATAAATAGCAGGCCACTCCGTTAAATTCAATCCTGTAAATTTAACATATTCTATTTTACCATCTAAATATATTTGAGAAGCATAACCTGTTTCACCGTCGGCCATTGTAAATGTTATTAAGCTATCAGGTGTACCCGCGCAATCAATTGTACCAAAAGGAGCCTTAATTGAAACGCCCTCTTTCAATTTTATTACAGTACCTGGCAAGATTGTAAGCACGGCACCCTGCTGAATAGCCAATGTCTTTGTTACAATATAGTGAACATCGGGGTACAGTGTCATATCTTCACTTATAAGACCACCAAGTTCAACACCATTCTCGGCTTTAATGACAAACTCGTGCACAAGTTCATCGGTTATATTGTCACAAGTGGCGCGCAACACAAGACGTATATGACGACCATCGACACAGTTGTCATTAAGCTTAAACAAAATTGGATTCTCACTCTTTGCCTTTGCATAACTGCTCAGGTTCTTGCCGAATGAAACATTGTTATTGAACACCTCTATTATTGTTGGATCCTCGGCCTCGGCAACCTCAAGCGAGAATGTGATGTTATCGGCATTACCCCACTCGTTGCGGAATACAGGCCATAGTTCTATTGTCTCACCAGCATCGGCACGGCCATCGCCATCACCTGCAACACTGTCAACAAATTCATATGCTACAAACTGCAATGTAGGCTTGCGGTCAGCGTCGGTTATTTCGTATGCAGCCTGGAAGTCAACGATTCCGTTGCTATTCTTTTTGCGTGCGTGGATGAGGTCACCAAAGAGCAGTTCCTTGCTGTTATACTCCTTGCACTGCATCAGGCGTGAGATTGCACCGGCAACCAAAGGACTTGCCATTGATGTACCATTGAGCGCCTTATACTTTCCACCAGGGAAGGTTGATGTCATTGCCAAACCGGGAGCACGAAGTTCGTAGTTATAGAGTTTCTCTTCGCCAAAAGCCGAGAATATAGGGCCATCATCATCCCAGTTACTGAAGCTTGCACGGCTGCCATCGCGGTTAGATGCCTCAACACCAAGCACAAAGGTAAATGCAGCCGGGAACATTGGAGCACCCCACTCCTTGCAAACCGGGCATCGCTTGTCGGGGTTAATAATCATACAGTCGTTACCGGCCGCCGCAACAAGCACTGCTGTCTGGTAGGCACGTGCAAGGGCCTGCTCCATTGCAATGGAATAGGCATAAGTACCCAAAGACATATTGATGACATTGGCACCGTTGGCTGCTGCATAGTCGATACCCTTGACAACGGTTGCAATGTCACCGACGCCATCACTCTGCAGAACAGTAATTGGCATAATTAGTGCATCGGGGTTTGCACCGGTGATACCTATCTTGTTGTCACCCACAGCAGCTGCAATACCGGCAACGTGGGTACCGTGACCGTTCCAATCACCAATGCGGGCTGTCTGGTTCACGAAATCCCAACCGTGGATATCGTCTTTGTAACCATTGGCATCATCATCAGCATCCTCTACTCCATCGGACTCAAGCCCGTTTGTCCATATATTGTCGGCCAAGTCGGGGTGTGCGATATCCACACCTGTATCAAGAATTGCAATGACTGGACGCTCATCGGTAATAGTCTGCTTTGTCCACACATGTTTCAAATTGATAGCATCAAAAGCCCACTGCTCCTTGAAAAGAGGGTCATCCTTTCCTGCGGGCTCGGGCAAAGCTGTAGAATAGACCAAATAGTTTGGCTCGGCAAACTCAACATCGGCAAGTCCGTTCAACGCCTCAACAGCCTCGCTCACGGCTACAGCATTTTCTGCATTCAACTGAAGACGGTAGAGTTTCGACATATCGCCGCTCTCAACATAGCCCCCATTATAAGCCTTGGCACGCTTTGCGCCTGCACCCGAAAGGGGCATAAGCTGCTCGGCATCGGTAACACCAATCTTTGCAAGCACAGCATCCACGCTGTTCACACTACTGCGCACGGCACCTGTGCGCGCCGCCGATACATTGACACGGCTTGTCGGTTTGAACTTGACGATAACCTCACCCTCGCGATAGGCACGAGCGGCATGGCGACCGATAGTCGCAACCTCATCGGCACTATTCACATTCTGTGCCATCAAAGGCACACTGACTGCTACACAAAGAGCAGAAAGTAACATTCTGAATGTTTTCATAATCACAAGATTTTATAATTATTTTTAATTTATCCCGAAAACACATTTCAGTCATCCTACAACTCAGCTTCTCATTATCAGCAATTTAGAATAACCATAAAGAAGTATAATCTATGCAAATTTACATAATATTTTTAAAAAAAAGCAAAATAAACGAAAAAGATGAGACATACTTGAAATTTGGATAACCGACAGAAAGGCAATCGCAAAGATTTTGCATTGTATTTTATTAAAAAACAATGATTTAAGGTAGTTAAACGTCTCTTTCTTAGATATTTAGGTTTTGCTAAACAAAATATTGGAAGCTGTTTTAATTTATATCGCCAAGTTTTTATAGGGCAGAATCGGATTTTTGTTTATTTTTCAGGTAATAAACATGAGTTCGATATAAGAATTTATACTAAAATTTAGCGTATTTTGTCATTCAGAATCGAAGATCGACGCCCGTAGGGGCCAAAGTCAACCTTGTGTGAGGAATCTCATTATACGCGGATTCAGAGATCCTTTGACAATCCTTGCTTATCGCAACCTACACGGCGCAAACTTCGCCTGCGCTACGTGTAACCAACTGCTGCAAGCATTGTCGAACTAAAGTTTCGTCGCTACGCTCTGTCGGGATGACAGGTTCGCGATTTGATTTAACTTATATCGAACTCACGTTATGTTAACAACTCCGCCACTCCTTGGAGGGGAGGTGCCCGTAGGGCGGAGGGGAGGCTGTTATGTGATTATCAAATTAGTCCTCTTGCGCGGAGTAGAGCATCGGGGTTGGGGTCGGCTCCACGGAAACGGCGGTACTCGCGCATGGGGTCCTTGCTGCCACCCATTTCAACAAGTTGCTTGAAGCTTGCAGCTGTCTCTGCATCAAAGATGCCCTTCTCCAGGAACAGCTCGAATGCGTCGCAGTCGAGCACCTCGGCCCAAAGGTAAGCATAGTAACCCACCTCGTAACCGCCGCTGA
Organism: Bacteroidaceae bacterium; assembly: GCA_045650605.1. Taxonomy (GTDB): domain Bacteria; phylum Bacteroidota; class Bacteroidia; order Bacteroidales; family Bacteroidaceae; genus HGM04593. Next base: position 36,386 of record JAZRRI010000048.1, on the reverse strand, counting down.
ATACGTGGGCGAAGTTGGTGCTGCGGTAGCGGTACTCAATCTCGGGGATGAAGCCAAGCTCCTGGCGCAACTCCTTCTCGTACTCGTTGCAGTCGAAATTGGTATAGTCGTCAATAAGGTGCACCTTCATATCGAGCAATGCGGCTGCCACCAGCTCGGTTGTCTCAAAGCCGAGGTTGAAGTGTGAGCTCTTCTGCATCTTCTCAATGAGCTCGGCCGGGATTGCCTCGCCGGTGATGTAGTGCTTTGCATATGTAGGCATCACTTCGGGGTGGACTGACCACTTCTCGTTTATCTGTGAGAAGAGCTCCACGAAGTCGTGCTTGACATTTGTTCCGCTAACGCTGGGGTAGTGTGTCTGTGTGAGCATACCGTGCAGCGCGTGGCCGAACTCATGGAACAGCGTGCGTGTCTCGTCAATGTTCAGCAGCGCAGGGGTGTTGCCCTGTGGGGCTGTGAAGTTGCACACGTTCACAATCATCGGGCGCACGTTCTCGCCGCCAATGTTACGCTGGTTCACGAAGTTTGTCATCCATGCACCCTGGCGCTTTGATGCGCGTGGGAAAAAGTCGGTGTAGAATATTCCCAGGTGGCCGTCATTGCTGTCGAGCACCTCGTATGCCTCAACGCCTTCGTAGTATACGGGGATGTCGTTGCGCTTGACGAACTTTATGTCATAGAGCTTGCTTGCGCAGTCAAAAGCACCCTGCAGAACGTTCTCGATTCTGAAGTATGGCTTGATGACCTCGTCGTTGAGCGCATACTTCTCCTTGCGCAGCTTCTCGGTGTAGTAGAACCAGTCCCAGCCCTCAATCTCAATGCCTGCACCCTCGCGGTCGGCAATCTTCTGCAACTCGGCTCTCTCCTCCTTGGCGCGGTTTACCGCAGGCTCCCAAATGTTCATCAACAGCTCCAGTGCAGCCTCGGGGGTCTTCGCCATCTTCTCGTCGAGCACAAAGTGCGCGTATGTCTCATAGCCGAGCAGCTTTGCCTTCTGCTGGCGAAGTGTGAGAATCTCCTTAATTACAGCCTTGTTGTCATTTGCGTCGTTGTTGTCGCCACGGCCATAGTATGCCTTGTATACCTTCTCGCGCAGTTCGCGGTTGTCGGCATACTGCAGGAATGGAATGCAGCTTGGCTTGTCGAGTGTGAACACCCATGTGCCGTCCTCGCTCTTTGCAGCTTCAACAACATCCTGTGGCAGGCCCTTGAGGTCGGCCTCGTCGGTAATCACAAGCTTGAATGCCTTGTTGTCGGCAAGCAGGTTGTTGCCGAACTTGATGGCTGCCAAGCCCAGCTTAGTGTCAATGTCGAGGAGTGTCGCCTTGTCGGCTTCGCTTAGCAGCGCACCGCCGCGTACAAAGGCATTGTAGTAGTTCTCCAACACAATGCTCTGCTCCTCGTTCAGGCCAAGGCTCTCGCGCTTGCCGTAGAGCGTTTTTATGCGGTTGAACAGCGTGTCGTTCATGTAGATGTAACCGCTCATTTCGGTCAACTTTGGCGAAACATAGTTCTCAATCTCGGTTGTAGCCTCGCTGTTGTCGCTCTCGTTCAGGGTGAAGAAGATGGCCGAAACCTTGTCGAGTGTCTTGCCGCTAAGCTCCAGAGCGTCGATGGTGTTTGCGAACGTTGGCTCGTCTGTGTTCTCGATTATAGCCTTGATGTCGGCGCGTTTCTCGGCAAAACCGTAGTCGAATGCGGCTTTGTAGTCCTCTACCTTGAAAGTGTGGAACTCCGGCGCACCGAACGGCGCCTTGCTCTCCTTGAGAAGGCTGTTGCACTCCTCCTTCTTCTCTGAACACGCGATACCTGACAGCATAATCGATAGTGTTAAAAGTGAATAAAAGATTCTTTTCATTGTCTGTTATATTTTTGTTTGTGTTTGTTTAATCAGCAATGTCTCCCGCGAAGATAATAAAAAAAACAGCGGTGTGCAATAGCACACCGCCCGTATCTCATTCAATGCTTGCATAAAAACTCTCCCTCTGTTTGAACCCCCTCCCTGGCTGCGTTGTACCAGACTCTGCCTCTTTTTAAAGAGGAAGTACGGCGTAGCCGGGTAGGAGTTGGGAAAAGCGGAATAGGAGTACTCTTTAGGTAGAGAGAGTATTTATGCATCGCGCTATCAATGTCTGCAAAACTCGTCGTGGCTCGTTTTGCTTTCAACTGCAAAACTCACCGATAACAACCCCAAGTGTCATTGGCTCGTTTTGCTTTTCGCCACCCGCGTGGCATAACTTTCTCTATGCTTCACGCGACTAATGGCTGCAAAACTCACCGATAACAACCCCAAGGGTCATTGGCTCGTTTTGCTTTCAACAGCAAAACTCACCGATAACAAAACTTTAGGCATAAAGTTTTGTCATTCAATGGCAATCATTCTATTTACCTTGTGCTCATCGCTGTGAGCCTTCTTTGGAATGTCAATGTGCAGCACACCATGTTTCACCGTGGCCTCAATCTTGTCGGTGTCGGCATCGTCGGGGAGTATGAGTGTCTGCTGGAATCGGGTATATGAGAACTCGCGGCGCAGGAAACGGCCCTGTTCGTGCTTCTTCTCCTCTTTCTTCTCGTCACATTTGTCATCGCATTTCTTGTCGTCCTTGCATTCGCCGTTCTCCTTGCAGCAGTTGCAGTTCTTCTCCATTGTGATGGTGAGGTCGTTCTCGCTGTCAATGTGAATCTTGAAATCGTCCTTGCACATGCCGGCCGCGGCAACCTCCACCTTGTACTCCTTCTCGGTCTCAAAGACGTTGATGGCCGGTGCTGTTGAACTGTTGCGCACAAGGATGTCGCTGTTGAAAAAATCGTTGAAGATGCTTGGGAGCCACTGCTGGCCGTTCCTTTTCACTAACATGCTCATAACTGTTGTTGTTTTTTATTTGTTATACATAGTCAAACAGCACGCCGCCGAACCGGGTAATAACGACCCCAATGTGATGCAGGTGTTGACCGGGCCGCAGTCTCTCGTTGAGTGACTTATTGAATACCCGCGGCGGTCGTGCCGTTTGCATATATAATGCAGAGTGGGGCATGTTGGTTCGCTGTGAGGGTGCTGTTTTATGATTTCTTAATGATAAACGTTGCCTCCGTTTTTCTTTTGTGTCACCCCTTAGCTTTTGTCCCTGCACAAAATCTTTTCACGCAAAACTATTGACAACGGCTTCTACATTTGCTATATTAGCACTATTATTTCTTGTCGCGTTGTTTTTGTGGCAATTCAGCAACCTCGTTTGGGCGAATTGCGTATAGCTTTGTGGCAAAAAAGTCATGAACGGATTATACGAGTTGCATTTCCATGAAAACCGCCAGGAGATTGAAAAGGAGAAACTTAGAAAGCGTGAGTTGATGTCGTATTTCCCCAAGACATTGGGGACGGTTGACGAAACAAAGTATGTGTTGCAGGATGATGACAAACCGAAACAGACCGATTATTTTGAGAGCAAACCTGTAAGCCCATTGACACCTCCTGCACCAAGCAAGAACGAGCCAATACCAGGTATTGCCGGAATAGGAGGATTGCAGAGTGAGAAACCTAAAAAGGACGATAATGGGCAAACCATAGTACAGGGCTTGGCCAATTGGGGAAACAATGGGAATGCTATTGGCTTTGGGAACGGGAAAGATGTTGCCACATCCTTGAGCCCACAAAATGAGAAGAATGAAACAAAAGCTCCGGAATCACCATTCGATTTTGATCCATGGAAAAGAGAAAAGACAATTGATTCAATAAATAAAATAAATTATTTGAAACTTAATGGGGAAATAGGTTCGGTACCCATTTCAAGACCTGCCTACCACGATGATGAATTTAGATATATGAACAAGGCAAAGTTCGACTCTGTTATAGGAGACAGTTTTAGATTTGAAGGAGGATTTGTGAATAACAAATATGACCGTGGTGGAAAGACGAATTATGGCATAACTGAAATATTTATGGAGCAATACAAGAATGCTCTTCCTGATGGAAAAGTTAAGCCTATAGAGGAACTTACAAAAGAAGATGCATGTAATTTGTATTTTGCAATGTGGAACAACAAGAGGTTGGGAGAGGTAAGGGATAAGAATTTGGCATTTGTGCTTAATGACTATATGATAAATTCCAATGAGTGGGAGGTCGCAAAAAGAGTACAAAGAATACTTAACCTCAATGGTGAGAATTTGAAGCCCGATGGTGTGTTTGGTACAAAAACGCTTGATGCGATTCATCGTGCAGACAAAGAATGGTTAATAGAGCAAATTATAATAGACAGGTATAACAATTATCGTAAGATTGTAGCTAATGATAATTCGCAAATTAATAATTATGCGGGGTGGATAAACCGTTTGAATCAAGTAGCGGAAATCGTTGGCTCAAAATTGAGGTTTGATAAAAAATATTAGAAGTTGTTTAAATTTATGTCCTTGAAATTTTTATAGAACTTTCGTGAAAACAAAGGGCATAAAAAGACAAGCACTTCTTGCGGATAATGTAAATAATATTTTTGAAAGAAATTTAAACAGCTTCTTAGTCTCCAAAAAAAAACAATTATGCTTTTAGGTATTTTGACAATAATTATTGTTGTATTGACGTCGGGAAGTCATGCTGTTTTTTCACAGCGTAGTGAAGAGAAGGAACTTTCTCCATTTGTAGGCACTTGGGATTGGGAGAAAAATTCTCCCGAAGAAGACTCTTTTTACATTTGGGTCGGGGAAAGGAATGACTCGTTATTGTTCAGTATTGGTGGAATATTCTACGGAGGAAGTAGGATACATATGCCCGGGCTTGATAATAATTACAATGATATACCTATGGTGAAAGTGCCTAAAGTAGAAAATAATATTGTCAAAAGTAAAATCAGCGAAGCTTATTCAAATTTTTATTTTGATCCAAATAGAAGATATGTGTATAACGATATTATATTTGAGTTGATAAACGATAGTACAATGCTGTTTGTTCTTAACAACAATAAAGGGTATTGGCCAGACACGGCAATCATGAAACGTCGTGATAGGGTTAATAGAAGGTTTTCTTATGAGGAAGAGGACGTGTTGTACAGAAAATAGAATTCCTGTCGCGGCATTTTTTGTGGCAATCCAGCAACCTTGCTTGGGAAATTTGCATATAGCTTTGTTGCAAAAAAGCCATGAAAGAAGAACTAATTGAATACTTCCATGGGAACAACCTGGAGATAGAAAACGAGAAACAGAGAAAGCGTGAGTTGATGTCACACTTCCCCAAAATGTTGGGAACGGTCGACGAGACAAGGTATGTGCTGCATGACGATGAGAAACAAAAACAGACGGATTATTTTGAGAGCAAACCTGTCAGCCCATTGACTGTTGCGCCCGCCAAAGATGAGCCACAGTTCAACATCCGTGGAATAGGTGAACAGCAAAGTGAGAAACCTAAAAAAGATGTGAGCATGCAAACAGCGTTACACGGCATAGCCAACTTTGGAAATAAAGAGAATCCTCTTGGCTTTGTAAACTGGAAAAGTGCTTCGACTTTTTTTGGTCCGCAAAAGGAAAAAAATGAAACAAAAGCACCGGAATCACCGTTCGATTTTGACGGTAACACGGCCAAAGAAGAGAATATTCCATTCAATCACGGCATCGCCAATTGGGGAAACAAAGAGAAAACTCTTGGCTTTGGGAATGGGAAAGATGTTGCTTCATTCTTGATGCCTAAGAAAGAGAATGCTGGAACAACAGCCCCAACATCACTGTTCGATTTTGACGGCAACACGGCCAAAGAAGAGGACAATCCATTTAATCACGGCATCCAAATTCCGGGATTTAGTACAGTTGTTGGCAACAAACCACGTAGAACAACTGAAAGAAACGACAGTTTGGAGGTGGAGAAAGATAAAATAGAAAACAGTATAGATTCTGTTTGTAATATAAATGACAAATCAAATTTTGATTTGAATAAAAACAATAGTTCATCAAACTCAAAAAGGAAATTGAAAGTTCATGGAAAACCACGCACTAAAGATTATGCTGTACAGATAAATACCTTGATAGGGAATTTACCGGTTGCAGCAGCAAATATTTTAAAACAACTTGGAGTAGGAATTGATATTGCAGATAACTTATATACGACCACAGATAAAGGAGAATATAAAAAAAGGAATGGAATATATTTAGGCCAAAATAACCGAATTGTTATCGATAGCAAGCATGTTGATGAATACACTCTAATTTCAGAAGTCTTCCATGCTGCGCAGGATCAGTTGGAAATGACAGGTACTGGTAAGTCAAATTTGGAATTCCAGGAGCATGTGATTAAGGATTTGTATTTCGGTCAAAAATTTAGAAAAACAGGTGATTATAAATACTTCAAAGGTCTTTCTACAACAGACGATGAGGAATATGCTAATTTTATAAGCAATGGATTTGACAATAACGGGAATTTATATTTGAACAATTTTTTAATGCATATCAATTCATATTTTGATAAATTTCAAGAGTACTATTCCGGAAGTGGAGCATACCAGGAACCAGGGGTAGATGATTTTAATTATAATTGGAAAGTGATATTAGATTTATTTGGTATAAAATATAAATGACAAACTTATGAAACGGTTTATTATAACATTATTTGCAATTGTTTTCACGCAAAGCATATGCTATGCAGTTGGGTACAACAAAATTGACAATGACAGCATTAAGGTTGAGTATCAAAGATATAAAAATGACACCATATATTATAATATACATTACCAATTTGGTGAAACTGTTTTTTGCGGATTAAAGCAATACGAAGAGAATTTATTCCGTAAATTCCACAAACAGTACAACCAAATTGATTTAGAATATCTCATTGATGAGTTCAATAGTGATGATGAAAGTAGAGTCGCTTTCTTGAAATATGTGCAAAAGAAAGTTTTGGAAGGTTATGGAGAAGAGAGGTGTGCTGAGCTGATATCAAAATATAAAGATAATTTCCACTACATTCAAATATTAATTTGTATTGATGTCGAAGGAAAAATTATAGACCTTGACTTTATGTACCCGGCACATTGCGCCGAATTCATGACAAACGACGATATTGTCCGTAACACACAAATTCTAAAAGATAGCGAACCATTTTTGTTTTTTGAAGATTATGCAGAGATGGGAGTGAGAGTTTTACCCCGATTCCCTATCCCCATCCACGAAAGATGTATCGAAGAATACCTGAACGAGGAATAAATATAGTTTGCAGTAGGACTTTATTGGCGTAGCCTCTTGGGCTGCGCCATTTTTTTCTTGTCGTTGCACAAAATCTTTGGCAATAATATAGTTGTTGACCCAATAATGCTGAGCGAAGTCGAATTATACAATTGAATGAGTTAAAACCAAGTTTACTTGAGTTTTTACAACGAGTGTTTGCAAAATCGCTGTAGGCAGTGTATTTTTAATAAACAAAGTTTGAGATATCTCCACTACGGTCTATATGAAACCACCGCCGTTTTTCGGTATGTGGGTCAACTGCAATATTGTTACCTAATCTTTTTTCCTTCGTTCTATTGACAAAGGCCTTTTCATTTGCTATATTAGCACTATTATTTCCAGTGCTGTTGTTTTGTGGCAATTCAGCAACCTTGCTATGGTATTGCATATTATCATTTTTATGATCCCGCAACACAGTTTGCCGACTATGGGTTAATTACTATTTTGATGAATTTCAAAGTCATTAAAAAAAAGTGATTCATACCAAACACAAGGAGTGAAAAACTTTAACTATAACTGGATAAAACTGTTGCACATTTTTGATATCGAATATAAATATTGAGAGTATGAAAAGAATTTTCTTATTATTTCTGTCATCATTCTTGATACAAACGGTGTGTTATGCATTTGAAAAGTATCCTCCTGAAGGGTGGATTGTTGATTACCGTGTATGTGGTGAAGATACTGTTTTTTATAAAAAAAAGCCTTCAAGTGTAATCACGTTTTGTGGCCTCAAGGGGTATGAAGAGGATCTGTTCAGTATATTCCATTATGAAAATGAAATGGAACACAGGGAACTCATAGACAGGGTTAATTATGATGACGAAAACAGAATTGCTCTTTATAAATATGTTGTCAGAAAAGTATTGGAAGGGTATGATGAAAAACGACGTGCCGCCTTTATTGAAGCAAGTAAAAAAACAAGTCGAAATGTTCAGGTACTTATCTGTCTTGATGCGAAAGGTCTGATTTTTGACCTTAATTTCATATATCCTGAAAACTTTGAGCAATACCTGACTTGCGAAGATGTTGTTCACAATACAAAGGTGCTGAAAGCCTGTGAGCCTTTCCCGTTTTTTAAGGAATATGAAAACATGGGCGTAAAAATATTACCTCCCTTGTTGATACCGATTGATGAATGTCTGATAGAACTTTCCATCAAAGATGAAAATTGCGAAAAGTAATTTCTCAAAAAAAGTAGTAAGAAACGATTTGTTACAATACTTTGTATTGTGTAAATGATATTGGCTTGTAAATATGACATGCCCCCGAAAGTTTGAACTTTCAGGGGCATGTCATTTATTGTATGTGTTTTTTTAGAAACCTCTGTTCTTCAACAATGCGTCAATCTTTGGCTCGCGGCCGCGGAAGTTGCGGTACATTGTCATACCGTCGTCAATGCCGCCGGGGGTGAGGACATAGCTGCGGAACTTCTGGGCAACCTCCTGGTTAAAGATGTCACCAGTCTCCTTGAACGCCTCGAATGCATCGGCATCGAGCACCTCGGCCCACATGTAGCTGTAGTAGCCGGCGCTGTAGCCGCCACCCATTGTGTGGCTGAAGTTTGTCATGCGGTAGCGTGGCAGAATCTGTGATGGGATGCCGCGCTCGGCAAGCTTCTGTGCCTCAAACTCCATTACGTTGAGGTCGGCAGGCACCTCGGTGAGCACGTGCAGGTCCATGTCGCTGAGCGATGCTGCAATGTACTCGACAGTTGCAAATCCCTGGCCATACTTGTCGCTCTCCTGTATCTTCTCAACAAGCTCCATAGGGATAATCTCTCCTGTCTGGTAGTGCTTTGCATAGACGGCAAGCACCTCGGGCTCCAGTGCCCAATGCTCGTTGATCTGTGATGGCAACTCAACGAAATCGCGCTCAACGCCGCTTGCGCCGCTGTACTTAACGTCGCGCGTGAAGTTGTGGAGTGCGTGACCGAATTCGTGGAACATTGTCTTCACGTTGTCAATGTTCTGCAATGCAGGAGTGTTCTCTGTTGCGGGTGTCATGTTGCAACTGTTGACTACAATGGGGACAATGCGGTTGCCATTCTCGTCATAGCTCTGTGGGCGGAATGATGTACACCATGCACCGGCATTCTTGCCCTCGCGTGTAAACTGGTCGCTGTAGAAGATAGCGAGCAATGATCCGTCCTTGTCTATTACCTCGTAGGCCTTTGCTGTTGGCTCGTATGATGGAACATCGGCTGTAATCTCCTTGAAGGTGATGCCATAGAGCTTTGTGGCAACGTAGAAGATACCCTCCATTACGTTGTTTGCCTCCATGTAGTTCTTTATCTCCTGCTCATCGACAGCATACTTTGCCTTTTTTGCCTTGTCGAGGTAGTACATGTAGTCCCAACCTGCGGGCTCAAAGTCCTTGCCCTCCTTGCGTATCTCGGCGCGGATATCCTCTATCTCTTCCTTTGCCTTTGCTACGGCTGGCGCCCACACCTGGTCGAGAAGGTTGTATACCGCCTCGGGGGTTTTTGCCATGCGGTCCTCAAGTGCCATCTGTGCATAGTTCTCGTAGCCCATGAGCTTTGCCTTCTCAAGACGCAGGGCTACAATCTTTGCGCAAATCTCCTTGCTGTCGTACTCGTTGTTCTGGTTGCCGCGGTTGTAGTATGCATTGTACACCCTCTCGCGCAGTTCGCGGTTTTCGCAGTACTGCAGCACGGGGTTGCAGCTTGGGCGCTGCATGTTGAACATCCACTTGCCGGGCTGTCCGTTGTCGGCAGCCATCTTTGCTGCAGCGTCAATATTTGCCTGTGGCAGGCCCTTGAGTTCCTCAAGGCTCTCGGCAACAACGAATGAGTTGTTTGTCTCGTGCAGGAGGTTCTGTGAGAATGTGAGCTGCAACATCGACAGCTCCTTGTTCAGCTCGCGCAGCTGTGCCTTCTGCTCCTCGCCAAGGTTGGCGCCGCTGTTTACAAAGCGCTTGTATATGTTATCGAGAATCTTTGCCTCCTCGGCTGTGAGGGTGAGTGACTCGCGGCTGTCGTACACCGCCTTGACGCGTGCGAAGAGCTGCTCGTTGAGGTAGATATCGTCGTTGTGGGCCGAGAAGAGAGGCGACATCTCCTTCTGCAGCGCGCGCATCTCCTCGGTGGAGTTGCTGCTTGAGAGTGGGCTGAACGTGCCGCGCACCTTGCGCAGGAGCTTGCCGCACTGGTCGAGCGCAACAACTGTGTTCTCAAATGTTGGAGCCTCGCTGTTGTTTGTGATGGCTTCAATCTCCTTCTTCTGCTCCTCCATGCCAAGCAACATACCTTCGCGGTAGTTGTCGATGGTAATCTGTGCAAATGGAGCAATGTTGTGTGGAGTGTTGAACTCCGACAGCAACGGGTTGGCGGGCTTGTTCTCTTTCTGAGAGCAACCGCATAGTGACAATGATAGCGCTGTCATTAGAATTGTTGTTCTGAATTTCATAAATTATGGTTTTGTGTTTTGTTGTTTTATAGTGATGTCTTGTTGTTTCACCTTTAGCGTTGCCCGCTTTAACCGCACTTCATGCGCTTGAACCTGCTCCCGCTCGGCATAGTAAAAGTAAACTTTTCCTCTACGCTCGCTTACTCGCAGTTTTCACCTTTAATCCCACTTCGTGTGATTGAACCCCGGCCGCATTCGCTGTAAAACGCGAAAGCGAGCTTTCCGTTTCGCTCATTGGCGCGGGCTTTCCGCTTTGACAATGCCGTCTGTTCGCAACCCAAGCGGTGCCACTATCGCGGCACTTCGCTTGACGAGATGCTGCCGGCATTGTCTAAACCTCGGTCGTAGACCTCGGCTTTCACCTAACCTTCGCTACTCCCTCAATTTCAATAAGCAGCTCGGGGCGGCATACGTCGGCAACAAGGTAGTGCTTCTGCGCCGTGGGGTAGTGGCTCTGCATGTAGTCGCGTACGGCGGGGATGTCGGCTTCGCGTTTTACATAGACGCGCAGAAGGTCATACTGTGAACCGTTGTTCTCCACGGGGATGTTCTCCTTGCTTGTGAGCCTGTCCATAATCTCCATTGTCTCGGCAGCCTGCTCCACTGCATCGGTGCTGTAGTTGCTGCGTTCGCCCTTTATGGCCGCTGTGCCCGAAATGAGTACTCTGTCTGCAAGCAGGCGCGCACGCTCGAATTTTGGTGTTGTCCTCTCGCTCAGTTGCTCAATGACCTTGCCGTCGAGCACCTGCTGCGAGTAGTTGTGTGCAGCAATCTGCAACGGGTTGTCAATGGGCAGGTTTGCGCACTGTTTGCCCTTTATGGCGCAAACCTCAACCACCACACCGCCTGCGATTGTGCCAATGCCTGTTGCTGCGGGGTATCCATTGCTCCAGTCGGCGGTGGCATAGAAAATGGAACGTGCATCGTTGAACTCCTGGTAGTTCTGGCTGCCGTCATTGAGCACCGTTATTCCGGGGATGTAGTTCCACTGGCGGTAGATGTCGCTTGGCTTGAAGTCGTTGTCCGCGAGCATTTTTGCAATGCCCTCGAATATGTCAGTAGACTGCTCAAAGGTGCTGCCACCGTCAAAGCGTGGAACAATGCCGCCTGTCATCAGCTCGGTGCAGCCGTTCAACGTAATGAGCCTGTAGTTACGGTGATGCACAACTGTTGCCTCGCCATTGGCGATGTATGTCGCCTCAATAGTTATGCCGCCATGCGATGTCTTTTGCGCAATGTAGCTTGTGAGCGGCGGCTGCTCGCCAAAGAGCTCGGTAGCAACCTTGTCAATTATGGCAAGGTTCTGCCTGTATTCGCGGTCATCGGCCGGTTTGTGGAAAATGGCCAACTTTATGAGCCCAACAGCATCAACCTGCAACAATGCACTGCGGAGCATCTCTTCAAATGCTCCTGCTGTTGTTGATGTATATATACGTTGGGTTTTGTCTACCATTCTGTGCATTTCGCTAATCTTTTGCGAAGATACAAAATATTTTTGTTATATAAGCAGTTGGCGCTTGCTTTATTGCGCCGCTTGCTCCAGCTTGAACCTCAGGCGCAGAGTGCCGTTCTCAAACGTGTGGCTTATTATATTGAACCGCCCAATCTCGCTTGTGTTCCCGACATGCGTTCCAATGCAGGCGCACACATCATAGTCGCCCACACGTACAATGCGCAGTGTTTCGCTTGCGTCGGCAGGCAATTTGCTGAGGTCTACACCGGCGGGCACATTCTCGCGTGTCACAAATTCAATGGTGACAGGCAACTGCTGTGCTATAACATCATTCACCTGTTGCTCAATGGCTGCAATCTGCTCTTCAGTAGGCGCGCCGGGCAGGGTATAGTCGCACTTGCTCTTTTTTCGTTCAATATGCGCATTACGGCTGCGCTCGCATCCGAACATTCGCACCATCGTCTGGTTAAGTATGTGCTCTGCGGTGTGCATAGGGGGGTACTCCTGCTTGTTGTGGTCGTTTAGTTGAGGTGTTTCGGTTGTCATTGATTCTGTTGGTTAATGAGGTTTACAACTACTTTTACCATTATGTCTTTCTCTTCGGTACGGCTCTCGGCAATCATCAATGTGAGGGCGACAAGGGTGTTGTCGGCTATTCGTTTGCTGCCGTCGGTGCGGTATAGTATGCCGTTACGCTCCATAAACCAAAGGAACAACATTGCTGCAATGCGTTTGTTGCCGTCGCTGAATGAGTGGTTCTTGGTAACAAGGTAGAGTAGCATTGCTGCTTTCTCCTCAACACTGGGGTATAGTTCTATACCACCGAATGTCTGGTATATCTGCCCGATAGAACTTTTGAATGAGTTGTCCTTTTCGTTTGCAAACAGGTTGCTCTCGCCGAATTTCTCTTTCAGGCTCAAAATCGCTTCCATCGCATTCTCGTATGTTGCGTGGAAGCGTTCTTCTTTTGTGATGTTCTCAATGGTCAGCTGTTGATAGTCGTAACGGTCGAGGGTATCGAGTGCGTAAACATAATCGGTAACAACAGACAATAGTCCCGTAGATTGCTCATCACTCAACTTTTCTTGTGAATGAACAGTATGTGCAAGCAAATGGACAACATCTTTAAGTTCGTTGTAATGCTCAATTCTAATCTTGTCGTTAATGGCGTAACCTTTAACAATGTAGTCCTTAAGCACTCTGTTTGCCCAAATGCGGAACTGCGTGCCACGCTTGCTTTTTACACGGTAGCCGACGGATGTTATCATCTCTATATTGTAGTGCTCAACTTGGTATGTTTTACCATCGGATGCAGTTGTCGCAAATTTTGCGACAACTGGTAAACCCTCCAATTCTTCTTTTAAGGCATTGTTAATGTGTTTGCCTATAGTTTTTATATCTCTATCAAATAATAAAGATATTTGTGAACGGTTGAGCCACACTGTTTCATTCTCCAATTTTACATCAAGCGAAATGGTGTTGTCATCGCTTGTGTATATTGCTATTGGTGATGCGTTAGACTCTCCGTTATGCATTGGCGGGTACTCCGCTTTGCCTTCGGCGAACTTGCTGTCGCTCGGCATAATACAAGTACGCTTATCTTCTGCACTCGCTGAACCGCAACTTTGTTTATGTTCGTTGAGTTGGGGTGTCTCGGTTGTCATTGGTTCTGTTGGTTTATAAGTTTCTCTACAATATTGAATTTGCCAAGTGCAGGATGATTGCGGTATGCTGCAATCTCTCCTTGTGGAATGTAGAGGGTACATTCTTGCGGCTCAATGCCGTCGAATGCATTGTCGTCAATGGTGCATTGTTCTATGTCAACAAATTTAAAGTGTATCTCTCGTAGCGAGGTGCAACCGTCAAAGGCATTGTGTGCTATGGTCTCTACGCATCTGGGGATGTCGATACTATTCATAGCCTTGCATCCAGCGAATGCGGACTCCCCAATGCTCTCCACGCCGCGGGGGATGTTTGTCTCTACGAGTGATGAACAGCCGTGCAAAAGGTAGTTGGCTATGTACTTTATCCCGGGTGGTATGTGCAGTGCTCTCAATGACGCGCAGTCGTAGAATGCCATTTCACCTATTGACCTTAAGCTGCATGGGAGATTAATTTCGCGCAGTGCCTTGCAGCAGAAGAATGTGCTGCCGCTTATGTGTTCGGTACCCTCGTGTAGTGTAACATCCTCAAGGGCGGCGCACCAACAGAATGCACTGTCTCCAATGGTTGCTGTGCTGCCTGGGATGTCAATGCTCTTAAGGCAGGTGCAGTTGCAGAAGGCGTAGCAGCCAATCTCCGTCACTCCGCGTGGTATGTTTATGCTTTGCAGCGATGTACATTCGCTGAATGCCGATTCGCCAATGGTTGTTATACTCTGCGGTAACTCAATCTCTTTGAGCGATATGCAGTACAGGAATGTGTAAGGTGCAATCTCGGTTATATTTGCGGGCAGTTCAACGCTCTCCAATGCATCGCAAAGGGCAAAAGCATAATTGTCTATCATACTCACGCTGCCTGGGATTCTTATACTTTTCAAGGATTTGCATCCCTTGAATGCCTCGAAACCTATGGCGGTGATGCTCTCCGGGAGAATAACCTCCTTCAATGCTGAGCAACCAAGGAAAGCACATTGGCCAATGGATGTAACCCCATCGGGAATTGTAATTCTCTCCAGCAAGTCGCAATTGTGGAACGCGTAACTTCCTATGCTGCAGACACCATTCGGGATGGTGCATTCCGTTATCTCAAGGTCAAGAACCTCTACTAGTTCCTTGCCGTCATCGCTGAGCCTGAATGGTGTTGTCATATACGTCTCTCTCTTAAATTGAACCTTGCACCGCAGTCAAGGATAAACTCCAAAGCCTCCTGGAAAACACTTTCGGCATGTGAGACCGTGCTGTCGTATGAAACCCCGCACACCTCGTACACCTTGTTTGGCAACTCCTCAACCTTGATGTTCAAGTGCCTTGCCATGTCAATGGTTTCGTCTCTGTCTACAACAGCCTGCTTGCAGAAACTGTTGCTGCGGTGCCTGTCATCATCTAAACGGAACTCAATGACAAACTCCCTGAAATCATTTATCATGGCATATACCGCTGCTTCCACCGGCATGTCGGCATCGGTGATAATCAATGTCTTTTCAATATTGCTCATAATGGAATTTTGTGTATTGCAAAGATAACCATTATATTCATAGTCGCAATGTTGCCAAAACAGATTGTTGTTCGTATTTTTGTAGCGTATAGAAGATTTTACGACTAAAAATGATAAAGAACCTATTACTTGTGGGCGCGGGTGGTGCGCTGGGCAGCATTGCGCGCTATGCTGTGTCGTTGCTTTTTGCCCATTTTGCAATATGCAGCCATTGGGCAACGCTGGTGGTAAACGTTGTCGGCTCGTTCTTGATAGGCCTTGCAATCCCCTTGCTTTCGGGTGGCGCACACCTCATTGCCGTGGTGGGTTTCTGCGGTGGTTTCACCACTTTCTCCACCTTCTCCTCACAGGCAGTGCAGCTGTTCCAGGCCGGCGAGAGACTTACTGCAGCAGCCTATGTTGCGGTGTCGCTTGTCGTTTCAATAGCTATGGTGCTGCTGGGAATGTATGTCGCGGGGAGGTTGGTGAAATGACAATTGCGAAATATAACATGAGGCCGGAGCAAAAATGCTTTTGACCCGGCCTCATGTTTCTGCTTGCCCTTGGGCAACTCCCATTGAAAACATCCATATTATCTTCAATAAACGTAACCCACGCGGCACGACTTTTCCCCGTGCTACGCGTGACTATTACTTATGGATGTTTTCTATCATCGCTTTGCGATAATTGACTCTATATCTTGTTACCTACGGCAACCGTATCCCACGCGGGCACGACTACACCGTGCCGCGCGTGACTATTACTCATAAATTCTATGTAGGTAATCTTTATAATAAAATAGTTACCCCCTTCGGTGGCATCCCATTGGCTTAATTGCAGTTGCTTCGCAATCGCCACCCAAGCGGTGCCACCTTTCGGCACTACGCTTGACCTATGGCTCTGCAATTAACCCTGTAGTCGTAAAAATAAAACAACTTCGGAAATTTTCCGAAGTTGTTTTATTTTTACGACTACTCGACTAGAACTGTTAATTTATTGCTAATTTTTTTAACTTAATTATCAATACTTTAACTCTTTATTTTGTTCTTTGAAGAGTGAACTGGTGTCAAGAACTGGTGGCGAAAGCGTTTTTGTTGTATTTATGGTTCATCGTATCCAATCAAAATTTCTCCGTCTATCTGTATCTTGGTTGTACCGTTTTCACTTAAATAATAAACTCGTTGAATCCATTTGTTAAAATCTTTAATATAAATCTTAACTTTGGTTACCTCGTTGTTGAATGCTGTGAATGAAAATGACGAACCTGCGCTGAAGCCATTTATTGTGTGGTCGTACAATCTATCTCCTTGGTTATTGTATTCACAAATGTACAATTTGTCTATGCCAAAATTTAGCTTTGATTCAATAGAATACTCCCTTGGAAATTCTTCTTTCTCACAAGAGGTGAAACAAAGAATTGCTGAAAATATCAGCAAAATAAAACACGATTTTTTCATAATGATTGAGTTTATAGTTAAACATAAAGTTGCTTGCTGTGGTCTTTTGCTTAACTATATAAAAGAAAAGCGCAGACTCCCGTCATACGCAGTCTTGGCTCACCACAAGCCATAGTTCTATATGTGAAAGTCTGCACTGAAAGTGCTTACTCTCAATAGAACTACTATTATGCTCGTTGTGTTCCGAGGTGGTGATTCAGACTGCCTTGAGCAAAAATCAAATGTCTTGTATTCGGCGGCTGCCGAATACATTGCGAAGATAGGCTAAACTTCGCAGAATATGAAATTAACCGAGAAGTTTTTTCTTCCCAGTTAAATTTATGGGGTGATTGTAGCTACTCCGTGGCTCTCCTATTGAGCCAATCACTGTTGCGTTGCAACCGTATCCCACGCTTTGCGTGACTGTTACTCAGTGATTGCCTCTATCATTTTGCAAGCAAAATAATTGACAAACCTTTTGTTTTCTGCGGAAACCGCAACCCTCGTGGGCACAAATAACTGCTCCACGGCCAACCCCTCCGCCTACGGCACCTCCCCTAAAACAGGGGAGGAATACTCAGTCGGCTTGCCGACTGAGGGGAGGGAGTATTTACACAGCGCGTGACCATTGCTTTGTAATTGCTTCGATGGGAATAAAAGAAAAAAGAGCCTTGCGGCTCTTTTTTCTTTTATTCCCACTCAACTAGAACAGTTAAATATCGGTTAAATATTTTAACTTTATTATCAATACTTTAACACTAAATTTTGCCTTTTGAAACGGCAACTGGTGTCAAGAACTGGTGCCGAAAGGTTATTTCTTTACATCCTCGGGGAATAGGCTCTCGAACTCTTTTGTAAGTTCTGCCATTTTGGGAATAATATTATCTATGGCAACCTTGTCGTTCTCTTTTGTTGCCGAAACTAATGTTTTGAGAATCTCTACTAATTTATAGCAGTTTGTATCTTTTTTCGGGCTCCAACATTCGGCAGTGTAATATCCGCCGTTAACCAACAACTCGTATGTCTCACCGTCCAAACCATCGGGTTGGGCAAGATAGGAAGATGAAAATATTGCAGCAAAGAACAGTTGATTTATACTGTTTGCTGCTTCATCAGAAATCTTGCAGCGATATTCATTAATCTCTATGTTCTTTGAATACCAGATGCACTTGTTGGCGATTCTTAATACGAGCTCGGAATTTTCGTAGTAGCATCCCAGTTCGCCTGTAAAAGATGGTCGTATTGTAAAGGCGAAACTGTTCAACTTTCTGTTATTCAACAACAGACTATCTACTCTTGCGGCATAGGCTGTTAGACTGTTCTTTGAACTGTCTCTGCCCTTTGGGTATAATCTGCTTTGTGCGCTTGCTTCAATAACGAAACATAATCCTAATATAACAAGGATAAGGTAGGTTGTTTTTTTAGCTAACATTGATGGTAGAATTTAATGGCTGGGGGAAAGTGATTATTCATTTTGCAAAAGTCGTGTTTTTTTGCACAACGCAAATATAATCATAAAATCAATGTATTCGTTAAAATGGAATATATTTTTGAATAAAGTTATTGCTCCTGGCGAAGCCGGGAGCAATAACTTTGTTTATATACAATCAAATTTATCTCACATTTTAGGAAATACATTAAATTTATGGCTATATTTGCGTTGTAATCGGGAAACCGAGTACGGACATTTGAAATTTTATAGCGTTTTTGCTATTGTACTTGCTTTAAGAAACTGCCAATTTCAAACACAACAGGACAATAGACACGAACGCCTGCGCAATAGCGTGGGTGGTGTTTATATGTTGTGTGGGTATGGCAGTACCTTTAAAGCGTATGACCTGCCTACGCTTTTTCATAAGGTACATTCAAGAATATTAACAACAAACATAATAACGGTATGAAAAGGATTTTTGCAACATTATTTTTGGTTATCACAACTATAACCGTTTTTGCACAGTCTACAAACGACAACACTTTGAAATTTTTAGGACATCCAGTAGACGGAAGCAAATCAAAAATGGCAAATCATTTGAGAAATAAAGGATTTACCTATGACAGTTATTCGGATTGTTACAAAGGTAAATTCAATGGTAAACAAGTTGATGTATATATATCTACAAATAATGATATTGTAGACAGAATTTATGTTTCATTTCCAACAACAAGAAATGTATCTAGTATTATAAACGAATATAACATTCTGTTAGGGCAATTCAAAAACAATGACAAATACCTTGAAATTCAAGAAAATCCAGAAATACCAGAAGATGAAAATCTATCATATGAAATGAATGTAAGCAATAAGATATATAGCGCATCTTTTTATTATAGAGCAGAACAAGACACATTGGCTTTACAGCAAGAATTTCTATCTCTATTCACCGAAGAAGAAATCGAGATATTAAAAACTATGGATTTAAATAGCCTTAATTTCAATAATGATAAAGAAAGAGAGTTATTTAGACGCCTTGCATTATTTGTAGGTGAAAATGAGAGAAAAAATCTTACAGGTAGTGTTTGGTTTATGATACACGAAAGTTATGGCAAATACAACATTGGTCTGTATTATGATAATCCCAACAACAGACCAAACGGAGAAGATTTATAAATAAAATTTAACAAATACATCAAAACTATGATAAAGATAGAAACAGAATTGAATAAGTGGTTAGTTACATATATCACAGAGACTATAAACAATCTAGAAGCAAACGAACCTGTAGGTTTCAACGAATGGGCAAAATCTTTTAAAAAAGAAGAAGCACAATTCGTCGTTGATATGGAGTTCACAAATGATTGGGGATATGAAGAACGCAAAGAAATATCCGAAGATGAAGCAATAGAATATGCTCATTCACTTATACAAAGAATACTTAACAGTTGGTATTTATAACACTTTCGACACCAGTTTTTGACACCAGTCCGATGAATTAAGGAGAAAATTTTATGTTAAAGTATTGATAATAAAGTTAAAATATTAAGCAATAATTTAACAGTTCTAGTCGAGTGGGAATAAAAGAAAAAAGAGCCTTGCGGCTCTTTTTTCTTTTATTCCCATCGAGCAACCTTTTGAGCAATGGTCGCGTGCAGCACAGGCAAAGTTTGTGCCCACGCGGGTTGCGGTTTCCGCAGGAAACAAAAGGTTGGTCAATGGGAGTTGCCCAATTAGGGCAAACAGTTAAACGACTACAGGGTTAATTGCAGAGCCATAGGTCAAGCGTAGTGCCGAAGGGTGGCACCGCTTGGGTGGCGATTGCGAAGCAACTGCAATTAAGCCAATGGGATGCCACCGAAGGGGGCAACTACTTTACTATAAAGACTACCTACATAGAATTTTTGAGCAGTTAGTCACGCGCAGCACGGTGTAGTCGTGCCCGCGTGGGATACGGTTGCCGCAGTAAACAAAAGCAGTCAATTATTTTGCTTGCAAAATGATAGAGGAAATCACTGAGTAATAGTCACGCAAGCGTGGGATACAGTCGCAACGCGACAGTGATTGACTCAATGGCAGTAACTAACCAACACCGCAGGGGGCAACTGCTTTACTATAAGAACTGTCATGACAAAACAAAGAGGTTATTTCACTGCTCAAGCGTGGTTACTCTGTACGCAACACTGCAAAACTATCAAGCGTAAGCGTTAGCACAGTGCAAAGGGTAAAGAGAGAATTTAGTATTTGAATTTAGTTTATAAGTTATTGCTCCCGGCTTCGCCAGGAGCAATAACTTTTATAATGAAAACTCTCTTTTTACTCTTTGAACTGTACTAACGCTAACGCTTGATGACTTTGCTGTGTTGCGTACAGAGTAACCTCGTTTGAGCAGTGAAATAACCTCTTTGTATTCCTCTTTCTTGCGCTCTGTGGTCTTACAGGACCCTTTCCTGCGCCCTAACTTTCCACCGTTGGCGATATAACTATCTCTGCCCGAATTGAGTCTGTAAACGATGTTAGAACGCTCTATGTTTGCCATTTCAGCAAGGACAGTAACCATAATGCTTGCAATGGGATTGGGTTCTCCATTGGGTTGCAAGGTGTAGATACCAAGATTTTGAATGTAAACGCTAACACCCGCTTCGTGCAACATTTCAAGGGATTTTAGAACTTGTAGGGTAGAGCGGCCTAAGCGTGAAAGCTCAGAAAGGAGCAAAAAGTTAGCATTTTGGCTAACACAAAAATCCAAGCACTCCATTAGGACTGTTCTGTTCTCATTCTTGGTTGCTCCGCTTATATGTTCTTCGTATGTGCCAATAATGTTATAGTCGTTGCTGTTGGCAAAGCGTGTCAAGTCCTCTATCTGTCGTTGGTCGATGAAACTCTGGCGTAAATAACTGCTGTACTCATATTGCTATCTCTTTAATTCACTGGCTAATGTACCAGGAAAGTCCTGCTCCTGCAAGCTCCAGAGTCAAAAATATCAAAGAAAATTTTGAATACAGAAAAACATGTTTTTTTTGATTGAATACAGATTTATTTGAATACAATTAAAAAATGAATACACGCATAATATATAACCTACATATATTCTATGCTTAATATATTGATTGAATATTATTACCACCCTTGTGAGAAAATGTAAGATTTTATATTACAATAAGCGGTTTTATTATCAATATGTTATGTCTATATATATGTAATGGCAAGGTAGTTTACTAATACCTTGCCACGCAATTACAACAGTTCTAAAATGCTGTAACTCTTTCTGCCGTTCTTGTCTTGAAAACGCAGAACTCTGTTTAGGAATGTTATAAAGAAAAACAAAAGACTATTGTTGTCTAAAAACATTCTTGGACTATATGCTATTTGCTCCCTTGTGAAAAAGTCTTTGAGAACATCGCTGTTTATCCTTACCTCTAAACGATACAGTTTCTTGGGGTTGCTGTTATTGTCTAAAATGTATTGCTTGTGACTCTTGCTCTCAATCTCTCGTTTCTTGTTGTAGGCGTTGAGAGTGATGTTCTTGTTCCTTTGTGCCACCAATACGCTGTACTCCTTAATTCTGTCGAGGTTGCCGACTCCTATATAAAGAATATCCTCAATCAGTTGTTTTCGGTCTGTGATTTTGGTGCCGTTCACTATTGGAGTGTAGTCCTTGTTCCGTATCAGTTGGATAAGTTTCTTGGGATAATTACAAATGCCGTCAATGGCTATGTCCCAATGAGTGATGTTGTTGAATACAAGTCCTAATGTATCTTCGATGTATTCAAGGTGCAACAGTCTGCTGTGGTGGCAATCGTGCTTTAGATAGAACTGCTTGTTCTCCACTTGTAACCAAACAAACGATTGCATAGTCTCATCAGTGTCTGCTTTCAATCCCCATTGTAGCGTGCCGAAGACTTGCTCTGTGAACTCTTGGAAAGTGTTGTCTTTATAGTCAAGATAGACTATTTCATAAATGTAGTTAAAGTGAGTGCCTTGCACTTGCCTTAATCTGTACCCCCATTCGGGGTGTTCAAATTCTTCTGTTGGGTTATCTCTTAAAATGTTTAGATAACTGTTTTCTGCCAATGTGTAGCAGATTTTCAATTTGTCAATAATTGGTGTAAATTCATTGCTCATTCCTTTTAATGTTTTTACTTGTATTAGTTCTCTCTTGCCATACAGTTTTCATTGCTTCTGCTATGGCTTGTTTGTGCTGTGGAGTCTTGCGATACCTTTTCATCGCTTGGCTAATTCTCTTGCGTGTAACAGCACTCTTTTTTCTACCACGCAATGCCATTGAAATTTTGCGTTTCGTTTGCTCATTCATAATGCTATCCTTTTTATTATAAATAGTAAGTAGGTTGAAAAAATGTGGAATTTTTCCCTGAAAATTTTACAGACAAAACAGTTATTTAGTAGATAGGTTCTTAAAACTGTTTCCTCATAGGAGTTACCTATCTTGCAAATGCTTGGGCTACTATCCTTGCGTGTTCGTCTTTGTTTACCTTGATGTATTTGAGAAAATTATCCTCTGTAGTGTGTCCCGTGATTGCCATAATACTAATGCTTGGAACACCTTTGAGATACATATTTGTGGCAAACGAACGCCTTGCAGTGTGATTCATAACGAACTCATATTTGGCACCGTCGTTGATGATTGTCTTTCCACCCTTTACACGGGATAGGGTAGTCCTTTCGTTGATGTTGGCAAGTTTAGCACACAGACGGATATGTTTCAAGCAATGTGTTTTGTCCACGCTTTTTGGGAAACCGCCTCCGTATTTCGTGAATATCTCCTTAACCATTGGGTGCATTGGGATAACGACAGTTGCGTTTGTCTTGCGAGTGTGAACAACCATAGTGTCGTTACTCCTTATCTCAACATTAGATAGGTCTTGCCAATCTCCAAAGCGTAGTCCAGTCCAACAAGCGACAATGAACAGGTCCCGTGTTTCCTCTACCTTTGCTTTATCGCCGACAACTGCCTTGACCGCCTCATCTTCAAAGTTGATAGCGTACAAGCGATTTATTTCTTCCTCTGTGAGATAGATGTTTTCAACATCTTGGCATTTGGTGGTGTAGGAGTGATAGCACTTGTCTATCTCAATGTTGTTAAGTTCTGCCTCTTTCAACCACACCTTTATTATGCTGAATGTACTTGCAATGGTGTTTGCTGAATACTCTTGTCCCAACAACCAAGCAGTCAAGCGTTCTTCAAGGCGATTGTCAAACAGTTGCCAAGTAAAAGCAAGGCGATTGTCGTTGCAGAACTCTTGCAAGCGTTTCAAGGCGTTGCAATGGTTGTAGATTGTACCGCTGACTATCTTACGTTGGGTTGTCTTGTTTACCATTTGCTTTTTGCGTTCAATGTAGTCTTGTATGAATGTCAAAGGTCTTTTCTTGATGTCGGTTTCCTTGCCATTGATTTTGTTCTTGAGGTAGTTCTCAAAGTTCTCTTTCGTGTGTTCAAGTATGCCCTCTGTGGTTGCCTTTGCATATTCATCGCAGTAGGAGAGTATCTGTTTCAGTTCCTTGTTCACTCCTTTATTATAGCGTAACTGAACAGCTCCAATGCTTGTGTCCTCTGTTGCCTTTTCGCCTACTTGTGTTCTTGTTGTCTTTAACCAATACTGTGGCTCAATGAGTAGTTTAGTAAAGACTCTTGCTCTTTGCTTGTCGATTGTAGTTGTCAACCAAATTTGTGATTTCTTGCCTACTGATTTGAGATTGAAATTGACTCTCATAGTAAATTTACGGTCTATATAAAAAATATTTTCTACCATATAAAAACTGTTTTTGACTCATTATTTTCTAAAGTATATGGGTGGCATATAGAAAAGTCAAGGGGCAAAAGCAATTTTTTTTAATTTTTTTTCAAAGGTATCTGGAAAATCTCATTTGCTCAAATGGTGGCAACTGCTACTGGTGTCAAAAACTGGTGTCAATTTACATTTATTAGCTATTATGTTAAAATACCCTCCAGAGAGGTCTGGAGGGTATATATCAATGAAATAACCTCTGCTTTTTGAGGGCAGAGGTTATTCAAATATGCTTAAAAATGGGTTTTAATTACTCCCATTCAATAGTAGCACTGGGTTTTGGTGACATATCGTAGCATACGCGGTTGATGTTTGGAACTTCGGCGAGTATGCGGTCGGTAATCTTCAGAAGGATTGGCCACTCAATCTGCTCGATGGTTGCTGTCATTGCATCAACGGTGTTCACGGCGCGGATGATTACGGGCCAGTCGTATGAACGTGCGTTGTTGCGTACACCTACTGACTTGAAGTCGGGCACTACGGTGAAGTACTGCCATACTGTCTTGTCGAGGCCGGCGTTCTTGAACTCCTCGCGCAGGATTGCGTCACTCTCGCGCAATGCCTCAAGACGGTCGCGTGTGATGGCGCCAAGGCAGCGTACACCCAAGCCGGGGCCTGGGAATGGCTGGCGGTATACCATGTCGTATGGCAAGCCGAGCTCGAGACCGCAAGCACGTACCTCGTCCTTGAACAACTGACGAATTGGCTCTACCAACTCGAACTGGAGGTCTTCGGGCAGACCGCCTACATTGTGGTGGCTCTTTACCATCTTGGCTGTCTTTGTACCGCTCTCAACGATGTCGGGGTAGATTGTGCCCTGGCCCAAGAAGTCAATGCCGTCGAGTTTGCGTGCCTCCTCCTCGAATACGCGGATGAACTCGCCGCCGATAATCTTGCGCTTCTGCTCGGGATCGGCTACACCCTCAAGAAGGTTGAGGAAACGGTCGGTTGCATCAACATATACAAGGTTTGCGCAGAGCTGCTTGCTGAATACATCAACAACCGCCTCGCTCTCGCCCTTGCGCATGAGACCGTGGTTAACGTGAACGCAAACAAGGTTGTCGCCGATAGCCTTCAAAAGAAGTGCTGCAACAACAGAACTGTCGACACCGCCTGAAAGGGCAAGCAACACCTTCTTGTCGCCAACCTGACGGCGGATGAGCTCAACCTGGTCGTTAACGAAGTTTGTCATGTTCCAGTTCTTCTCGGCCTTGCAGGTATCGAGGACGAACTCCTTCACAGCCTCTTTTACAACCTCTACGTCGTTGCCAATCTGGGCAATCTTAACCTCGCAGAGAGCCTTGTCGTGGCCTGCTGCCATAACAGGGAAGCCTGCGTTGTAGATATCGTGGTTAACATCGATGGCAACACCGTCGATAACGTTGTTGGGGCCACCGTTGATGATAATACCTTTTACATTGGGGAGAGCCTTGAGCTCATCGACTGTGATGTCGTGTGGGTAGATCTCGCTGTAGACGCCAAGTGCGCGTATTGCGCGTGCAAGCACTGTGTTCTCGTGACTACCGAGATCAAGGATTACAATCATGTCCTGTTTCATATTCTTGAATATATTAAATTGGTTTTTGTTTACTATTCCAATGTTGCGAAATTACTCTTTTTTCTCTTTTTCAACAATAGTGTCAATGCAAATATTTTATAAAAAAACGAGAGTGAAAACCGCATGGTTTCACTCTCGTTTATATGCGCTGTCTCTCTTCACCGGTGGTGGCACCGATTACATTGCTCTTCATTGCGAAGGCTTTGAAATTCTGAAGAAAGCCCATAGTCTTTACAAATGACATTTGTTTTGTTTGCTTTGCAAAGATAGATAAAAAATGTGTAAATGGTGTGATAAAATATGAAAAAATATTAAGTTTGCATGTATTTCTTCCTGTGACGCCTGTGCGTGCAGGAGATAGTGATTATAATTTTAATTATAATGTCCATGAAAAGAGGTATTATTTTTACGGCAATTATATTTTTTCTCTCGTTGTTGTGCATCCCACAGCAGGTGTTTGCCCAGTTTGCAAAAGGAACGGTTGTACAGCTTGTGAACCGCAGTACCGGCAAGGCTGCAGCAAGCAATGCTTCGCTGGTTAGTTGTGCCGACCGCAACAGCGCCGACTATTCGCAGTTGTGGTATGTCGAGGAGCGTTATTACAACGCCATTCCAATAGGTTACAAGGTGAGGTTGCGCAACCTTGGCAATGGTCGCTATCTGCAGGGCAACAATAACTCTTCGACTCCGTGGGGAACGGTGAAGAATACGGGTTCTTATACCGGTAGCCACGATGGCGAGAGCACCTATTTTACTACCGACCTGTGGGAGTGCAGCAGGGATGGATATTACACGCTTGGCGCCGAGAACAAGAAGACGGGAAACGCCGATTACTATTACGACAAACTGCACAGCAATGCCGAGGGCAGCTGCGTGAGCTGGATGGGCTCGTCCGATGCCTCGCTGTGGAGCATTGAACTTGTGTCGGGTGTCGATGTGCAGGCGCAGTGGAACAAACTTGCCGATTTCGAGAACATGGCAAACCGCAAGGATGAGTTCCAAGGTTACCTGAATACCTTGTTCACCGACAATCTCTGCACCGAACTGCGCAGTGCATACAAATCGCAGAGCGCGCTGCTTGCATCATCGGCCTATAAGGCTCTGCCGCAGGAACTCAAGGAGATGGCTCTGAAGGTATGCAACGGAAATTGGGCCGAGACGAACAGGGATAACAGCAGCGTGTCATGGACAAGTGCTGCAGCAAAGCGTTTCAGGGTGCAGACCATTGAACCACATTCGGTTGCCGAGGAGATTAGCAAGGTTGTCAAGGTGGGTGCATACTCCAACATGAACAACCCGACTGGTATCTATGCCGGCGACATGAATATGTTATATATAATGGTAAAAGGTAACATAAACCAGGGTTCTGCTCTTTATCTTGCCGGGCTTAACCATAACAGCAAGGACTATTTGACCACCATTGCTGGAAGCAACCCTGTGCAGCTTACCACAGGCCTTAATGTCGTGCCGTTCTACGGCGACAAGACAATGCTATATCTCATCTATGCCGTTAACAGCCAAAGCAGCAGCTACCCATTGGCGAACTATCCCGACATTGAGGTGCACATTGAGGGCGGAAATATCAACGGAATGTATGACCGTTCCATGAACGATGCTGCCATATACAGCGAGCTCAGCAGCAACGCCTCCAAACTCGGCATGGAGTATTACGATGTCCTTGGCGGCAAATTTGTTTACCGCACCAGTTGGGAGACCGTCTTCAAGAACAACAGCGCGTCATCCATTGACCGTGCGCTCGACATGTGGGACCTGATTGGTGCCACACAGCACATGGTGATGGGTATCTCGTCGGCTGCGGAGATGGCTGCCGACCCGTTGGGACTGCACACATATACATCGGACTTCTCGCGCTCCTTCAATAACCGCCAACTCGTGCATTCGTTGCCGACAATAGGCGCATATACCCAGATGCCGTTCCGCATACAGTTTGCGCACGGCGAGGGTATGCTCCGTGGCGATGCAATGGAGCGCTCGAGTTATATATGGGTCTGTGCGCATGAGTTCGGACACTCTAACCAGAATGCCATAAACATGGTGGGTACAACCGAGGTCAGCAATAACCTCTTTTCTAATGTGGCAATTTTCTATCAGGATTATTTCCACACACGCGGCGGCACCATTGCCGACAACTGCGCGGCTCACCGCAACGGCACTGCATGGCACTTCCGTAACTCCGATTCAAGAATGAGAATGTTCTACCAACTGTGGCTCTACTATCATGCCGCCGGCCGTAACAGGGACTTCTTCCCCAAACTCTTTGAGTATTTGCGTAACGACCCCATGGCAATACGCGAATCGAATGTGGGTGATGTGTACACCTCGGGCGAGTCGCTCAAGTTCTACAAATATGCCTGCCGTGCAGCAGGGGAGGATTTGACACCGTTCTTCGAGGCATGGGGCTTCTTTGTCCCGTTCGGCAAGACTGCCATAACCGACTATTATGACTATAATGTGGTGAGCCAGCAGAACGACATAAATGCCGCAAAGAACGAGGTAGCCGGCTATGGCTACCGCAAGAACTATTCAATTCTTTTTATTGAGGACCGCATTGGCGATGTAAAGAGCAAGAAGTTCCCCTCGCACAGCAAGCTGTGGTCGGATGGTGCGCTAAAGACCGGCAGCATGGGACAGTATACCGATTATGCCAACCCGCAGCCCGTAAGCGGTGAGTTCGTGTGGGTGCAGGAGAGTGACAATGTGGTGAAGGTGGCCGGCGGGCAGGGTGCTGTGGGTATGCTTCTCGAATGGGGTGGCAATATGCATACCTTCTATAACGACGTGCAACTGCAGGTTGATGCCGCTACCATGGAAGCCATAAAGAGTGGTGCATGCAAGATAAAGGTCATTGGTGCCGACCAGTCGGTCATTGTTGCAAAGAATGTGAACGAGGCCACCGGCGACGAGGCCAAGAGGGTGATGCTCAAGTCCATGATTGACAAGGTAAACGAGATAAAGAAATATGTCGATACATCGTACAAACGGGTAGGGTACTACAGTCCTATATATACACAGGGACTGATGTTGTTGTATGACAAGGCTGTCGCAGTCCACGACAGGCGTGTGGCAGCAGAGTATATGGAGTACATGGACAAGCTCACTGCCGAGATTGCGGCGCTTGAACAGCTTGGCGACAAGGCACGCATCGCCATCAACAGTGGCGCTGTGTATATGCTCGATAATGTCATGTATCAGGGGACTTACATGTATCTTGGCAGCAACAACGAGGTCGACGGTAAGACAGTACCGTACGGTGATGTTGCATCGTGGGTGTTCGAGAAGGCCGCCGATAGCGGTTCATATTGTATAAAGAGCCGCAGCAACAACCGTTACATAGGGGTGCTCAATGCCGCCAGCCGTCAGGTGTATGCAAGTGAGGCTTCTACATCTTCGGCCGGAGTGTTCAGTGTTGAATTATGCGATGACAGGAGTATTGTAATTGGTGGTGTGTCGCATTATCTGCACCTCGATGCAGCCATGAATGTCGTTGGCTGGAACAAGGATGCCGAGGCTTCCCATTGGAATATGAGGCTTGCTGTGCTCAGTGATGCCGATGATGCCCGCCTGGATATGGAGGTGATGTTGCAGGGTGTGAAGTGGCTTGTTGAGGAGATTGCGACAGGTGTTACATTCGGCAGCAATGCATCGGTAAGTGGTATAAGTGAGAAATATGTTGGTCTTGTTGAACAGCAGGACATTGTTTCCGCTTGCCGTTCTGTTGGCAAAGCGCAGGCTATGAACGGTGCATCGTATAATGAGTATGTGGCTATGTACGCTGAACTGTATACACACTACCTTGCTTTGAAAAAGGTGTATGACATGGGCAACGATACGCAACTGAAGAGCGCGCGCCTGGCGCTGATTGCAGTGATGAATGAGGTGAGTGCTTCTCTCGCGGGCAATACGGCTGCCGGTAAGGTGCAACTGCAATGTACCGACAGGTCGGCACCATATTATATATCATCGAATGCCGAGCACAATGCCGGTGGCGCAGCAAAGGATGGTGGCGGCTTGCCTGCGTTGATAGATGGCTCTGCAGCTACCTATTTCCACAGCCGTTGGGGTGGTACACCTGTTGCCGAGCAACACTTCCTGCAGGTGGATATGGGAAGCGGCAATTCGGTATCGGATTTCTGTTTCAACTATTCGTTGCGCGAGGGACTGCCCCATGCAATGCCCACAGGGCTTGTGGTTTCGGGCAGTAACGACGGTGCAGGCTTTGAGACAATACTCACACTCGGCAGGCAGGAACTGGCCGGTGATGGCGCGGGAAGCAGTGCCGACTACTCGCTGAACTCGAACTTTGCCGATGTGGTGAAGAAAGGCCGCAAGATAGCCTCAATAAAGCTCCATAGTCCCGGCTGTGGCATGCAGACGGTGGATTTGGCAAATCCCGACCGCCTTTACAATGACATGACTGCAACAACAGTGCTCAATGTTCTCCCCGGCGAAACGGTGACAGCATCGTTTGTGACTGATGGTAATTGGAGCTGGATGCATGGCTATATATACATAGATACCGACAAGGATGGCTTTGAAACATATATGGACGGTAATATTCCGCGTGGTGATATTGTCGCATACTCTTTCTATGGAAGCGAGACCAACGAGGAGAACGGCATGAACAGCCTTGGAAACTATATCTCGGGAGATGGACGCAATGCGCTCAATCCGCCTTCGTTCACAGCCCCTGCGACACCGGGCATCTATCGCATGCGTTACAAGGTCGACTGGAACAGCATTGACCCCAAGGGCGACAACAACAGCAACTTCGGCGGCACCATTGCCGACACCGACGGGTGCATTGTTGATGTGATGCTGCGTGTGGGCGATGCTGCAACATCGGCAATAAAAGAGAACTTTGTATCCGATACCATATCATGCGGCAAGGCTTACCGCTATCTGCGCTTTACGGTGACGGAATCGGACTGCTTTGTCAAGGGGCACACGTGTCCTCCAACACATCTGCAGTACAACGGGCAATATTACTTCTGCCTCTCGGAGTTTGGGCTTACAAAGATTGACACGGCTGACCCCGAAGGAACATGGCTCCCATTGTATGCCGACGATGCCGAGGCTCTTCTTCTCAAGGCCGATAATGCGCTTGCCAATACCTCGGCTGCAACGCAACTTGAAAAATGCACTGCAGAGCTGCAATTGATGGCAGACACCTTGCGCCGTGCTTTGGCAACGCCTCTTCCTGTTGAGTTTACTACCGATGTCGACACCCCTGTCTCCTATCGCATTGTCTCGGTTGCGGGTAACTCTCCTCTTGAATATGAGACAGCGGCAACGCCTAATATGTTCGATGCCGATGCCGCACCGTTGAACCTTGTCTCCTTTGCCGCTTCCCATGATGACCGCCTTTGCCAGGCATGGTATTTCATGCGTGGCACCGATGTAGGACGTTACTATATCTGCCCACAGCAGGGCGATGGCAAGGTGCTTGGCACAAATCCTGCATGGAACGGTGTGATGCAGGCCGGTGAAGGCCGCGTGTGGAGCGTTGAAAAGGATGCTCCCGGATGTGTGACGGAGTGGAACATCACTGTGCTCGAAAGTGGGGAGTGCTTGTTCAAACCAGTATATGAGACATCGCTTATGCTTGGCCGTTATAATCGGCAGTCGCAAAAACTGGGCTTTGTCGATGATGCAACGACCGAGAATGCAAGGTTTGTCATAGAAAAGGCCGAGTTTGACTATACGGGGATTGATGCCCTGCCCGTTGACAATGGTGGTAGTATTATATATGACCTCTATGGCCGCCGCATCGGGCGTGTCATAGTTCCGGGAATTTATATTGTCAACGGACGTAAAGCTTACATTCGACCGTAAGAAATGTATGTAAATTACCCGCTTGGTGCTTTATCGGGTAAATAAATAGGCTTTTTATTAAAAACTTTTATTTTTTAACTGCGTTTGATGTTTTATATATGAAAACATTTTGTTAAATTTGCAAAGTAAAACTTTGCGAAGGTAGGCGGCGCTCGTTGCAAAACGTCCAAACAAGTTTACGTTTCACTCGCTGGCACTACCATTGCACAGTAAAACTGTGCGAAGATAGGCGGCGCTCGTTGCAAAACGTTCAAACAAGTTTGCGTTTCACTCGCCGGCTCGTTGCAAAACACGCTACCATCGCATAGTGAATATTGATGATATTAGGCTGGAATAGTATGAAAACTGCAAAATTGATGTTTTTCCTTGTACTTGCGGCGTTAATTATGGTTGCGTGCCGCACTGCCGAATATTGCAATTGTGGATAAGTAAATCCATTTATAAAAGAGAATTGAGACTTTTTTTTAATTATAAACGTTTTAATTAAATTTAAGTACAATGATTAAACTTGGTATTAACGGTTTCGGTCGTATCGGCCGTATGGTGTTCCGTGCAGCAGTGAAGAACTTCGCTAACGACATTCAGGTTGTAGGTATCAACGACCTTCTCGATGCTGATTACTTGGCATACATGTTGCGTTACGACTCTGTACACGGTCAGTTCGACGGTACAATCGAGGTAGAGGGCAACTACTTGGTAGTTAACGGTAACAAGATCCGTTTGACAGCTGAGATGGATCCTGCTAACTTGAAGTGGGACGAGGTAGGTGCTGAGGTTGTTGTTGAGTCTACAGGTTTCTTCTTGACAGACGAGACAGCTCGCAAGCACATCACCGCAGGTGCAAAGAAGGTTATCATGTCAGCTCCTTCAAAGGACAGCACTCCTATGTTCGTGTACGGTGTTAACCACACAACATACGCTGGTCAGGACATCATCTCTAACGCATCTTGTACAACAAACTGCTTGGCTCCTATCGCTAAGGTTTTGAACGACAAGTTCGGTATCGTTAAGGGTTTGATGACTACAGTACACGCTGCTACAGCTACTCAGAAGACTGTTGACGGTCCTTCTAAGAAAGACTGGAGAGGTGGTCGTGGTATTCTCGAGAACATCATCCCATCTTCAACAGGTGCTGCTAAGGCTGTAGGTAAGGTTCTTCCTGTTCTCAACGGCAAGCTCACTGGTATGGCATTCCGCGTTCCAACTTCTGACGTATCAGTTGTTGACCTTACAGTTGTATTGGAGAAGGAGGCTACAATGGCTGAGATCTGCGCTGCAATGAAGGAGGCTTCTGAGGGCGAGTTGAAGGGTATCCTCGGCTACACAGAGGACGCTGTAGTTTCTACAGACTTCCGTGGTTGCGCTAACACTTCAATCTTCGACGCTAAGGCAGGTATCTCTCTCGACGCTAACTTCGCTAAGGTTGTTTCTTGGTATGACAACGAGTGGGGTTACTCAAACAAGGTTTGTGAGATGGCTCGCGTAATCGCTGCTAAGTAATTTATAGCACAGACAAATACCTAAAAATGAAGGGGCTTCACGGTTGTGAGGCCCCTTTTTCATGTGTTTTGGTGTAGATGTAAAAAAATAACCGTCATATTTTTTTATCATAGCGGATTTCATTATCTTTAGCACAGATATACCTTATTATATTATAAACCACTTGTAGGTGACTATGTCGCGAAGATTGTCATCCCGACAGAGCGTAGCGACGAGGGATCTCTAAAACTGCATATGAAAGAGATTTCTCCTCATTGCAATCGTCGAAATGACAATATGCCGGGCGGAATTCAATGTATTACCTTATTATATAATAATACTAACCATAAATATCAGTTATGAGAAAAACACTCCTATTCATGTTGCTTGCTGTGGCAATGCTGCTTGGCAGCTGCGCACCGCAGAAGCATACATTCGAGGTAAAGGACGGAAAGTTCCTTTATGACGGCGAGAAGGTGCAGCTCATCTGCGGTGAGATGCATTACCCACGTATCCCGGTAGAGTATTGGCGCGACCGCATGCAGCGCGCAAAGGCAATGGGCTTGAATACAATCTCGGCCTATGTCTTCTGGGCTGTACACGAGCCACAGCCCGGAGAGTTCAATTTCGAAGGCCAGGCCGACATCGCGCGCTTTGTTGAGATTGCTGCCGAGGAGGGCTTGTTCGTGCTTCTGCGTCCCGGTCCATACGTATGTGCCGAGTTCGACTTCGGCGGTTACCCCTATTGGCTGCAGAACGACTCTTCACTCGTTTGGCGCAGTGACAACCCTGCGTTCCTTGCAGCCTGTGAGCGTTATCTGAACGCTCTTGGCGAGCAGCTTGCACCGCACACCGTTACCAACGGCGGCAACATCATTATGGTGCAGGTTGAGAATGAGTACGGCTCATACAGCAACGACAAGGTATATCTTGGCAAGATGGCCGAGCTTATAAAGAATGCAGGTTTCAATGTCCCTTTGATGACCTGTGACGGCTCGGGACAGATGCCTAACGGCTATATTCCCGGTATTTTGCCAACTGTCAATGGTGCGGTTGGCGATGATATCATGCGATCAATCGACCGCTACTGGCCCGGTGGCCCATACTTTGTTGCCGAGTTTTATCCCGCTTGGTTCGATGTTTGGGGCTTGCCGCACTCTGCAGTCAACTATCAGCAACCTGCCGAGCAACTCGATTGGATGCTCAAGAACGATGTGTCGGTGAGCATATACATGTTCCATGGCGGAACAAACTTCCACTATACCAATGGTGCAAACACCAACAACGGTTCCTACGAGCCACAGCCCACAAGCTACGATTATGATGCACCGCTTGGCGAGTATGGCAATGCCTATCCAAAGTACCACGCATTCCGCGAGGTAATCCAAAAGAACCTCCCCGAGGGTAAGGTGTTGCCTCCCGTGCCTGCCGACAACCCCACAACAACATTTGCCCCTGTTGAACTCACAGAGTGGGCACCGTTGTCAGTGGCATACGGCAAGAGGGTAGAGGCCGAGCAACCGCTCACCTTTGAGGCAATGATGCAGGACTATGGCTATTTGCACTATCAGACAACTATTGCTAACCCCGACAGCGGCAAGCTGGTTCTCGACGAGTTGCGCGACTATGCCGTTGTAATCCTCAATGGCAAGGTTGTGGGCAGCATTGACCGTCGTTTCCACCAGAACAGCATTGCATTGAATGTTACAGAGCCTAACTCTGTTCTCGAAATCCTTGTAGAGAACGGCGGTCGCGTCAACTATGGCAAAGACCTTGTGAACAACCTCAAGGGTATCACCAAGCGCGTGCTCTTCAACGGCGAGGAACTCACCGGCTGGACAACAACCGGCTTGCCATTGCACCGCGCCGATGTAAATGATTTCCGCTTCCCACGCCTGCGTTACGAGGGCAACCTCCCCGGCTTCTACCGTGGCACATTCACCATTGACAAGGTAGGCGATACTTTTGTCGACATGACAGGTTGGGGCAAGGGTGCTGTTTGGGTAAACGGCAAGTCACTCGGCAAGTTCTGGGGCATTGGACCACAGCAGACAATGTACCTGCCTGCTCCATGGCTCAAGGAGGGCGAGAACGAGATTGTTGTCTTTGAGATGGAGTACACCGGCAAGCGCACACTATGCGGTGTTGACAAGCCAATACTTAATGTACTTGGTCCCGACAAGAATGCCTTCAAGACATCACGCGACTATAACCGCGTGCCCATCCTCGATGAGTATGACGGTATCTTCAAAGGTACTGTAGAGCACAAGACCGGCTGGCAGGAGTTCACCTTCGATGGCATAAAGACACTGCGTCATCTGTGCATCGATGTGCAGAGCACATACGACGACAAGAACTCATGCATCTGCGAGATTGAACTCATTGACGAGAGCGGCAACATCATAAACAAAGATAAATGGAACGTTGTGTTCACCAACACCGAAGCACTCGGCGAGGGCGTGGCCGACGATATGATTGACGGCGACGAAACCACCTACTGGCACTCCGCTTGGCGCAAGGACGTGAAGCCATTGCCACACCAGGTAATCATTGACCTTGGCAACATACGCACCGTTAAAGGCTTCCGCATCCTCACCCGCGATGTCAACCTCCCCGGCTGCATCAAGGACTTCCGTCTCTACGGCCGCCCACAGTTCTTCTTGTACGAGTAAATTATATTGAAAATATTACATTAACTAATAAATCCACGCTTCAAAAAGAGCGTGGATTTATTAGTTAACATGAGTTCGATATAAGCTAAATCAAATCGCGAACCTGTCATCCCGACAGAGCGTAGCGACGAGGGATCTCAAAAATATCGTAAAGTAAGAGATCTCTCACTTAGCGTTAGTTCGCTATCGCTCATCGAAAACATCTTTTAATATTTTACCAAGGTATGGTCGAGATGACAAAATACGCTAAATTTTAGTATAAATTCTTATATCGAACTCACGTTAGTTAATAGTGTTGCGAGAAAATGTCACTCTTTAGAGGAAGGATTAATAATTATTCTCCCCTCCGTCGCTGGGCGACACCTCCCCTCGCGAGCGAGTGGAGGAGCTTTTTTAAATGGTTATTATTTGTTGGAAAATTAGCTGGAGGTGACTCAAAAGTCCCTTTTTAAGACATCGCACCCTCGTCAGAGTATATTCTGGCGAGGGTGTTTGCTTTGTATATATCACTTTTGGGTCAGCCTCTGTCAGCTTGCTGACTGAGGGGAGGGGTGCATTCTCTTTTTGCATCTAGCTCTCCCACTTTGATGTAACAAAGAGGGAGTGGCTGAAAGCCGAGGGGGATTTAAATTCTGTTTAATATACCATATAAAAAGTGCTTGTTTTTATATGGTATAACACATAAAATAGGGAAAAATAAGGTAATGATATAGGTGTTGAATTTGCGAACTTGTCATTCTGATTGCGTGGTAATGAATAATGTCATTTTTCGGGCACAGCCCTCAACAACACGTTTGAGCGAAGCCGAAGGATCTCTTTAACAGCGTAAAATCTCCCGCAGGCATATCAAGAGATACTTCACTGCACTTTGTTCCGTTCAGTATGACACCCCGCGAACTTGTCATTTTTCGGGTAAGCCCTAACAACACGTCTGAG
>JAZRRI010000047.1:0-43325 GCA_045650605.1 Bacteroidaceae bacterium | reverse complement strand
CCCGACATCGACAGCACAGGACGTAGGAAAGGTACAGAACTGGCCTTGCGGTTCATTGACATTCACACGGTATGGCTTCCTGAATGGCTATCTACCTATCGCGACAATCGCGGAAAACCTCGTAAGGATCTCCGCGATTGGCAAGAACTTCGCAGGGATAGTTCAGACTTTCGGGATTTAATCAAGCTTGCTATGCCGGCACGCTTTTGGGACGAAAGCACCAATATGAAAACAGGAAAAAAAGAGTACAGCATAAGTGCTGTACGACTTTACTATTTTCTCCAGCTTAACGGCTTTCGTACCCTCCGCGACAACAATGCTGCAAATACTCGCTACATTCTTGTTACAAACAACATCGTGCGTCAAATCAAGGCAAAGGACGTGCGTCGCTTCGTGCGTGAATGGGCGGAAGAACGCTGCTTGCCCGAACATATCCGCAATCTCATTGTTGGCTCAATGAAGTTTTCGGAAAGTTCTCTTGAAAATCTGCGTGAGGTGGAATTGGACTTTACTACATTCACACCCACGACACAGCTATTCTTCTTTACCCGTAAGAATGTAGAGGTAACACCGCGTGAAATAATCATACACCAGCGTAGCGATGTTGATTTCTCACACTATGTATGGGAAGAGAATGTACTGCCGTATGACTTCTCGCTGTTGCCTGATATGTTCAGCATAACACGCACCGAAGTGGAAGGTAAGCCACATTTTGATATCGAGCTGTCAGACTCCAAAAGTTGCCTTTTCGGTTATGTTATCAATTCAAGCCGCATACATTGGCGTAAGGAAATGGAAGAGCGTTTCAATGGCGACAGTGTGGCAGCTGCCGGATATGCGGCCACACATCGGTTCTGCATCAATGGTGAGGGCTTGACACCGAAAGAGATTGCCGAACAGAAGCAAAATCTTATAAACAAGATATTCGCTATCGGCTATATGCTACACAGGTATAAATCACCCTCGCGTGCGTGGGCTCCACAGGCTATGGATAACAAGATAGGCGAAAACGGAGAATGTAACGGCCGAAGCGGAAAATCATTCCTCTTCAAGGCACTTTCAATGTTTATGCGTACAGTCAAGTTATCGGGAAGAAACCCAAAACTTATGGATAATCCCCACGTTTTCGACCAGGTGAATGTGCATACAGATTTTGTGCTTGTTGATGACTGCGCCCAATACCTATCTATGGGGCTGTTCTATGACCTTATCACAAGTGATATGACGGTGAACCCGAAGAACAACCAATCATATAGCATACCCTTTGAGGACAGCCCGAAGTTCGGCTTTACCACCAATTATGTTCCTACAGATTTTGACAGTTCCACAGAAGCCCGTATGCTCTATATGGTCTATAGCGATTATTACCACCAGAGAACGGAGACAAACGACTACTTGGAAACTCGCTCGATACGTGATGATTTCGGACGAGACCTCTTCACGCACGCTTATTCTGCGGAGGATTGGAATGCGGATATAAATTTTCTCTTGCAATGTTTGAGGTTTTACCTCTCACTTTGTCAGGAGAACATCAAACTATTACCACCTATGGACAACATCATATACCGCAAATATAAGCAGGATATGGGTAGCAATTTTGAAGATTGGGCATATACCTATTTTAGTGCAGAGTCCGACAAGTTGGACTGCTTTCTTTTGCGTCGTGAGGTATTCGAGAACTACCGCAAAACGGCAAATATACCCAATATGACAATGCAGAAGTTTACCTCGAAGTTGAAAGCCTTCTGCCTATTGGCCACACACATATCACAGCTCAATCCTCCTGAATTATGCAACAGTCAAAACCGCATCATAAAGCGTGTTGAAAATAGTTCAGAGGAGATGATATACATTCAGAGTGCCAAGTATAAAAGCGATAGCGGAATTGACTTTTTACCCAAAGAGATATGACAATGGAGAATGTAAACAACACAATAAGGACACTCCTTCACAGTTATACCGTCGGGCAGTTCAACGAACTTTACCTTGCCGACAAGGATTTCAAGGCATACGCTCAAAAGGTGTATCACTATTTCGACACTATGCTGCCGGGTGCGAAGCTCAACCTGCTTGCATACGAGGGTAAACGGCTTGAATGGTTATTGCTCACCTATGTAGCCTTCTACTTCGAGGGGGCACATTGGTTGGAGTACGACATATCCGATGACTACTGTACCATTGTCAGGCGTGATGTTCCGCCCGATGTTCTACAACGGGAAATTGCACATTGGCTTAAATGGAAACGTGAACATCACAAGTAATTTCCTCTTCTTATCCCGCCTTTGGCTGTACCTCTATGGTGCAGCCTTTTTTTACGCCTCCACACGGGGCAAATATCCCTTTCTTATCTCTTCTTATTTCTGTACTAAAACTTTGTAACTTTGTAACAAAATAAAAAGAAGCATCTTAAATAATTGATATATAGAGGATAAATAGAGTTACAAACCTGCTACAAATCCGTTACAAAATTTCCTCTTATCAAAGTTTGTAACAGGCAGAACGGTGTGTTACAAAATCGTATCAAGGAGCAAATCCACTTTGTAACAAAGTTGTAACGCACACAATTACTTGTTTTATACGGCATTACAAATTTTTTTGTACAAAATTACAATGTTACAAAATTTTCGTGAGTTCTTACCACCTCGTCATAAACTGCGGACTCTCTCCTGCACCTTGCTGTAGGATATCACTTTGCCATTTTGAGAGTTTTCCACCTTGATTGTTCTACTCCGCTTTGACTTTTTCGTGTGCAAAGGTAGAGCAAGGCGAGTGTTGCGGCTATCAAATTTATTTGAATAGACATATCCGAGCCGCCGCCTACTTTCGCTGAAAGCAAAGTAGTGAACACAAGAGGCCACCGCACAAGGACAGGCGTTGCTTACACTAAAAATCTCCACACCTGCCGGGTAGTATTTACAGCAATTCTTGCCTTTGTGTAATTCCTTGCTGCTTCCGTAGCCTTTGACCTTGCTCTGTTACCAGCACATAAAAAGTTTCAAAAACAGAGTATTCACAAATAATTCAAGGTTATGGAAAATCTTATTTCTCAAAACAGCAAACAAGTGATGAACAGCTTTGGTAATTCACAGGAGAGAGTTCGCCCCGAAAATTGGGTAGAAGTGGTAACAGAACACGAATATGATTACACAAGTGGTAATCCTGCCGTATATGTAGGTACATACTACAAGTATAATTGCGGTTCGCTCTACGGTATGTGGGTGGATTTGACATCGTTCCTCGATTACGATGATTTTATGGAGTTCTGCCATTTGCTCCACATTGATGAGGAAGATCCGGAATTTATGTACCAGGATTATGAGAATTTCTCCTCTGAATGGTATTCGGAAAGCTGCTTCGATGAAGTTACATTCGACAAGATTTTGGAGTACGGAAATATGGACGAAGAGGACAGGAATATGTTCGATGCCTTTACCGATAATTACGGCGAGGGCTACACCATTGAAGATGTACGCGAGCGTTTCAAAGGCAAATGGGATAGCGAAGAGGAGTTCGCAGAACAGTTGCTTGATGATTGTTACGATTTACCCGAATTTGCCCGTCGCTATTTCGACATCGAGCAGTTCGCACGCGATTTATTCGCATACGATTACACTTTCTGCGATGGATATGTGTTCTCCGATTATTGATTAAAGGCCCTCTTCGGAGGGCTTTTTCTTTGTTCGCAATATCCTTACCAAAGGTCTTTTTCAATGTATATTCAAGCCGTAACTTTGTCAATATAAATGACAAAGAAATGAGCCAATTTACCGTACACCTTGATTTAGAGCCATACCTTGCACAGTGGTTCATACACGAGCAAGGCGGTGAGCACCCCGTGAGCCTCACACGAGGCAGTGCAGAGAGTGATATTTTGGAGCTGTTCTTGACGGTTCAGCCCGAAGCCATTCCCACACGCCCTGCACCTACAGACACAGCGATATACATTCCTACATTCAAGCATAAAGACGTACGCACATATAACTATCTGCCACCGCGTGCTACCATTGCCCTGAAGAAGACAATCCGCACACGCTTTGTTATTCAGCTGTGGAACGACCTCTACAAGTTCGAGAACATAGGCAAGCGAAACGATGAACTCATTTACGCTTGGATGGAGGCACACGGCATTGAACTTAACGAAACAAACTGGTGTGCTATCTCTAAAATCTATTACCGCAAGAGAAAATCATATCTTACCGTAAAAAATCGTGGAAATTAGTTCCTACTTCAAACGCTTTTTGTCCTAAAATGATTTTTGTTGAAATTGTTGCCGTATGAAAGTTGCCCTGCCCTCTATCACAAAAATTGCCTGTCTCCCTTGTTCCGAACTGTCGCCCGACATACAGCTTCGGTACAAGGTGAAGATGCCTGTTGCCGTCTATGCCGGTACAACACCCGTCAAGTTCTTTGACACACCCACCTGCGAGGCAGTTATGGAATATGAGAACAAAGGGCGTGTAGAACACACAACCCTCAAATTCTCCACTCTTGACGAGCTTCCTACTGCCTATCCTGTCGCTTTCGTGGTTACCACGGCAAACGGTCGCTCATATCTCATTGGTGCTATGGAGCGACCATTTCCCGTAGTGAAAGTTGAGGAGCGTACAGGTGTACCTGGCAGCGAGCCGGCAGTGAAGTCTGTTACCGTTACACTTTCAGCACACAAATCACTCGTTCCGTGTGTCGTATAATAAGAAATTCGTAAACTTTTGCTTGTTTTTCTTGTTTATGTGATATAAGTGTTATACATTTGCATACACAAATATAACAACAAGGATTATGGAAGCAGTAATTGATAGAAAACAGACAGCATTTCGTTTGAGTTGTGATTTGCTTGATAAGTTGAGAGAAGCAGCTACAAGGGAAAATCGCAGTTTGAACAATTATGTGGAAAGTGTACTTATGGATGTCGTTTACAACAATCCCAATAAGCTCACCATTAAAGCAATGAGAGAGGCAAGGGAAAACCGCGAACTGGAAACTCTCAACTCTGAAAACCTCGAAACTTTGATTAGCTCTTTGTAGAATGTTTACACTCAAAATCACAAGTCAATTCAAAAAAGACTTGAAGCGAATACAAAACCGACCCGACAAAATCAAACACCTTAAAGAGGTTCTTCAACTGTTGGAGAAGGACGGCTCATTGCCGGAAAAATACAAGCCACATAGACTGATTGGCGATTATGCAGGGTTTATGGAATGCCATGTTGAAAATGATTTATTGTTGATATGGCTCGACCCTGAAGACAACATCATTAAATTGGTTCGTTTGGGAAGCCATTCTGAACTGTTCAAATAACAGCCGTTTGCAAACAGCAAACGGCTGTTTTCGTCTTTTATCCCCCTTTATTATATATATACTTTCGTGGCATAAACAATTACGCTTATGCCACACACCAATTACCATTTACACCTTAAAGGAGTTGTTGGAGGCTATGACTTCGACAGCTCCTATGTTGATTTTGTTCTTGGCAAGCACAAGGACAACAATGTCAATGTGCTTATCGACAGCTTGGGCGGTTCAGTGAGTACCGCACTTTCCATTGCATCAGCCTTTGCCAATCACGGCAATGTCAATGTGCATTTCGTAGGTATGAACGCATCGGCAGCCACCATTGCATCACTTGGAGCGAAGCAGGTAACAATGGACTCTTCGGCAATGTACCTGGTGCATAAATGCTCCGCAGAGTTCTTCAAGTGGGATAACCTCAATGCCGATGACCTCGACACACTCATTGCACAGTGCAAGCAGATGAAGAATGACCTTGACAAACTCGACGGCAACATTGCATCAATGTATGCCGGCAAGTGCAAGAAGAGCAAGGACGAGCTTCTTGGCCTTATGAAGGTCGGCGGTTGGCTTACCGCACAGGAGGCAAAGGATTGGGGCTTTATCGACGAGATTACCAATTTCGGTGAAGCTGCTCCCGTACTTACCGATGCCGTTGCAAGTGCTATGGCCGATGCCGGTATTCCTATTCCCAACATCGCAGTTCCCGACACAACAAACTCCTTCATTGCCTTTCTCAAAAGTCTGTTCCGCAACAACAGCAACAGCAATACTCCCAACATTACTAAACCCGAAAACAAGATGAAGATTACAGCAACACATCTATGCGATGCACTCGCCATTGAGAGTATCGAGGCGGAGGATAACAAAGTTACCCTTACCGCAGAGCAGGTAAAATCCATTGACACAAAGCTGGCCGACCTGCAAGCAGAAATTGACTCTCTCAAGCAGAAGCCAGGCGACACCACGACTACGGTTGTCGATGACAAAGGCAAGTCGGAGAGAAACGAAGCAGAGGATTTTGCCGACACAGTGAACGAGGCAACCAAACTTTTCAACTCAATCTAAACAACCAAGAAAAA
Organism: Bacteroidaceae bacterium; assembly: GCA_045650605.1. Taxonomy (GTDB): domain Bacteria; phylum Bacteroidota; class Bacteroidia; order Bacteroidales; family Bacteroidaceae; genus HGM04593. The sequence goes on along the minus strand of JAZRRI010000047.1, from coordinate 36,953 downwards.
CTATACTATTATGCCAGGAAAACTGATTTTTACATTGGAGGACTACCAAAAGGCAGCAATCCAATACCGCAAGCAGCTCCTTATGCTTCCGATTATCGGTATCAAGGACACCTTGCAGTTTATGACACCTCGCCCCGGTATTCGTTACAAGGAGAATGTGGGCGACATCAACGCAAAGGCACAGTTCGCGCCTTACAAGCCTACACGCCGCACAAATGTGGACTTGACTCTGAACTTCCGCACGCTGGAGACATTCTTCGGTAATGTGGCAGCAGACTTCGAGCCTAACAGCGCAATATCCACTCTTCTTGGTACAGGTGCAACAAAGGGCGACGGACAGATGAAGACACCAACAGCATTGCACGTTCTCGCACAGGTGGCAAAGAGCCTTTCCGAACACCTCAACGATGCCATTTGGGGTGCAAAGCGAAATGCCAACGGTGATACGACAATGGACCTCTTCGACGGCTTCGACACTATCACCGAAAAGGAGATAGCATCGGGTGCCATTGCAAAGGAAGAGGGCAATTATATGAAGCTCACCGAGGATATCACAAAGGCAAATGCCGTTGATATCGCAAAGGAAATCCTTTTCTCGCTTGACCCACGCCTTCGCAAGGAAGAGTGCTACCTCTTCTGTTCGCAGGACTTCGCGGACAAGTACAACGAGGCATACCAAATGTCGCACGGTGGTATTGTTTATAACAAGGAGTACGGACAGGTATCTGTAGAGGGTTCGGACGGCAAGCTGAAGCTCGTTCCGCTTTACAACAAAGCAGACTCCAAGTTCCTGCACATCTGCCCAAAGGCAAATATGCTTGTAGGTTTCGACCAGATGGGCGATATCGAAAGCATTCTTGTCAAGGAGTACGCTCCATTCGTACTTACCTACATTGCCACAATGTTCTTCGGTGTGCAGTTCGAGAGCATAGACAAACGCCGTTTCAAGGCCATTGAGCTTAATTCGGCACAATAATAACCACTAATACCTAAAAATTATGGCAGTTTGCAATAACATACAGGCATCGTTGGCGTGGTGTCAGGGCACACCCGAATTGCCCGGCATACGCCGTCGTGCCTACTACACATCGAAAGGCAATATCGTGAAGTGGCCGAAGTTGAAGCACTATACCAATGGTCGCCTTGTGTCGGCAATTCTCAACGGCAGCTTTGAGCTGTTGGCGGAGCAGAAATGGAAGTACATTGACATTCTCCCCGACAAATCCCAGCTCACAAGCGACCCACAGGGTGAAGTTCCCTCGCAGACACAGCTCAACAAACTTACGCTTGTGCACCCGGCTGTCGGTGAGGAGGCATCGGCAGCAGCAGCCTACATCAACAATAACGACATCGTTTTTGTGGTGCAGGATATGAAGGGTAATTGGCGTGTTGTCGGCAGTGAGAAGTGGCCCACGAAAGCCACCGTAGCACAGGACTTGGGGCAAGGGGCAACAGGCACTACCTCTACCACCATTACCGCAGAGGCTACCGATGAATGCCCGGCACCTTTCTACAAAGGTACACTCGAAACAGAGGACGGAAGCATCGTTTGCGACATCACCGATGATGAGAACATCATTGACGGCTGATGATATGTGCACCGGGGACACCATAAATGATATAGGTGCTATCCTTGAAAGTATCGAGGTTGCACCTGTTGAAGTGGGTGTACTCGGTGCACCTGCTTTGCAGGAGGGCAAGGACATCTTTGCCGAACAACAGCGTAAAGGTTGGGATAAGTCGGTAGAGGCAAGGTGCGACTTTACAAGGAAAGTGCGCCTTACCCGTCGTGGCGGTGTATTCTTCATATCGCTATGGCAGAAGTCAATTTTTGGGCGTACACTCACCGAAATAAAGGCTGATGACAGTATGGTGCAGTTCTTTGCGGACAACACAGCCGAACTCATACGGCAGATAGTCGGTGATTACCTCTCCATTGGCAGCTGGGCAATCTGTACAGCCCCCAAGAGAAGACACCTTACGAAGAACTTTGCCACACGCATCAGCGAGGAGATAGCCCGGCAGTTGGGCATACCGTTCTATGAAGATGTTGCCTTCTGCAAGAACAAACAGCGTATCAATGCCGAATACACCCTGAACATACTTCCTAAAGAGCCTAACATAATAGTCTTTGACGATTTTGTTACCACAGGCTCAACGCTTGGGAGTATGTACCGCCTTTTGTCGCAGTACGATAAGAACATTCTATTTTTCACAGGAATAAACAACAAACTATGACTATTGACCACGATTTTACCGAGAAGATACAGCAGTGGCTGGAGACAGCGCACGAAGAGCGCGATTATGAGCAAGGTGCATTGTATCTGCTGAAGCTCAACGGCAATCAGATAATGTACCGCAACCTGATGGCTAACCCACGAGGCAAGGCCGAGTTCATCGAATACCACCTTCGCAAACATTATGGTTTCCGAGTAAAGGAATTGACACACGCACAGGTTACTCAAATGCAGAAGCAGGTTGAGCAGATAGAGAAGAAACATTACTCATTCGCAGAGGATAATCCTGCAAAGGAGTTCAAGCAGGGCAAGCGTGCGGACCACGATACACTGCCCGATGAAATACAGGCATTGTATGTGGAAAATCTTTCACTTCTACAGCGTATGCGTGAGGTACACTTGCGTTTGCGTACACTCTCTACCGCAGATGCTCCTTGCCCGGACTCCGAGCGTTATCCATTCCTCAAAGAGCTTATCGAATTGGATAAGAAGATGCACGCAAATTGGGAGCAGTACGACCATTATGTTGCCGAGAGTACCGAAGAGCCTGTAAAGGTTGAGGAGAAGCCGGCACGCAAAACCCGTAAGAAGAAATGAAGAGAAACGCATCTATAAACGACATCTTGAAGCCATTGGGGGATAAGCCATATCAAGCCTATCTCTCCAATGTGCTACAGGTTGCAGACATTTTGGAATGGATTTTAGAGCAGGTAGGAACAGCCGAAGTATGGCAGACATCGTTTTCCATATCGGAAGAGTTCCTGCGCCGTCTCTTCTTTATTGAGAAGAGCGGACGGGTGAAAAGATTTAACCTCGTGCTCGACCACAAGGCGACAAACAAGACACTCAAATTGTGGGCGTTCATCACACAGGTTATTGAGCGTACATACCTTGCCGACAATCACAGCAAGATACTTCTTGTTCGTTCCGATGCAGGAGATACGGTTTCCGTCGTTACCTCGCAGAACTTGACACGAGGCAATCGCTCCGAGTCTGCTTTTATCACCACCGACAAGGAAATCTTTGCCACACTCCACGCACAGGTGCAGGAGTTGATAAAAGGGCACAGCGTACCGCTGAATGATTTATTTTCTCAAACAATCAATTCGTAGTTTTCCGTTTTCACCTTTCACCTTTAAGCTTTACATTATGACCTACACAGAAGAACAGCTTACACAAATAGAGAAATTCGCCAGCATATACCTCAAAATATCGGATATGGCAGTAATCCTTGACTTGCCGGCCGAGCAGCTACGCGAGGACATCGCACGCAAGGAAAGCGAAGTCAGCAAGAGGTACTACCGAGGCAAGGCAAGCAGCAAAGTAAAGCTCCTGCATCAGGAAATGCTACTCGCACAGGTTGGTAGCCCTCTTGCTATTGAGAACACACACAAGAATTTACTTGATATGGAAGATGACGAGTAGCAAGCTACTCTGCACCTTCTCGCTTTCCGTTTTCCCCTTTCCCCTTTCACCTCGTTATGCCATTCCCTGCAGTCATAGACATAGCACGAACCGACCTCTTCACTGCTGAAGAAGAGTTGCGACAGCGTTTCCCCGATGTTGTCGTCAATCGCCTTTTGCGTGTACGCGACCTCTATAACTGGTGCATCGCCAATCCCGATGCAAAGGATCGTCAGTTCGTCGAGGTCGCTATGGATAGGTACAGCATATCAAAGCCGTTGGCATATTCGGACCTCTCCGTCATAAAGGCGATGTTACCGCACCTTGCACAGGCAAGCCGTGATTTCCACCGTTGGCGATACAACGAAATGATTTTGGAGACATACCAGATGGCGAAGAAACGCAAGGACACAAAGACAATGGAGAAAGCTGCTTCAAGCTATGCGAAGTTCAACCGCATTGACCTTGAAGATGAACAGGCCGTGCCGTATGACCTTATCGTTGTTCAGCCGTTCACAGCCACCGATGACCCCTCTGTTCTTGGCATCAAACCTATACCGAACATTCAGGAGAAGATACAGAAGATGATTGCAAAGTACCGTGCCGAGACAATCGACATCGAAGATGTGGAGTACGAAGAGGCCGACCTGGAGGAGGATGTGCTGTTTAATGGTGAAGAAGAAAGAAATAATTAAAATCATTTTGTTATGTAGTACAAACTTGCTACATTTGCTCTATATTATCCTAATAGAGAAAATTATGGCAAGACCAATTGGAGAAACACCCGTATTATACGGAGAAGATGCCGTTCGTTTTCTCAATGAAATGGAAAACGTTAAACCGGCTACAGGCGAAGAGAAAGAACATGTTCGTAAAGCGTATGAAATGATAAAGAAGATTGCGACTTTCAGCATGTAGAATATCCTTTTTAATGTCAATATAATAGAGATTACCCTTATGACCAAACAGATACAAGACTTTGATACTCCATTGGATTTAGGTGTCATCTATGCTTCTATTGACAATGAAGGATTTTCAGAGCAGACACTTCATTTGATAGATAATTACATAAACGATATACTCAATGGAAAGACAGACCTTATTCAATTCAATCAACAGGAGCATGCGGGACTCTGCTGCGCAGGTGAGGTTCTCATCGGGGCGTACATCGTATGCGACTACGCGAGAAAAAGCCTTGAAGCAGGCTCGAATGTTGGAACAGGCAAAGCAAGCCCACCAAACTGGGAAATAGACGAATTACAAGAAAAATTGGTTCAGCAGTGGGCTGAAGCTAAAAATCTGTGGTCTGACACGGCTGAACAGGACATTGAATCCGAGTTTGGTTCAATGATTGCAAAAGGTGCAGAAGCAAAGGTGTATTATAAAGACGGAGACACCTCTGTTGTTAAAATCCGCACTTCAATATACGCAACTCTTGGAAGAGCATTCGAGTCAATCGTCTTGCACAATTCGCTATTCCCTGAAACACCAATGTATGTTATTGGTTTTACTCGTGACGAAGATGGATTGTTCCGTACTATCTTAACCCAACCTTACATTGGTTGCAGCCGATTGGCTACAAAACAGGAAATAGATGATATGGTTGCCCAAAAAGGTTTTGGGGATAACAACAACGGACAGGGTGTAAATTATATTGGAGACAGGTTGCATCTCGAAGATATGCACCCGGCCAATGTGTTTGTGGACGTCATATCGGAAAAGCCTATCTGCATTGACTGCATCGTAAAATTTATAAGAAAATAATCATAGTACACAGAATCGTGTAATTGGCGAAAGCCGATATCGCTATTGCTCGGAAATATTCAAGTGCACTTGATATTCCACTCGCTTAATCGCGGTATTCACAGCCGTAGTCGCAGTGTCTTGCACGTTAAACAGTACAGTATCAAGCCCAATCCTTAGTCGATTGGGCTTGAGTTGTTTTATATGCTTGTCTTTTTTTCTCGGTAAGTCGCACGCGAAATTTGCAGTGTTCCTTCATTTTACACTGCAAAATGTCAAAGCCAAACAAGCAAATATACTTTAACGAACCGCAACGCCTCACCCAGCTTATCGGTGCCAATATCTCTGTTATTGTTGCAGGGCGAAGAACAGGAAAGACGGACAGTATTGCTGCTCCTTTCGTTCTCCGCAATATGCAACGAATGCCAGGTAGCACAGGCGGTATTGTCGTGCCCACCTTCAAGCACGGACTCACCAACACTTTGCCGGGGCTTTTTGCCGCGTGGAAGCGTTGGGGATATATTCAAGGAGTGCATTATGTTGTCGGTCGCAAGCCTCCGAAATCCTTTGCAAAGGCGATTATCGAGCCGAGCGATTACGAACACGTAATATCGTTCTATAATGGCTCTGTAGCTGTCATCATATCACAGGACAGGCCCGGCTCTTCCAACTCGCTTACGCTTTCGTGGTTGCTTATCGACGAGGCAAAGTTCATTGATTACGAAAAGTTGAAAGATGAAACATTCCCTGCCAATGGCGGTATAAAGTCATATTTCGGAAAGCACTCCTTCAATCACTCCATAATGATATTGAGTGATATGCCACAGACACAGAAAGGCTCGTGGTTCCTGCACTACAAGGATAAGATGGACGAAGAGCTGATAGATACAATCAAGGCCACCATATACGAAATATGGAAGACAAAGGAGCGTGTGCGTAGATTAAAAGACGAGGGCAAGGCTGTGCCGAAATACCTCAAAAGATACCTCCGCACACTCGATACGAACCTCAACAAGATGCGTTCTGTTGCTGTCTATTACAAGGAGTACAGCAGCATCGAGAACTTGCAGCTGTTGGGCGAGAACTACATTAAGCAGATGAAACGCGACCTTACGCCAAAAACATTCCAAACCTCTATCCTTTGTCAGAGGATCGGAATAGCGAAGGACGGCTTCTATTCATCTATGCGTGAGGGGCATAAATACAACGCAAGTGATTTTGAATACCTCGACAGCCTCGGTTATGACTTTGCCCCTGAAGCTATGGACTGCCGTGCCGACAAGGACATCAACCCTCTTGCACCAATCTGCATCGGTATGGACTACAATGCAAACATAAATTGGATTGTGGCAGGACAGCCCGAAGGTCGTAGGCTCAACATCATAAAATCCTTTTATGTAAAGTTCGAGAGAAAAATCCCGGCACTTGTTGAGGAGTTCTGCAATTACTATGCTCACCACCAAAACAAGACTGTGGTTTACTACTATGACACCACAGCACTTGGTGCGAACTATGCCGTCAATGAGCAGGACTTTCATTGGGTAGTATGCCACGAATTTGAGAAGAGAGGCTGGCAAGTGGAAGATGTCTATCTTGGCAATCCTATGCGACACGATGAAAAGTACCTTTTAATCAATCAAGGCTTTGCCGGCAAGCAGAGGCTTATGCCGTTCTTCAACCGTCAGAATAACGATGACCTTATCCTTGCCATTCAGACAGCAGGCGTTGTGCGTGGTCGCAACGGTTTCCGCAAGGACAAAGGCGGTGAGAAATTGGACGAGACGGAAGAGAACCTGCTTGAACACCGTACAGACGGAACAGACGCATTTGATACGCTGTATATCGGGGCGGAGAAATTCCCACATCGGGAATTATATCCTGTTACCGCAAGTGGGGTAATGTAGGTTTCTATCGTAATTATTTGTGCCTCTCTATGTTAAGTAAGGAGGCTTTTTTGTGTTGTATAACATCTTATGTTGTTTGTGATTAACAAATTTGGCTTTTGGTATAGGATTAAAATAAATTTTAGTTATTTTTGCATTTGCATATCGCTTGCAGAAGCCCGATATGGGTTATGTGGGAGGGTGCAAATTTTATTGAAAAGCGTTTACTAACGCTCTTTCTTGGCTGTCTGGAACTTCGCAACTTCTAATCTCTGTCAAGAATGTAGCAGCGGTAGATGCCTTGTGGTGTGTCTATGCATGCCGTTTACACTATGGTTGTTGATGTTTATACATCATTGACAACTGTTAGTGTATAGGTTTGTTATATACATACAGCGTGAGGCTTCTGCGTTGCTCGTTCAACAGAGATAGGCAATGCGAAGGCCTCAGATAGCGGGACGAGTAACAGGTATGGACTCTCACGCTTTTTTTGTGTCCGATAGGCACATCTAATTAAAACATAATAGTCAGGTTATTAGAAGTCCGTAACCAAAAGAGCATTAGGCACAATGGTTGGGGAATGGAAATAATCGACAATATACACAAAACACTCAAGGAAGATTTTGTTGTAGAGTTACGCGAGGGCAGTAAACTCTCTATCGCAGCTTCCTGCTTCTCTATCTATGCTTTTCAGGAATTGAAAGAGCAGTTGAAAGATATTGAAGAGTTACGTTTTGTGTTTACCTCTCCCACCTTTACCACCGAAAAGGCAAGCAAGCAGAAGCGTGAATTCTACATTCCGCGTCTCAATCGTGAACGCAATCTTTACGGCTCCGAGTTTGAAGTAAAGCTCCGCAATGAACTCACCCAGCGTGCCGTTGCCAAAGAGTGCGCCGAGTGGATAAAGAAGAAAGCCTGCTTCAAGTCCAACAGAACAGGCGAGAATATGATGGGCTTTGCCAATGTCGATGACAAGTCCTATATGCCGTTGAACGGCTTTACAACAGTGGAACTTGGTTGTGAGCGAGGCGACAATGCCTATACGATGATAAACAAGCTCGACGCACCATATTCACAGCAATATCTCACCCTCTTCGAGCAGTTATGGCACGACACCGGCAAATTGCAGGTCGTTACCGACGAGGTAATAGAGAACATCACCAACGCATACAAAGAGAATGCCTCCGATTTTCTCTATTTCGTGGCACTCTACAATATATTCCACGAGTTTTTGGAAGATATTTCCGAAGATGTACTGCCTAACGAGGCAACAGGCTTCAAGGACAGCGTTATATGGAACAAACTATACAATTTCCAGCGCGATACCTCACTTGCCATAATCAACAAATTGGAGAAGTACAACGGCTGTATTCTTGCCGACAGCGTAGGTTTGGGAAAAACCTTTACCGCACTATCGGTAGTGAAGTATTATGAGAGCCGTAACCGCAATGTGCTTGTACTTTGCCCCAAGAAACTCTATGACAACTGGACTACATACCGTAGCAACTACATAAACAACCCATTGGCAAAAGACCGCTTGCGTTACGATGTCCTTTTCCTTACCGACCTATCGCGTGAACACGGTGTTTCCAACGGGTACGACCTTGACAAGATAAATTGGGGCAACTATGACCTTGTCGTTATCGACGAGAGCCACAATTTCCGCAACGGTGGCAAGACCACAACAACAGATGACGGCGACCAACGAGAGAACCGTTACCTGCGTCTGCTCAACTGCGTTATACGCAACGGAGTAAAGACCAAAGTGCTTATGCTTTCGGCCACTCCCGTAAACAACCGCTTTAACGACCTTAAAAACCAACTGCAACTTGCATACGAGGGCGACAGCGCAAATATCGACTCCCTGCTGAACACATCGCGTAGCATTGACGATATATTCCGTCAGGCACAGGCAGCGTATAACCGCTGGACACGCATACCGGCAGAAGAGCGCACCACAGCAAAGCTGCTCCAGGAACTCGACTTTGATTTTTTTGAAGTGCTCGACTCCGTTACCATTGCACGCAGTCGTAGGCACATCAAGCAGTATTACGATACTCCCGTCACAGGGGATGTTCATTCATCCCCTGTAATTGAGTATAGGGATTTCCTAATCCCGAAAAAAAAGAAACTCCTATTCTCGCATCGGGTGATGCTTATACTCACAGCCAGCGGATTAGGAAATCCGCCGGAACGAGAAAGGTCTTTATGTCTTTGTAAATATTAAGAAATAAGCAACCAATGATTTTCAATTCTTTAGAATTCCTCATATTTCTTCCAATAGTATTCATTATATATTGGTCTTTTAAAAAGAGTGTAAAAGCGCAAAATTTATTTATTTGTATTGCAAGCTACCTATTTTATGGATGGTGGAACTACAAGTTTCTATTTCTCATAATATGTACAACATTCTTGAGTTTTGCGAGTGGATTGCTAATAAAGAGATATAGAGAAAAACTTTTAATAACCAAGACGATAAACATATTAAGCATTTTTTTCAATCTGCTTATTTTATGCATATTCAAATATTACAACTTTTTCTCACAAAGTTTGGTAAACGCCCTATCGGCTTTTGGAATATCTATTGATTGGGTAACATTAGACGTAATACTTCCTGTCGGTATAAGTTTCTATACTTTCCAAGCTTTAAGCTATACCATTGACGTATATAAAAAGCAAATAGAGGCCTGCAAGGATCCTATCGCTTTTTGTGCATTCATCTCATTTTTCCCTCAACTTGTTGCCGGACCAATAGAGAGAGCCGAAAATCTATTAACTCAGATTATGAAAAAGCGATCTTTTGACTATGAATTGGCAATAGATGGATGTAAACAGATCATTTGGGGCTTTTTCAAAAAGATAGTAATTGCTGATACCGCTGCGAGTATTGTTGATGCTGTATATAGTGATATCTCATATTATAATCCTACTGCATTAGCAATAACAGCTGTATTGTTCGCATTCCAGATTTATGGCGATTTTTCCGGTTATTCAGATATTGCAATTGGAGTTGCAAAACTTTTTGGAATAAGATTAATGAAGAACTTCAACATCCCATATTTCTCACGTAATATTGCAGAGTTCTGGAAACGTTGGCATATTTCATTGAACAAATGGTTCATAAATTATCTATACATTCCGTTAGGAGGATCCCAATGTGGCAAAAAACGTCAAATAACAAATACCTTGCTTGTTTTCGCGGCAAGCGGTTTATGGCATGGTGCAAATTGGACATTTATCTTTTGGGGACTATACCACTCTTTATTGTTTATCCCTAACATTATACGTAGGCAAAAACATGAAACAATCCAGAACAAGATAATATCTAAGGATCTGTTTTCAATACTTATTACTTTTCTTCTTGTCACCATTGGATGGATTATTTTCAGAAGTGCAAGTATTTATGAGGCATATGAATTTATTTACAAGCTTTTAGAAATAAGAAGTTACAGTTTCCCTAATTTCAATGATGTACAATTACGTACAACAGCGGAGTGTATAATGGGAATAATTATTCTTATCACCATCGAATGGGTGTATAGAAATCATGAAGAAACTTACCGTTTGTCGAATGACAAACAAATAATAAGATGGATTATATATATTGTTCTGTGCTTATGGAGTATCGTATTTTTCAGGAGCAATCAGACTTTTATATATTTCCAATTTTAAATGGATTCTTAATCATATAAAATGAATAGATTTTGTAAAAAATTAGGATTATTCCTTCTAATAATCATATTTGCTTTAATAGCAATAACCTCCATTTTCCCATATAACAAGCATGGATACATACGCAGACAACTTGTCAAACAGGATATGCTAAGCAGGGAAAACAGACAACCCTCTATTATTCTTGTAGGAGGTAGTAATGTGGCATTCGGATATAATTCGAAAATCATATCCGATTCAATGAATATGGATGTCATAAATTTTGGATTACATGCGGGATTTGGTCTTAAATATATAATTGATGTTTTATCGCTATATGTAAAAGAAGGTGATATTGTTATTTTATCACCTGAATACGAACATTTCTTTAATAAGAATGCTTATGGCGAAAAGCCTCTTGCAGATATTTTCTATCTAACAAATGGGAAATGTATAAACACTCTTAACAAAGAGCAATTAAGATGTATAATAGATAATACACCTGCATATATCAGAGCCAATATCGAATCAAGTTTAGTTAATCTTGTTCTCAAAAACAGTAAAAATATATATCAATACGAATCATTCAATGAATATGGCGATGTTATTGCACATTGGGAAAGAGAAACAAGTTTTTCCAGCCCTATAGCAATTCAACATAAGAGGAGTAATGTAAATAGTGATTTTATTGAATATTTCATATCCAAGATAAGAGATATGAAAGAGAAAGGAACTGAAATAATATTATATCCACCTGCAATAGAAGAGACAGGATATAACAACAAGATTCTGGATATTCAATTTGTTGATTCTATAATGAATGTAAACAAAATGCCTTTTATATGTTCCCCATCGGATGTTGTTATGCCAAAAACTCTTTTCTATGATTCTGAATATCATTTGAACAAAGATGGAGCTCAAAGACATTCAGAACATCTCGTTGGAATTTTAAAAAAGCTGTAATACCCGATTATTCTTTTTAAGAAAAAAGCATTGTAATTTCCCTTATTGAGTTCAAAGCCCCTGCAACCTGCGTTGTAGGGGTTTTTTGTATTTATTGCCTACCTCTTCTTGGCAACAACAGCCGATGTGCGATGTGCCACTGCTTGCTTTTAGATGATTAACAGCACTGCAATACTTCCTGCTACGGCTTTTTTCGGTGCAAAGGTAGCAACAGGCGAGTGTTGCGGCTATCAAATTTATTTGAATAGACATTACCGAGCCGCCTTTTACTTTCGCGTAAGCAAAGTAAAACACTCTTAAGGATATTCACAAGGACAGGCAGAGTGATAAGGAATAATTGAAAATTCTTTGTCGCTTTTTTTTGTCGCTTTACCAAACAATTTCTTGTAGCCCGTCGGGTAAATTTTTCCTGATAATCCTTGATGAGTTATATCCTTACCGTGTTGCCCTTGTATGCACATAAAAAATCTCGATAGCGAAAGCGCAGTGCATAAACATTAATCATCAATTAAAAGCATACAGTTATGACACATTCAGTTCACACATCGGCTTATGAGTTATTGCCATTTGAAGAGTACGGCAATAGAAGAAAAAATCTCTCCAGCTCTTGCGATTGCATAAAATCGTTTCAAGTTGAGGTTGAAGATTTTGATTATGAAATTTTCGTTTTGTCGGTTGAGGCACACGATAAAGAAGAGGCAAGCAGAATTGCCGAGCGTATCTGCGGAGAGTCTGAAATTTCAGTTTACAATATGTTGGTTTATTCATTTTAATATTTACGATTATGAGAACAATTAAATCAAAGCGAGTTATCACAGCCGAAAAGAAAGGCAGAGTTTGGAAAGTCTATGTAAAAAATCCTAACAAGACACAGAGCGCAGTTTGCCACACAAAAGAGCCATTGAAAGCATTGCGATATGCTTTTCACCTAAAGGCAAAGTTTGGCTTGAACATCGGTGCAAATTTCGTTGATAGGTTGATACACGAACATAACACACTTAAAAATGTAGCAGTATGAAAGATTTTAGCAAATTCACAGATGAAGAGTTAAACAGAATGTTCCACGCGGCAGTTACAATTAAGGACACTATGCAGAAATATGAAGAGTGGAAAACATTGGTAGATGAAAGCGATATTTATCGCGAATGTCTAAATCTGCAAATCGGGATAATGAATGAGGAGAAGAAAAGAATGTTTGCAGAGGAATAGCAAAGCACAGCACCCGGCATCGGGTGCTGTCTTTTATGCAACCCCGTTTGCCGGCTACCTTTGCCACCGACCAAACGGAACTGCCTTATGATTAAACGACAGACATTTATATCTACCAAAGTGCTTTACTCTTTGGATATACCGAAGATTGATTACACCACCGATTACGATAAGGTGTGTGTATCGCTATATAGGAAGGGTGGGAATTATGACAACCTCTATTCGGGTGAGTTGTTACCATATAACGGCAAGGTGTCGATATATGATATGAAGCAGCTTATCGAGCAGTTTATGCTGGATAAGGGGCTTTCGTATTGTGAGTTCGGGCTTGATGTGGAGAACGAGGGAGGCGAAGAAGTGGATATTACTATATTGCAGGTGCTATATTGTAGAGTCAAGCCGACTACGAGTGTGGGCGACTTCGTAAGGTGCAATTTCCTCACTACCGTAAAAGTAAAAGAGGTAGACTATGACCGTGTTTTTGAAGATGAATTGCTATATTATGCGGAGAAAGGGGAAGATGTTAGCCTTACTCTTACTTATGTCTATTCTACAGCTGAAGGTGAGTTGAAAACAAAAGAGGTAGTATATACGGAAACAGCAGGTGTTGCCGGTATTGATAGTATCTATTTTGATTTTTACGAAGTGTGGCTTGATATTGGCGGTGAAGGTGGTGCAGTCCTGCACTGCGTACAGTGCAAGGTTGGAGAAAGATGTTTCACCTACTACATAAGGACAGAGGCACCCGATTTGGTTTGTAACTTTTATAATGCGTTCAATATTCGGGAGGTGCTTGCTCTTTATGGCAAGAGTACCACAAAGATGAAAACGCAGAAGAGCGAGGCGGTATGCGGTGGCATAACGGCCTATTATGATGTAAGCAACGAGGTGCTTTATGAATTTGAGTCTGTGAGGTTGTCGCCCGAAATGATGAAGCTTGTAATGGACTTCTTGACATCGCCCGAAATTCTTTTGATATGGAACAACAGCGCACGCATACTTATTACGGATTACACATACGAGTATGCAGATGATGACAAGGAGAAGTATATCGTAAAGTTCACTTGGAAATATGCGGACAATCGTATGACCTTTGAAAGGCCTTACGAAATCAATTCAAGGACATTCACCGAACAATTTGACAAGACATTCAAATAACTATGGCAAAGGCAATACATATATCTACACTCCGCAAAATGCTCCAGGCAGGCGACCCCGTTGATCTTTCACTATGGAAAAGCAACGGTGAGATACTGCATTACCGCAATGCAGTTCCGCTTCGGTACGATTTCTACAAAGGCACTCGCCGTATAAAGCTGCTCGATAGCCGGGAAATACGCACTATACGCGATGTTTGCATATTCGAGATAAATGGTATGGAGGTGTTCTTGTAGAAAAAACAATTATCAAATTTGCGAATTATTCAAAAATCCTTATTATATTTGCAATAGTATTGCTAATAGAATTGTTATTACAATGAATATAGTATTTGAAGATGTTTCGTTAGAGGAACTATATGTAAGTGGCACAACAACGGACAGCCGATACCGTAAATTGGCAAAGGATGTCGTAAAGCAATATGTAAAGGTTGTGAACTATATAAGGGCTGCCCGTCGCATAGAAGACCTCTATTGTATTAAGTCGCTTCATTATGAGAAGAAAAAGGGAGACTTGAACGGTGTTGATGCCGTATGGATAAACAGACAGTATCGCTTGCTGTTCAACAGTTCTCCCGACGAAGAAGGTATAGTAGTTAACGCTTTATTATTTGAAATATCGAAACATTATGAATAAGGAAAGTTTGACACCGTTTGTAGCCACTCACCCCGGAGAAATGATAAAGGATGAGTTGAAAGAGAGAAACATGACACAGAAGCAGTTGGCTGCTGAGTCTGGCATTAAGGCATCTGTCTTGAGCGAGACAATTAATGGCAAGCGTTCTGTGTCGTTGAGTGTTGCTGTTGCTATCGAGAAAGTTCTTGGCGTTCCTGCTGATGTGTTGATGAATATGCAGACACAGTATGACCTTGATACTGCCAACATTGCTACTCGTGGCAATGAAAAAGAGACTGTAGAGGTTATTATTCCTGTGCACGACCGCAACCTGCTCAAAGAGATTGCACGAAAGTTCGGTTGGGCTTGTATGCTGTAATCTAACACACTGGATTATGAGAAAGATTGACGAAGATAAGTTAGTAGAACTTTCTACTACCAACAAGATGCTCGATGACAAATACGGCACTCATGGTACAGAAACCCGCAATGAATTTGACGAGCAGTCTTTGGATACATTACCCTCATCTCAAAACTCTAAACTCTAAATTTACAAAGTCATTGACTCGTTTTGCTTTTCGCAACCCAAACGGCATAACCTGTGGCTATGCTACGTTTGACCTGTTGCTGCAAAACTCGTCGATAACAAAACGTTGTTTTGTCATTCTTGTCTTTTACCGCACCTTATATGCTCCATAATTTTGCTGAAAACAAAGCAAGATTATGGAGTTTCTTAATTTAAGCAGTGTAGAACTTTTACCCAATGCAAAGGCAAGTGCAGCCTTTACGGTGGATAGCAGCAAGGTATTCAAGGAGCAGCAGGATATACCGCCTGTTGTCATTGATGAAGGACTGTCATATATTCCGTGGGGTGCAGACAATCAAATGCCTTATGAAATACTCAATCTGATTGAGAGCGACGAGACGCTATCCACCTGTCAGATGTTCAATGCCGAAGTTTGCTATGGCAGTGGACTTGTATATAACACCGATAAATCCACAACAAAGACAAGGGAGCATGTCGATGATTTCTTTCTCGAAAACAACATTGCCGGCTACTATCTTGGAGTATGCCAGGACTTCAAGCACTTTGCGTTCTGCGTTTCAGTAATCATTCTCAATGCCGACGGCTCGAAAGTTGTACGCATAGTACGCAAAGAGGCCTGTTATTGTCGTTTCACTCCGGCCAACAAGCAGGGCAAGATTGAAAAGGTGCTGTACGCGAATTGGCGTGTGAGCATCGCATCGCGTGAGGACATCGAGGTGATAGAGCTGTTGGATATGGCTTCGCCCTGGACGGACTTGCAAGAGCGGATGCAAGCCAAAACAAAGACACGCAAATTCGCTATCGTTACCCGTGTTCCTACCCCCGACAGCACATATTACCCCATACCGTACTATGCAGCTCTGTTCAAGGGGAAGTGGTACAATATCAAATCCCTTATAGGTATGGCAAAGGAGGCGAAGCTGAAGAACTCCGCACCCATTAAGTACCACATCGAAATATCCAATAAGTATTGGGAGGGTATCTTCAAGGCAGAGGGTATAACCGACCGCCTGAAGCAAAAGGAACGTGTTGTTAAGGAGAAACAGAACATCTTGGACTTCTTAACGGGTGCAGAGAACGCCGGTAAGGCGTGGTTCTCTACATTCTACACCAATCCCAATGGCGACGAACAGCACGATGTTGTAATAACAAAGGTAGATGATGACAAGGAGGGTGGCGACTGGAGTACCGACATTCAGGAGGCCGTGAATATGTTCTGCTTTACGATGCGAGTGCATAGCAATCTCGTTGGCTCCGTGCCGGGCAAAGGGCAGACCAACAACAGCGGTAGCGACAAGCGAGAGCTTTACACTATAGCCCAAGCCCTGCAGAAGCCTTATCACGATTTGCTTTTCCTGCCACACCGCATAATAATAAAGTTCAACAAGTGGCAAGGTGCAGTTCCCGAATGCCCATTCATTATGCTAACCACGCTTGACGAGAACAAAGATGCCAAAGAGGTAAACATTAAACAGAACAACAATGATACTGATACAAAACGAAACTGAATTGAGGCGGTATATTCCCAATGCCTTTACCACAGTAAAAGGCGAAACACCGCTGTTGCAGAAATTGACACCCTACATCGAGAGTGCAGAACTGTGGCTGAAGCAATACTTTACGGGCGGTGTAATGTTCGAGGCGGTGCAGTCATTGGCTACACACATCGTAGTCAATGAGGCTATGCGACAGGCAGTGCCTTCGCTCGATATGGTATTGACACCAAACGGCTTCGGCATTGTGAGCAATAGCAACATCGCTCCTGCAAGCAAGGAACGAGTTGAAAGGCTCATCGCATCGCTGGAGTCAGAGCGCGACAATTACATTGAACAGCTCTTGCCCCTGTTGGTGCAGAGTGAGGAGTGGCGAGGCACGGAGCAATACCGCTTCTTTGCATCGACACTCTTTTCCAATATCACCCTCGCTACTCTTTGTGGCTACCACACTAACCGTTGGAAGCACTATCTTGGGCTGAAGCATCGTGCATCATTCATCGAGCAGCAGCTCTCCGAAGAGTATATATCCACAGCACAGATGAACACCCTGCGAAAAGTAAATTTCTTGGCAACGGCTACTCCGGTACAGAGTATCATCATCTATGCCTTGCGTAATATCGTGGTCGATAGGCTTACCGGTAGCCACAAGGATTACAGCACCACGCTACTTGATATTGTGAACACTCTTCGCTCACACCCCGAAGAGTTCCCGGAGTGGCACGCTTCACCAACAGCAGCACTCTTCACACCGCCCGTATTTGAGAACAAAAAGGAGAATAAAGGTTATTGGTTTTGAGAAAAAAAGAGCGGGTTTATCCAATGATAAATCCGCTTTGCTATATAAAAAACCAAACCCGATAGCTTGACGAATCAGGGGCTACCGGGAATAAACAGTGCAAATATAATGCTTTTTTATTATATGGTTACAAAGTGGTTATAATTTATCTATTTCTTTGATTACACTATCTGGCTTTTCTACAATTTTCAGTAATTTATTCGCGTCATATCCCATATAGGTAAAATATGTCTTGATTAAATCATAGTGTTTTACAACATATTGGGTACTTAAATTCTTAGATTTATCAAAACAGATTGGTTCGTGATGTGCTATACGGTTGCGTAGTTCTCGTATGGCACAAAGGTCATTATATACATCTTTCTGCGTTAGACCTTTTTTCTTATTAGGGAATATCTGCAATAGTGTTTTACCACCTATCCTATAATTGTTTTTTGTGAAAAGGTAAGTCCAAAATCCAAAATTAAATGTGGCAACCATCTTGTCTGCACTGTATATTCCTTTTTTGATGTATTCATTCTGTGCTTCTGCAATTTCTTTAGCATCATACGCGAGCAGCTTTCCGGGTGCAGTTGAGTTTACTATCCAATCTTTGTCATTGAATTGTTGTGAATAGTGGTTATGTATCGCATTACGCAATGCTATTTCAAACATTCCTATTACACCAAATAATCGTTGGCTTAATTTAAGGTTGTGATGATATAATTGTAAAGTTCTTTGTTTATTTCAAACTTGTTCTTATCTTTGCGCTGTAAGACCCTGCTGTCCCTGCTGCGAAGCATACTTCAGGGTTATTGTTTTTTTATAGAAATAGGGTTCAAATGGACAATCCTATTGTCTTTTACCCCATAATGTGGTTACTCTACCTTCGTGGCAGAAGTAACCACATTTTTTATGCAGACAATCAACATCACCGTACCACAAGGTTGGCACGAACTAACACAGAAACAGTTCCGTTACCTCTTCTTCCTCATATCCGAGGGGTACAGCAGTACAGCAATCAAGACACTTTGCCTCTTCCGTTGGTCGGGGCTTCGTGTCATCAGCAGAAAGCAAGGGCAGTTCTACCTGCGCCTGAACAAAACAGATTTTTTTGTTACGGCCCTGCAAATAGCCGAGGCTGTAACATCACTCGCTTGGGTGGATAGTTACTCCAAAATGCCTGTACGCTTCGAGCGTATAGGCAGACACCGTGCTGTACGGGCAGACTTTCAAGGAGTACCATTTGAAACATTCATCGTGTGTGAAAACCTCTATCAAGGATTTCTCCACACGCAGAATGAAGAGCTGTTAAGCCAAATGGCAATACACCTCTATGAAAGCAAGCATGTACGCCCGGACAAGGTGCAGCGCATCGCAATCTTCTATTGGTTCGCATCACTCAAAGATTATCTCTCGCGTTCATTCCCGAACTTCTTGCAACCGTCAGGAAGTTCCACCCGGCAAAATATGCTTGGCGGAACTTCCTCTATCGGACGGATGTTGCAAGAATCGATGAACGCTCAAATCCGTGCGCTCACCAAAGGCGATATCACCAAAGAGAAAGAGGTGCTGCACCTTGATACTTGGAGGGCACTCACCGAACTTGATGCCCTTGCAAAGGAGGCTGAAGAATTCAATCGTAAATATCCAAATAAATGAGTAAACATAATTTCAACTGGGATGCCGTCTCTTTCTTCGAGGGATTATCGGCAAATAACAAGCTGGCACAGGCGGAAGGTTTCACTTTCTGCCGTGTCAGCGGACTTGAAGGCTTTGAGGAAGCTCTGCACACAATGCAGGGCAATACAGCCTTCGTATGTGTATCGGACATCGCACAGGGTTATACCGAATTGAACAATTCTCCCCATACACGGCGCGTAAAGACAGTGTTCCTCGCAATGCGCCACGCTCTGGACGATATGACTGCACGCGAGGAGTGTATGGAGACAATGCGTGAACTGTTCCGGCAGTTTATGACTCGCCTGATCCTTGAACGCACACGCTTGGAGGAGAATTGTATCTATCTCGACCCTCGTATCTCTTTCCAGGAAATTGACCGCTATTTTCTCTCCGGCTGCGCTTGTGCATACTTTCAGATAGCAGTCGATGTATTTACGGATTTAAGGTATAATAATGATGAGTGGAGCAAATAGAGAGCAACAGGCACAAGACGAGCGAGAGAAATATGTAATGGCGTTCAATGATACGATGCTCAAGATATGGCAGGAACAAATCACCCTGCTTGGTGTCATTGATACCCATAGCCTTTTACGTTCACCCACAGCCTTGCCGGTCCGTACCGACGGGCGGTTCTTTGAGGTAGGCTTGTCCCAGGCCTTCCTCGAATACGGACTATGGCAGGACTACGGCACAGGACGAGAGACACCGCGAGGAAACAGTGGCGAATTATCGTGCAAGTCGAGTGCTGTGTCAAATTCATTTGAACACAGCCGAGGCGAAGCCGATATTGGGCGGAGCCAAGTTGGACGTGAAAAAGTCAGAGGTCGCCGCCGTTGGTTCTCTCGCAAGTATTATACCTCCGTGATGAACATAAAAGAGTTCTTTGCTGATAATCTCGGTAAAGAGTATCAAGGCATCTTGTCGGATATTTTCGATGACAGAGAAATGAGGAAGCAGAGTGTTGGAACGTAGGTTAATTCTTTTTATATCTCTAAAGTCTGTGCGTGGTGGTCGCTAAACTTACTATTCCATTCCTCAAGCTGATATTTCACATCTTCAATATTCGTGAAAGTATAGTCAAGGAAGAACTGCTGCTGTTTCCTGAATTGCCAATGGAATGTAGTTCTGCTTTCTTTTCCGAAATCCTCATTGGTCTGTTTGTGGTACAAGCTGTATATATTGTGTTTTGAAAGGAAATCCACAATTTGTAGCAAAGTACCACGCTTTGGGCTTTCGTCTGATTGTCCTACAAAACAGTTGAAATCACCCGAAAGAATAACTCTCTTGCCATTGAAATATGGCGAATAATATTTAATGGCTTCGAGTGCTATTTGTGGATAGCCCATATTCTTGTTCGCCTTTGTTTTTGTAGGCCACATTGCTATCAGGAGCAAATCACCAGAGCACAAGGGCAATATATATTTGTACTCTTCGCTGAACCATTCGGGCACGATAAAGTCATACTCTTTCTTGCATATAACTCCAAGCCCTTTCGTACTCTCTTCGGGGTTCGCAAAGCGGAATAAAGTATATTCTTCGGGCATAATTACTTCTGCTGAAGAGTGGATTTCCGAAAGGATATAGACATCTGCCCTCAATTCCAATAGCGAGTCGATTTTCTCCTGTGAATAGTTATGAATGTTATATGATATAATCTTCATCGTGTTTTGTGTCTTTTATAGGGGTGAGTGTTTGCCATACTTTTGTTGCGAAATTAAGCAAAAGATATGATAGATACAACAGCACTCACAGCACTTATTACAGCGTTCCGTGCCGAGGTAACACAGAACAGCATATCGCCCGAAAAGGTCGGAAGCATACTACAGCAGATAGCCGATTTACTCGCTACAGCTGCACCCGACAGCGATATGAGTGAATTTACCGTACTTCGCCAGCGGTTGATGGGCATATCCACGATGTTCACATCATTGGCACAAGGCACATCAGACCGCAATCACATCTACCTCACCTCAAACACATACAATGTCGCTACAGGTACAAAACACACCAACACAGATGCCATACGCATACAGCAAGCCACAACAGAGCGTGCCGGTGCAATGCGTGCCCAGCAGGTAATTGACCTCAATGCAGCCAAGAAGAACATTACCGAATTACAGACAGCCTTGCAGTCTTGGCAAACAAATTACGGCACATTGAATTCTGCTGTAAGCACTCTTCAAGAAGAACTAAAGTTTCTGCAAGAAGATATAGAAATGAATGGTGAAGTGATAATCGAGATAGAAGACGATATAATCTTTCTAACTACTGCACTTGCTGAAATTCAGGATATTCGTACAATCACCGTCGAGGTAAAAGACCGTTTCCTTACCGTACAAGGTGCAGGGCCACTTCTTGACAAGAATATGCAGCCTTACCTGTTCCGCTTTACCAAAAAAGCCAACCGCAAACGCTACACCGATAGCACAGGAAAGCGTATCAGGAAGAAGAACAAGCCACTCAAAGGGTGGCATCTTATGGGCGACAAAGACACTCTGAAAATTGACAAGAACACCTTTGAAATCTCAATCAATACCACAGTGCATGGAGCAAACCGCGAACCCAGCTACTCATATCACCCAATGGACTTTATCAAACAATCCACCGACAAGCACGGCCATAAGCAGGTTGCCTATGGCAAACGCCTTATCTCGCTATGGAATGGCGAGAACAACAGCGAAAGGAAAGTGGAACTGAAATACGGTATTGCCTTCGGTTTCCGCAACCGAATAGACGGTATGCCTATAGAAATGCTATACACAAACATAGCAGAGTTCAGCATTATATATGACCCGAAAAGTTGTAGTTGGTCGTTCAGCAAATAAAAAAGGGATAGCAGAGCCACCCCTTAAACAGCTCGCGATAGCAGAGCCACCACGCTTACGAGACGGGATAGCAGAGCCACCCCCTAACAGCAACAAAGATATACTATAAACATCTAACCCCAAAAGACAAGATATTATGACAAAAGAAACCCAAAACACAATTATGGTCTGCACCGCAGTCGGTATGCTCCTCGTCGGTGTAGCCCTCAACATTGCAGGATTTATCGTGCCCCCGACAGGCGAAATCTCCGACAGCGTACTGTGGGTACTCGCCCAGGCACTCATTTACGCAGGAGGCGTGTTCGGAGTCAAATCCTACATCGACGGCAAAGTAGAAGATTTACGCACCAAATTAAAGAACAAGAACAATGAGGACGATAAATAAAATCATCATTCATTGCTCGGACACCCCCGAAGGTCGCCCGAACACAGTTGCAGACATCACAGCGTGGCATAAGCAGAGAGGTTTTCGCACCATAGGCTACCATTATGTAATCTATCTTGACGGCGAGGTTGTGCAAGGCCGGCCGATAAAGGATATTGGCGCGCATTGCACCCGGCACAACGCACACAGCATCGGGATCTGCTACATCGGTGGGCGCAGTGCCGATATGAAAGAATACAAAGACACACGCACCCCTGCACAGAAAAAAGCCCTCGTAGAGTTGATTACCGCCCTTCGTAGGCAGTTTCCCAATGCCAAAGTCTGCGGACACCGCGACCTCGCCAACCGCCTATGCCCCTGCTTTGATGCAAAAGAAGAATATAAACATCTATGATTATGAAACATCTGTACTTTATTGTAGCCACTGTTTTGCTTCCATTGCTTACATCTTGCCACACCAAGAAACAAGCAATCGAAACAGTGAGAGAGGAAACGAACACTTCGAGGCAAACCCTTTTCCTCATTGATTCCGGCAAGCTGGATTCGATGAGGACGAGTTTCCTCGCAGAGTTCGACAGCCTTGTCATTGAAATGCCCGGTACACCTATACAGTGCCCCGGAGCAGGTATAGTGCCCGACACAGCCACAGCACCCCCTCGCCCCGTCAAGGCAAAGGTGTACGGTGGCAAAGTCAGCACCGAAGCAAAAAGCGTGAGTGCTACTTCGGCACACACGCAGAGGGCAGACACGGTGCTTCACCAAAGTCAGCGAGCCTCTGATGAACAAGTCCACAGAGACAACACAGCCATTGGCAAGCCTCCTAATCTTCTGCCCCTATATCTTGTCATAGCGATTATAGTAATCGCCATTATATACTACAAGTGGTTACGGTAACATTGCCGTAACCACTTGTTTTTATCCACCCTCCGCCAGCCGATAACACACTACACAAAGTATGGGAGTGCTCATTTCGGCAAGAGCGATAGGCACACACACCGATTTACAACCTCGCTTCGCAAGGTTGCAAATCTATGCAAGTACCTTTGACATCGCATTTGCTGAAAGCACACCCACCCGTTGCTCCATTTAGTTATCGGCTTGCCCCACGCGCCCCCGCCCCAAGCCCCAATGGTGCATAAGGCATAATCCACCCGGAGCGAAGGCTGCTGCACTTACGCTAAAGGATTGCAGCCCCTGTCTATGCTGTTCATTATACCTACAAACAAGGCTCTTCGCAGTACCTTGCTCAAGCCACATTTGTTGCCTCCGGCACCGGTATAGAGAATAGCGACAAAGGCAAATCCCTCGCTCCTTGCGGCAACCTTCTCCCACCCACGCACAGCCTTACGCACTCATTGCCAATAACACCGCACATTGTACGGCAGAGAGGTGTTCCCGTTACGTTTGAATTGACCTCTGCACCCAATTCAAGCCTCACGGAAGCGATTTTACCGTACATATAGCGATACAAAAAAAAGGGCGGTTTTCGGTCGGGCGATGCAGGGCGGTCGGGGGGTCTTTTCAGACAGAAGAAAGGGAAAAACCCCTTTTCAAACCCTTAAATGCCTAATATTCGGCGTGTTGGCTTTTTGAGTCCTTAACTTTTCGCGGAAAGTGAAAAAATACGCCTGATTTCCTACCTGTTTGTGTCTTTTAGAGGGTGCTTTCGGAGTCCGATTTTTGCTCAAAAATTGGATTATGAGTGATTATACGACAAATGCGACGGTAAATCTCCAGATGAACGGAGAGGAGCCGAAAAAGGTGCTCGATGAACTGAAAAAGAGGGCTTTTGACCTTCAAAATGCGATTGCAAAAGCTGCAAGCGAGGGAAAGAAAACCGACCTCTCAAAGTTGAGAAAGGAACTGAAGAATACACAGCGACAAATCCGGGAAATGGAGTCTGCAACCGAGCAAGTGGCCGAAGTGATGAAGCGACTTGATAAGGCTTCGCCAAAGGAACTGCAAAAGACTCTTCGCACTCTTGAAAAGCAACTCAACACACTTGAACGAGGCAGTGAGGCTTGGGAAAGGCAGTGCCGGCACATAAAGGCTGTACGCAAGGAGATTGACAATGTAAACAAGGAACTTCGGGAAAGCGAAACCTTTTGGGAACGCTTTAACCGAAAAATGAATGATTGGCAGACGACCATTGCAGCAGGTGCAGCAGCTGTTACGGGTTTGGTTATGGCAGGTCGCTCTGCGGTCAATGCTTACGCTGAAATGGATGCAGAAATGGCATCTGTACGCAAGTTTACAGGAATGACTGCTGAAGAGGTGGAGAAACTGAACGAGGAGTTCAAGAAAATGGACACTCGTACCTCTCGTGAGGGATTGAACCAGCTTGCACAGGAAGCAGGACGACTCGGCAAGACCTCGCAAGAGGATGTTCTTGGGTTTGTACGTGCCGCAGACCAAATAAATGTGGCACTTGACGACCTCGGAGACGGTGCAACTTTGACACTGTCAAAATTGACGAGCATATTCGGTGATGAAGCACGACTCGGCACTGAACGCTCATTGCTTGCTGTCGGCTCGGTGATAAATGAATTGTCGCAGAACTGCACCGCATCGGCTCCATATCTCGCACAGTTTGCTCAACGCCTTGCAGGTGTGGGAGCACAAGCAGGTCTTACCATTCCGCAGATTATGGGCTTCGCAGCTGTGCTTGACTCGCAAGGTCAGGCTGTAGAAATGTCTGCCACAGCGATGTCTAAATTGGTTATGAACCTCTTTAAGGACACGGAGAAGATAGCGAGGGCTACAGGCCTTGACCTACAAGAGTTCAATGCCGCATTGAAACGCTCGACAAACGAAGGCTTGCTTATGCTCCTGGAGAGAATGAAGGAGTTGGGCGGTATGGACGTGCTTGCTCCCGTGTTCCGCGATATGGGCGAAGAGGGTGCAAGGGCTTCGGCAGTGATTTCTGCTCTTGCAGGTAACATTGATATGGTACGACAGCAGCAGGTTGTGGCGAACAGTGCTTTTGAGGAGGCCACATCGGTAACAAAGGAGTTCAATGTGCAGAACACTACTGTTCAAGCAGGGCTTGACAAGGCACGCAAGCGTGTAAAGGAAATGGCCGTTGAGCTTGGCGAGAAACTTCAGCCTGTAATGTCGCATATTATGTCATCGACCACACTTCTGCTGAAGGCATTAAGTGTAATGGTTGATTTCTTCATAAAGTACAAGGGCGAGATATTGACTCTTGCAGCTGCTTACGCATCATACACCATTGCAGTGAAAGCAAGTGCTATAGCACAGGCTTTGTGGAATACTACCACAAAGGTTACAACCGCACTTGTATCTGCTCTTCGCCCGGCTATTACTTTGTTAAAGGTGGCTTATTATGGATTGACAGGACAGGTACAGAAAGCAACGACTACAGTAAAGGCATTTGATGCCGCGATGAAGAAGAATGCGATTGGTCTTATCATTTCTGCAATTACTACAGCGATAGGTCTCTTCATCACTTGGAACAATAAGATGAAAGATGCGAAGCAAAGGGAGCAGGAGTTACGCGAAGAGAATGAACGTTTCAAGAGAAGTGTCGTAGATATTGATGCTGCAAGTGCTGAGTTTTCAAGAGAGGAGATAAAGAGGCTCAATGCCCTTTATGAGGCTGCCACCGATGAGAACCAAAGCCGTGATGACAGAGTGAAATATGCTACCAAGTTGCAAGAACTTTACCCGGCATATTTCGGCAATCTTGATAAAGAAGCAATATTGGTCGGCAATGCAAGAACACAGTATGACCTGTTATGTAATTCTATTCTCGATGTAGCAAGGGCAAGAGCTGCACAGCAGAAGATTGAGGAGAACGAATCACAGTTGCTTGACCTTGAAGATGAATACGAAATTTTGGTAGCTGATCGCGATAGGAAGCAGGCTGCTTATGACGACGCAGTTACGGCACAAGCAGCAGCGGAGAGAGAACATCGCGGTGCTGTCAATGCAGCAGCTCTTGGGGATTCACGAGAAATGAATTCTCAAGAAGTGCAACAACATGTAAGTGCACTTAATGAAGCCGGTAAAAATTTAAGGCTTGCTCGTGAGGCATTAGAAGCTGCGGAGAGTAGAGTGAGTTCTAATCTTGCCAAACAGCAGGTTTATAAGGATGCCAATGCCACATTGGAAAAGAAGTACAATGTTTCTGCCCGAATAGTCAGCGATGCCATGAACCAAAATCCCAACCCTATTATTATTGAGCCGGACGGTGGCGATACCAAAGACAAGTTCGCCGCCGAAAACGCTTGGCGAGAACGAGAGGAAGCACTCAACCGCATTGCTTACGCAAAGGGTGAGAAGAACTATGAGCAATACACCTTGCGTATGCAGGATATTGCTATCGAGTACCACCGCAAGCAGTTGGAGCATACCGACCTTACTGCAACGGAGCGTTTGGGTATCGAGGCCAATTATTACGAAGCTCTCAAAAAGAAGCAGGAGCAGGAGAATGGCTTTGCAGAAGAACGTAGCAAAGAGGCTATCGAGACTGCCAAAGAGCAGGAAGAAGAGAGATACAATTCTCTGTTGGCTATTGAGAAGCAACGGTACATCGACGGTGCAATTTCTTTAGAGGAGTACCAGGCTGCAACAGAGTTGGCAGAACTTGAACATCTGCGTAAGATGACACAGATATTCGAGGAGGGTTCACAGGAGTATGTACAAGCAAATGCAAGGTATCAGGACAGACTCATAGCCGACCAGCAGAAGCGACAGCGTGAGGCAGAAACAGCAGAAAAGGCACACCAACAGGAGCTTGCAAGGCTAAAGAAAGAGTATTTCGGCAATTCTCCGGCAGAAAACAGAGCTTTGTATGATGCTGATATAGCCAATTTGAAGATTGTCTATGATGCTGAAATTCTTGCAGCAGGTAACAATGCGGCAGAGAAGTTACGCATTGATGAAGCATACGAACAGGCAAAGCTGGCATTGCAGAAGAAATACGGCTTGCTCTCCGAAGAGGAGAACAAGAACTTTATCCTTCGCAGTGCAGAGTGGCTGAACAGCGACGGTGGCGAGGCTATCACAGGTTCTGTTGATACTCTCTTGTCGGGAATGTCAGCTATCTTCAGTGGCTTGTCTTCGCTCATACAGGCAGAGCTTGAAATCCAGACTGCAGCCATTGAAAGCCGATACGACAAGGAAATATCAATGGCAGAGGGCAACACCTATAAGGTGAAGAAATTAGAGGAGCAGAAACAGAAGGAGATAGCCAAACTCAAAAACGAGGCAAACAAGAAGATGTTTGCAATGCAGGTGATGCAAGCAGTGGCGCAGACTGCACAGAACGCACTGTCAGCGTTCGGTTCGGCAGCAGCTGTTCCCATTGTCGGTTATATCCTTGCTCCTATTGCAGCTGCAATGGCGATAGCAGCAGGTGCTATCCAAATAGCCACTATCAAGCAACAGCAAAAGGCTTCGGAGACACAAGGATATATGCAGGGTGGTTTTACCAAGCCTGGCAAGCCCGACGAGGTGGCAGGTGTGGTACACGCTGGTGAGTGGGTAGCTTCGCAGAAGCTGTTGGCATCGCCCGTCGCACGGCCTATGATAGAGGCACTCGACAAGGCACAACGGACTAATACCATTTCATCGCTCCGTGCTGGTGATGTCTCCCGTTCCATTACCGCACCTATGGTTGCTGCAAGACAGCAGAGCGAGGTTCGCGTTATTGTGGAAAGATCCGAGCAGGAGCAGAAGCCCGACACGGAACTTTCCTCTACAATACGCAAATTGAACGAGCGTTTGGACGAGCCATTCGTTACGATAAACACCGTTACGGGCGATTATGGTATCAAACAGGCGCAAGACGAGTACGATAAACTGATAAGAAACAAAACACCTAAATCAAGACGATAATGCAGATATTTATAAATGGCAAGCCGGCTTATATCAAGAAAGGCTCTTCGTTTCAGTTCGTGGCCGAGAACAGGCACTTCACAGGTTCGGACTCCTACACATTGTCAATTACCTTTCCACTGAAAGGGTGCAGTGAGAACATTGCAATATTCGGCAACATCAACCGCACGGACATTGACAAGAAGCAGGTGAGTTTTGACTGTACCATTATAGACAAGAAATTCCGTCGCGAGGGTATTATTACTGTTACGAGCATATCGGAGAGTGAGGTAAAGACACAGTTCCTTGAAGGGCGTAGCGTGCAGAACTATGATGTTACCTTTGATGAAATCTATATCAATGAATTGCAGTTAGGCTCTTTCTCGCCCGAAATAAACGATGCTCCCAATATGTATTGGAGAGGGATTGACAGGAGTCAAAATTATGTTGCATTGCCCTGGGTGAACAATTCCAGCGGTAATATTCAGAACAAATTGTATAGGGCTTCATCTGGTGCAGCTTGGCAGTGGGCTTCCGATGTACAGGGTTTATCGTTTCAGCCGTACCTTATATATATAATTCAGCTCATTTGTGGAGATATTAGATATACAGCGGACTTAAAAGAGATTGAGAGTTCTCCTTATAAGTATCTTATTATATGCAATGCTCTTCCGTACGCTTGGGATAATTTCTATTGGGAGTCTATTCTGCCTCATTGGTCGCTTACGGAGTTCTTCGAGCAGATAGGTTACTTGTTGGGCGGTGATTTCATCATCGACCACAAGGCACAGCATATAAAGTTTGAGTTTGCGAAGAATGATATTGCTTCACTCGCTCCGGCCACCATTGACAAGGTGGTGGATAGCTACACGGCCGATGTCGCAAAAGATAATGACTGCACCTACTTTGAGCAGGTGAATATGCAGTTTGCGGATTGCGACCACCAAGCGTGGCAAGCCTACTCGTGCGAGTGGTTCATTAAGGAGAATAGCCGTAGCATTATGGAGTTTCCCAATATGGAAGAGGTTGATTACTATTTCCACAGATATATTGAAGATGTGGACGGCAGAGGTTTCTTGTGGTATGAGCACGAGAATACAAGGAATTTGGTAAACAAAATTTTCTATGTAAAGGATGTGAATACTTATTTCGTTCTTCGTTGTTACTATTGTCGCAAGATGACGGGAGACTTTGTTTGGTGGAAGCAGTTGTATCACCTTATGCCGGTAAACTCTTTCGGTCCGCGTATCATCAACAAAGATGAAAATGCGGAAATGATAGAACTTAAATGCGTACCTGTGTGGATTGATAACCTTGAAGGCAACGACTGGTGCATTTACCTTGATATTCCGGAATATGAAGATAGGGAGGCAACAGAGGAGGACTATCAGCACACGAATGACAATAATGGTTGGAACGCATCAGGTCAGCAGCTGGGGGTGGTGAATACTCTCCTGCAAGGCGAGAAAGAGGGTAGAACGGAGTTTTACGACAAACTTTATCTTGGTTTTTGGGATGGGCATATACTTAATCAATATATCTATCCTTTCCCGATAATAGATACGGTTACTACTATCGGGGAGCAGCGATATTATGAGAAAAATATGTCGCTCCGCTTAAAGGATAGAGGAAAGTTTGAGGAAGAAACAATAAAGTATGAGATTGACACATCGGTCAAATACTCCTTTTCGTTCCTGGCAGATGAAATACCAAATCCTCGCACGCTGTTCTACATCAAAGGACAGAGGTATCTGTGTGAAAAAATAACTGCAACATTCACTGAAAACGGAATGTCGCAGTTATTGAAAGGGGTTTTCTACAAGGTTAAAGGATAACCTTTGAAAGGTCGCTTGCGTGGTTGGCGATAGTGGACTTCAATACTTTTGCATATATCTGCGTGGTCTTGATATCCTTGTGGCCGAGCATACGGGCGACCTTCTCAATGGGAATGTCGTGCGAAAGGCTCAAGGTTGCAAATGAGTGTCGGGCAACGTGGAATGTAACAGGTTTGTTTAGCCCCATTCGCACCTCAATCATATGCAGTATATCATTCGCCTTTTGGTTGCTTATCTTCGGCAGTTTGAAGTTGTATTTTTTCAACACTTCCATTGCAGGTGGCAATATCGGTGTGAAAAAGTTAGTGCCGGTTTTTAAGCGTGAGCCGTCTATATAATAGAGGTCGCCAATCTGCTCCGTCATTGTGCGAAAGTCGAAATCTTGCGTGTCGCAGAACGCGAGCCCTGTATAAGCTGCAAAGATGAAAAGGTCGCGAATGCGTGCTTCTCTTTCGGGCAGTTTCATTTCTCGCATTTTCTTCAGCTCGGTTTCGTTGAGTGGTCTGCGTTCTTTACACTTGCCACGAGGGAACTTGATAAGTTCGTAGGGATCTTTATCAATAAGCCCCTCTTGGCATGCCTTACGGGTTTGAAGCTTTAGGTTCTTGTGATAGTTGTTTATACAAACATCACTGCGAATACCGTCTTTACGAAGCCATTTGTCAAATTCGCGAATGTTCTGCACGGTTACATCGGCAAACGACTCAATCTTGCCGTATTCCATAAGAGCTTTGAGGCTTACCAATTTTTGACTTCGTGTGCTCTCGCGGATTTTGGCCGTTGCGATGTTATCTCGCATAAAGTCCAGGAATGAGAGGGTGTTTTCTTCTTTATCCTCTTCTTCTTTCACTTTCTTTTGATATGCCTTGCCGGTAATTCCAATATGTGCATTGAAATTTACGACAGTCATTTCTTCGCCGAATGTTTCCATTGCATCGACGATTTTTTGGTAGCGTTCAATTTCTGCAAGGATGTAGGGCTTGTTCTTTTCCTTTGCCCACTCCTTCGTTGTCATTGTCGCAATCTGAATGTTTTTCTTGGCAGTTCTTGAAAGGCGTACTACAATTTCAACTTTTCCTACACCTTTTTCATCGACTTGGTTCAGTCTGTCGAATACGACTGTTACAGCTTTTCGTTTCATTGTTGTTAAACTGTTTGTGCATTAAGGACAGTTAAAAAACATTAAAAAAACAACTTTCCCGTCATCTTCAGCAAATTTTCGGCCAAACATGCGTACTTTGCTTTGATGATGCGTACTTTGCTCCAAACAAAAGTACGCATAATGTGTTATTTCCTGTTGTTCTCTGTTGTCCTCTGTTGCGTGTTAGTAATTTAACAACTTCAGCAGTTAAGAGCGAAAAGATTTTGTGATAAAATTCCCTAATTGATTGATTTAGACAAAGAAAGGGAAAAGTATTAAGTTACTTTCCCCTTTTTTTCTCTGCTTTTTTTCTTCATTTGCCGAAACCAAAAGTGATTCCGTTGCGATTCGAACGCAAGACCCACGCCTTAGAAGGGCGTTGCTCTATCCAGCTGAGCTACGGAACCTACCTATTGTGCAAATGCAGGGCTGTTGCCTGTTTGCGTCTGCAAAGATAGTGTGTTTATCTTTTTGTACCAAAGAATTTTTGCCTTTTTTTGCTTTTATAGCGAAAAGGGTGCCTGAACAGTGTGTTTTCTTTCGTCGGCACTCATTACCTGGCATCACTTGTAATGCTCCAGGACCTTTTCAATGGCATGTACCGTTATGCCGCCACGGTGCAGTGTCAGGAATCCCGCCTCCTGCATCTCGTTCAGTGCTTTCGATATGTTGAGCCTTGTCTCGCAAAGCAGTGTGGCCAACTGTTCCATCTTTATTGCAATGTGTTTTTCGCCTTTCTGTGTCTCGCAACGTGCTGCAATGAACTGCACTATACGTCCCGGGATTGATGTGCTGCCATATTGCCACAGTCGCTCGTTCATCTGTTGTGTCCTACGGCTGATTATGTTCAGCAAGTTAATTGTGAATATCTGGTGCCGTGACAACTCGCCGAATATGTGCTGTTTGTCAATAGATAATATTGTGCAGCCGCCTTTTGATATATAGTCTCTTTTGTACTTTGTGTCATACCCGAATATGGAATATGCCTCAATGGAGAATGGTGCATCCGCTTCCTCGGTAATACAATAGCTGCCGTTTGGGGAGGGGGTCACTGCCGACAATTTCCCTTGTATGAGGATTGCGAAATGGTCGCACTTCTCTCCCTTGCGGAATATTGTCTCGCCATCGTCATATTTCCTGAATTCAAGGGTTACTTTCCCAAGTATCGCTGTTATGTCGTCTTTGCTCATGCCCTGAAAGTAGGGCAGGCATAAAAGTGATTCGTACATTTTTTTGAAACTGTTTTTGACTGTTTAACCGCTAAGTTAGGCAAATAGTGTGAAGTTTGCTCCTCTTTTTGTAATTTTTAACCATTGACAACTCTATTTTGATCATTGGTGACCGTCGTACTGTCTATTTGCAGTTTATGTGTCATATAATCTGCCTGTTTTTGTTTATATTATAAAAAATAACTATATTAGCACAGTTTTAAGGTTTTTTTTAATAGTTACTATAAATCTAATTATCATGAAGAAACATTTACTGACCATGGCTGTTGCGTTCATGTCCATGACCGCAATGGCACAGAGTGTACCTACGCACGAGATGTATGTCGGCAATGGCACGCCCGAGAACATTGTTGCCGCCCTCGATAAGTGGGAGCCCGGCAAGCCTTGGAACGGCGATGCAAGCTATGTCGACGAGAACTTCTGGATTTCACGTGTACCTTTGAAGAACCGTTTCCGCCCGGGCGACCAGGCTAACGATGCCCTCAATGACGAGAACAACAAAAAGTTCTGCTGGATGGCCCCCACCGGCGAGATGACAAAGAAATGGGGCGCTCTACCACGTTACAATTTCGATGGCGACAACTTCAATATGTGGCAGTATGTCGACATTCACTCCAACTGGACAAACGGTTTCTGGCGTGTGCCCGGTGCGTTCAACGATGTTGCGCACAAGAACGGTGTACAGACCGGCTGTACCTACTTCATCGATTGGGGAACAGGTGTCAATAATAGTTCAGAACCGGGAAAGACCTTGTATGAACTGGCTACTCCCGGCACCAACTCATACGGTGACAAGTACAAGTATTCTCGCAAGCTTATCCAGTTCCTCAAATACTATGGTATTGACGGTCTCTGCTTCAACCCCGAGGGTGCATGGGGCTATGTGGTATATACCCGTTTTATTCCATTCCTTGCCGAGTGTCACAAGATTGCCAAGGAACTTGGCTATCCTTTCCATGTTGACTGGTATGCTTTCGTAACAAACGGTGGTCAGCTCTCCGACAACGGCTGTAAGCTCAACAGCAACAGTAGCAACTGGTTCCACTATACACCAAACTCAAACAATGGTAATGTGGCTGCTTTGAATGGCCAGCCTGTGACCGATGTCTACTTTCTCAACTACAACTGGAGCGAGGCCGGCCTGGCCGAGAGTGCCCAGACTGCAAAGAACCTTGGCCGTTCGACTTTTGACGTGTATGCAGGTTTTGACATGCAGGGACGTGGATACGGCAGATATGGCAATGCCGGTTGGAGTGCATTGATGCGCCAGCCTGTCAGCGTTGTTGTTTGGGGTGCTCACGACCGTAATGCCCTTTACATCTCTTCAACCGAGGGTGGCCAGAGCGACTATGCTGTGCAGAACGAGTACCAGAAGAAGCAGGAGATGCTCTTTTCGGGCGGTAATCGTAACGTGCTCAAAATGCCGGCATTGACCGATGCCAATGTGACATCATCATATAGCGACCTCAAGGAGTGGCATGGCTATGCTACAGCAGTCATTGAGCGTTCAACACTCGACGACCTGCCATTCGTTACACGTTTCAACTTGGGTAACGGCCGCTATTTCAACAAGGAGGGTAAGACAACATGGAACCACAAGTGGTATAACTATGGTATGCAGGACCTTCTCCCTACATGGCGCTGGTGGATTGACAACGGCGATGGCAAGACCGTTCCTGCCGATGCTGTCAATGTCGATTTCTCATTCGATGACGCATGGTTCGCCGGCTCATGCCTGAAGATACATGGCTCAACACAGCGTTCCGATGTACGTCTCTTTGCTACAAAGTGGAATGTGGAGTCGGCCGACGACGAGTTCCGTCTTGTCTTCAAGCCAAAGGCTGCGGCAACACACCTTGAACTGATGGTTGCAAAGGAGAATGGCGAGAACAGCTTTGTATATGTTCCTGTTGCCGGTGATATTAAGGCCGGTGAGTGGAACGAGGTTGTTGTAAAGGCTTCCGAGGCAGGTCTTGCAGTTGGTGATGTCATCGGTTGTGTAGGTCTTTCAGTAAAGAATACAGATGCTGCCTATGAGATGTTCATCGGTGAGTTCGCGTTCATGCCTGCAAGCTTCAACGAGCAGCCACTGACTCCTACAATCACTCACGCCGAGGTTATGAAGCGTTACTACAACCGCGCCGACATCAAGCTCGTGTGGTCAATGCCTACACCTGCAACCCGTCCTGCCGAGTATGAGGGCTGTCCTGTATACAACGAGGAGGTTGGTGCATGGTACTATGAGGTCTATGTAAAGCAGGAGGGTCAGGAGACTCTGCTCACAACTACTACATCATGGGCTGCGTATGTTGTTGATGCTACTTTGATTTCAGGTGTTGACAAGATGCAGATTGGTGTACGTGCCGTGGGTAAGGATGGTCGTGCTATGAGCGACATTGTATGGAGCGAGGAGATTGAGGAGCCTTTGACAATGATTGAGACTCTTACAGTCAGCAAGAGCATTATCAAGCCGGGTGAAGAGTTTACTATCGGTTTCGAGGACCCGAACCACCAGACTGCAACATTTGCAATCTATGATGCCTTGACCGACAAGGTCGTTTCCCAATCAGCTGCGGGTGTGCTTTCATTTACAACTTCATTGCCAAATGTGGGCAGCTACGACGTTAAGGTAAGAACCGGTAACACTACAGTAACCAACCGTTCACTTATCCTTGTAACCCCCGAGGAGACCGGCCGCCTGCCACAGATTAATGATGTGACATCTGATGTTGCCGAGGTTACAGGTCCCGACCAGAAGGTGAACTTTACAGCCGACATTGCAACAGGTGCCGAGTACGATGGCAAACCATGTACCGTTTCACAGTCGCTTTATATGAGTGAGCCATATCAGTTTACCGTTGATGCTGCAGTGATGAGCGAGTATCAGAACACTTCATTTGCCCTTTGGTTCAAGGTCGAGAAGTTTGAGCATGCATCTTTGGGTACATTGCTCATGACCAAGGTTAACCGTAACTACGGTAATACTTGGACCGAGAATGTTTGGGGTGAGATGTGGACTGCCATCCGTCCTGCCGGATATGCAAAGAACAACAATATCGGTCGTGACAATGCCGAGAATGAGCTTTCACTCTGTACCGATGCTCCTGCTGCAGGTACTCCAAACTATGAGCATAATAATGATGTCGATATTCTCTCTAACGGATATAGCCTGATGCCCGGTGTATGGTATCACGTCTGTGCGGTGAAGGCTGGTAAGAATTTGAGCCTCTATTTGAATGGTAAACTTATTGCAAGCGGCCCGTCACGTGGTGCCGGTCCAAAGAACTGGCGTGGTGCCAAGTTCTATGTGGGCGGTTCAATGACCAACCTTGCAAGCTTGACCGGTTGGGTCGACGAGGTGCAGATTTGGAGCAAGGCGCTCACTGCAGCCGAGGTTCAGGAGGCTATGAAGGGTTATGCTGCAGCTCCTGCAAACCTTGAGGGTTACTTCACCTTCGAGGAGACAAAGCTCGACAACGAAGGTTACATCTACTTCCCTAACGTAGGTAAGAATGCAGCTGCTGTTCCGGGCGGTTACATGACAACAGGTAAGGAGGAGAACGGAAGAACAAATGACTACAAGCAGAACCAGTTGACAACAACACTTGGTGTTCCAATGCTCACAGGCGTATTCCCTGTTAATTATGAGTCTACAAAGTGGATGATTGACGGTGCACGTTTGAATTCATCTGCAGCAACGACTGCAAATGCTACATACAACAGCGGCGACGGCAAGTTCCCAATCACCGTTGTTGCTACAAACTCTTGGGGTTCTACAACAAAGACCATCGAGGATTATATGGTAGTTACATCTATCGAGGGTGTTGATGCCGAGGCCGGCTACATGGTTTATCCAAAACCATTCGAGGGCACAGCAAATGTTCTCTTTGCCGAGGACGGCCTGTTCGAGGTTGCTGTGTTTGCAGCCGATGGCAAACTTGTTGCCAATGACGCATTCGAGGTTCGCGCCGGCGAGCTCCGCGAGATTTCTCTCGCATCGGCCGAGCAGGGTGTATATGTAGTGGTGATTATGAAGGAGGGCGTAGCAGTGCGCTCATTCAAAATCAAGAAGTAAATGACAGAAAGATTGATTTGATAAAATCAGTTTGTTCATTTATAAAAGAGATAGGGAGGGTGGCTTTTCGGCCACCCTCCTGCTTAATTATTAGTAACAATATAGCAGTTGACCCATTTTTAGAAAACACCGCGTAGGTGTCATATCGAACATATGTGAGATATCTCGTATATCATTTTTAGAGATCCCTCGTCGCTACGCTCTGTCGGGATGACATCGCCGGGTCAACATCTATATCATTACCTAATTATTTAAGGT
>JAZRRI010000046.1:0-5436 GCA_045650605.1 Bacteroidaceae bacterium | reverse complement strand
CAGGGATGGGAGAACTGTACAAATTTGCATATAAACTGACACGTGACTATGACAGGGCGAACGACTTGCTGCAGGAGACTTTCTTGAGGGTGCTTAAAAATGCCGACAAGTTTGAGGATGATGGCAAGTTCATGAGTTGGGTCTTTGTTATAATGCGCCATGCTTTCCTGAATAACTGCAAGCGCGAGGAACTGTGCATTGCAGCCGAGGAGTCGCTCCGCACTGCCACATTCACTGCAAAGGACGAGAGCGCATCGGGGACGGAGGTCAACGATATTTACTGCGCCATTGACGAGCTACCGGGCAATGCGGGCAAGGTGATGCGCCTGCTCATCAGCGAGCACAAATACGTTGAGATTGCAGTGAGAATGGAAATTCCCATAGGGACGGTAAAGACAAGAATAAACGTCTCCAGGTCAATCCTGAAGCAGAGATTGAAGGACTATCTTAATTGACACATCCACTGCCCCCCGCACAGAACATAGACAATTCGCTACTCCAGGCACGGACATATGAGCACCAGGTCAAAATTCCGCAGTTATCTCCAGTATCTCACAGCCATACTTATCGAAACGGGCCTTGCCGAATCCTTTGATTGCAAGGAGTTCGGCTTTGCTCTTTGGAACAGCCGAGGCTATCTCGAGCAGCGTGCTCTGGTGCATGATCATATATGCAGGCAGTTTGTCGGCGACACAACGTTCCCTGCGCCACTGCTGAAGCCTGTCACGGAGTGCCTCATTTACTGTGGTCTGCTCCGAGGCGCCCTTTGTAATATTCTTCAGCCTTTTTCTTGCAACGCGGCGGTCGGTGAGCAGGACTTCGGTCCTTATTTTCAGGTATCGCTCGACCGAGAACCCTTCAGCCATTATTGACTCAAGCGTCCTGCATACAGTATCAAGTGAGATGAACACCTCATCGGCCAACTCCTTGAGTCTCTTCTTTGCTGCCTTGTTGTCAATCTCCAAATCATAGAATGAGGCACATGCTTTCCTCATCTCGTCCAGAACAGGGAGATAATACTCCGATGCCTTGAGCAGCCTTGCGTTCAGGAACTCATTGCCGGGGTCATCGGCAGCCTCAATGCGTGACAGTTGGTTGCGGAACGTCTGTCCGGTCCTGCTCAGCTCGCGCGCCTTCTCCACGTACCCAGACAGAGCCTGATACTCCGATGCGTACAACACATCGGCGCTACCTTTCCATGCCTTTCGGTAGGCGGTTAGCGCCCTGACTACATCCTCTACCCCGAATATATCCCTCAACAGACTGAAAGCGTAGCCCCTTTCAGCAGCAGAGAGAGAAGCGCAAACACTATCGGGCGAAGGCTTTGCGGCATTGAACACAGCCACGTGCTGGTCGGCATAGATTGAAGAGTATCTTATGGGGCTATCGAGAGAGATGCCGTCGAGCGTGCGGCACCTTGAAAGGGCTACATAAACCTGTCCGAAGGCGAATGCTGCAGCGGCATCAATTATCACCCTGTCGAAGGTCAGTCCCTGGCTCTTATGGACAGTCACCGCCCATGCTATCCTCAAGGGGAGTTGCCTGAACTTGCCTACCACGCTCGGCATTATCTCGCCCGACTCCTCGTCCAGTGCATACTGTATGTTATCCCAGTCTATAGGTTTTACTACTATCGGTGTTCTTGACCCGTCGGATACCGTAACCACACCATCCTTGCTTATTCCTTCGACTGTTCCAATCTTGCCGTTGTAGAAATGCCCCTCGGGGTCATTCCTGACGAACATAACCCTGGCACCGACCTTCAAGGTAAGGAGCGGTTCAGCAGGATAACTGTTCTCGGGAAAATCACCCTCCACCACAGCCTCGAACGTCGAGGGTTTGCCGGGTAGCACAGCCAACTTGGTATCATTGATTTTATCGGCCTGCGCATTATGCGTTGTAAGACGTATAACATCGTCATCGGCAGGGAACGCGCCTACACGGGCATTGAGTTTTTCGAGTACAGACTCCGTTACCCTGTTTTCCCTGACGGCATTCAGTATCTCCAGGAAATCATTATCCTTCTGCCTATGCACCTGCTGCAGCTCTATTATTATGTAGTCCAGTTTCTGCAGAGCCTTGGAATGGAAGAAATAAGGTGCCGGGTATACCCTCTCCATATATTGGCGCTCGCCTTCTTTCACCACCGGGGAGAGCTGGTTCACATCACCAATCATAAGGAGCTGCACCCCGCCGAAAGGCTTGTCATTACGGCGGAAAAGCCTGAGGGTCATATCCACCGCATCAAGGATATCGGCCCTTACCATAGATATCTCGTCAATGATAAGCAGGTCGAGAGTCCTGAAAATCTTGAGCCTCTCCTTATTGGGTTTACGATACTTGTCGGGCATCTGGTACTCGGTGACGAGTTCCTTGACATCGGGGAGATATGGACAAAGCGGCAACTGAAAGAATGAATGGATAGTTGTACCGCCTGCATTGATGGCTGCCACACCCGTGGGGGCCAGCACAACAAAACGCTTGGATATGTTGCGGGTGAGGTACTTGAGGAAAGTAGTTTTTCCCGTACCCGCCTTTCCGGTAAGGAACACCGACTTGTCGGTACACCTCACATACCTCTCGGCCGTTTCAAATATGCTGTCCTTTACAATATCCATATAGCGCCTGTCTTGTCACTGCAAAAATATATACAAACCGGCAAGAAATGCCAACCTTGCCTGAATA
Source organism: Bacteroidaceae bacterium (assembly GCA_045650605.1). Classification (GTDB taxonomy): domain Bacteria; phylum Bacteroidota; class Bacteroidia; order Bacteroidales; family Bacteroidaceae; genus HGM04593. Next base: position 2,751 of record JAZRRI010000046.1, on the reverse strand, counting down.
ATTTATAAAAAACAGAATAATAGCCCCCCTGTATATATGTGATACAAGTAAACTAAACTGGTCTACTTTGCTCAATCAAAATTGCAGAAATGACAACCGGCCGCAAATGAAAAAACAATTTTTCATCTCAACCGCGCCTTTCAAGTTTCGGTAGAAACAAAATTGAAGTGGTTTATATTCAGTCTCTTACCGCATTTTCGTCCCAAATGATTCACTTATGCAAAGGTACGATTTTGCTCGATATTACTCAATGTTTATCGTTGGAAATTCCATAAATGTGTTATTTTAATTTTTCTTTTGACTGAGTGCTATAAATCATCGTGCACGATACGCAAACGACTATATTGCCTGTTATATTAACGCATACCATAACTTACAATGACTGCATACTTTAATCTATAAATCCTTAAAAAAATATAGAATAGAGTTGTTTTCCCATTTAAAAGCAATAATCATATTAAAAACACATCAACAAAGCTTTTATTTTAAATCATTATTCGTATATTTGCATCATAATGCTTACAAACGCAATCATTATGGAAGATATTTATATTCTATCAGATGCTCAAATTCAAAAGAAGATTGGTGAAAAAATCAAAGCGACCAGACTAAAGCAAAATATAACGCAAGATTGTTTGGCTGAGTCGGCATCCATATCACGTTCATCGGTCCAAAAAGTGGAATCTGGGGAGATAAAATCGTTTGACACATTTCTTCGTATATTAAGAACGCTCGGAATGCTCGATGAACTCCATCATTTATGCGAAGAAGAGCAATTAAGCCCTAGTGAATATTATGATATGGTAAACTCGGCCAAGAAAGGAAAAAGAAAACGTGCCGTAGGCAGTATAAACACTAATAAGGAGGAATCAGAATGGTAGATGTAGCAAAAGTTACGATGTTCGGCGAGGATGTCGGTACATTCAGATGGGACAATACATACGATGTAGCTCGCTTTGAATATGACGCGCAGTTTGTTGGCAAAGGAGTTGAGCCATCACCTTTGATGATGCCTGTACAACAAGGTCGTATATACTCATTCGGCAATCTTAATCGAGAGGTGTTTAATGGTTTACCTGGTATGTTGGCAGACTCTTTGCCTGATACATATGGTAGAGCATTGTTTGAGCAATGGCTCGCATTGACAGGAAGAAGTTCTGGCAATCCGGTTGAAACTTTGTGCTTTTTGGGCAAGCGATGCATGGGAGCATTGGAATTCGAACCCGCAACAGGCCCAAGTTCTGATCCAAACATGAAGATTGAAATAGATTCTTTGGTTGATGTTGCAAGAGAAGCTCTTTTGAACAAGAAAGAATTTGGTGTAAACTTAAGTTTAGACAGGAAAGCGGCTATTGCAGAAATTTTGCGACTCGGGACATCCGCTGGAGGTCAACGGGCAAAAGCTATCATTGCTTACAACAAAGAGACAGGTGAGGTACGTTCTGGTCAGGTTGAAGCACCCGAAGGTTTTGACTACTATCTTATAAAATTGGATGGAGTTTCTGTTGAAGCAGGATTTAAAGAAACCGAGAACTTTGGAAGGCTCGAATACTCTTTCTATCAGTTGGTGAAAGAATGTGGCATTGAAATGAGCGAATGCTCCCTGATTGAAGAGAATGGCAGAGCTCATTTCTTGACAAAACGATTCGATAGAGTTGGTGGCAAGAAAATTCACATGCAAACATTGTGTGGAATGGCTCATTATGATTTTCATCTACGTAGAGCATATTCATACGAACAAGCATTCAATGTAATGAGACGTCTTCGCCTACCATACTCTCAGGCCGAAGAGATGTTCCTTCGTATGGTATTCAATGTGGTAATACGAAATCAGGATGACCACACAAAGAACATATCTTTCTTAATGGATAAAAATGGCAAATGGAGATTGTCTCCAGCATATGATGTTGGTTTCGCATACAATCCTAATGGTTCGTGGACTGACACGCATCAAATGTCTATAAATGGGAAATTTGACGACATCACAAGAAAAGACTTGCTGGCATGTGCTGCAACAAATAACATTAAGAATGCAGCGGAAATCATCGATAAAGTTTGCGAAGTCGCGTCAAGATGGCCTCAGATAGCAAAGAATTGCGGCGTTCCTAAAGAAATGACAGACGCGAGATTGCCACATATGCTATTAAATTTATGAAAATAGAAGATGGCATACTTTACTGCCTTGCTAGCCAGAACCGACAAACGAGTGAGAGCAGAATCAAGCTTGCTTGTATTTTGCCGAGCGAGGAGAAGGAAGACGAAGTCAATAGGAGGATGCGAACAGAACAGGATGTATTTAACTATATCTGAATTCTGTTTTCAAATATAAGTATAAATTGATTCATAATCAAACCCCAGTTGTGAATTGGCTGTGTCCATTTCTTCTCAATCCCCATAAGAGAGTGTGAGTTTGAGAAAATCAAACAACATGACATCCAGAACCACAATCTGACGCTCATTCCCAAAACCACGTTGCCCTCTCCCCTATCCTCTTTCCCATCCTTTACATTGTGTTTTCCCACTCCAGCACCTGTCAATTCTTAAAACATATTAAAAAACGAGTTGTTTTTGAAAATAATCTATTGTTTGGAAACAAAACGGGGTTCCCGAGTGTTATATTGGTTGTATTAACTTTAAAGACACACAGGAGAGATGGAAAAACACGAAATAGAGAAACTGTTGCTTGCAGGGATGGGAGAACTGTACAAATTTGCATATAAACTGACACGTGACTATGACAGGGCGAACGAC
>JAZRRI010000045.1:0-31237 GCA_045650605.1 Bacteroidaceae bacterium | reverse complement strand
CAGTGGTATGATGCGGTTGAGCAACTCGCCAATGAGCGATATTGCCAGGATGATTTCAAATTGTATTATGTATTTCATGACTTGTTCCTGTGGTGTGTAAAAAAGAGGTTGACTAAAAAGGCTCTTTTGTCGTTACGCTTGTCTCCAAAATCCTCATTTACTTCAAGTAAACTGCGGTATTTGGAGCCTTCGCAAGCCTAAAAATAGCTCTTTTTATTCGAACCTCAACAATAAGAGGGTGACCCATTTTACTTTTGGGTCACCCTCTTTGAGGGTTTATTTCATTCTCTTGCTGCCTGTTGAAGGAAGAGGCTTAGGTCGAAGTATACGCGCTGTTGCGGGAACTTCTCCGATGGTCTCACGCTGACGATGTTGCACAGCGTCTCGGTATCGAGCGTTTGTGTGATTACATCCTCAATCTGCAGTTTGCCATAGATGATGTAGTCCTGGTCATCTGGGGTGATGATGCGGAACGCAGTGTCACTGCTTTTGCCGTCACCATAATGGCAAATCATGTCAATGATATTCTGGTATTTCTTCAGGTATGCCAGGCACTCCTCGTCGCTCTTGCCAAGTTCTTTCGATGCGATGTAGATGCTGAACAGTGCGTTAAGGCTCACGGGGTTGTAATCGAGAATCTTTTTTGCAACATTGTACACCTCGACATTCTTTTTTTCGTCGTGCAGTTTCTTGAGCAACTTTTCGTTCTCGTCCTTGCCCGGGTTATACTGTGGCAGAAAGGCCTGGCCGTAGTAGACAAGGGCAATGTCATCGACATGCAACATGGGGTCGTTGCTGTTGTAGAGGTCGGTTATCTCGTTGAAGTATTCACGCTCGTGCTTTACAATATATCCAATTACAGTGTCATTGATTTCCAGCTGTCCGAAGGCGGCTGTGCAACCAAAGAAAAATATAATTGACAAGAGAAACTTATTCATATATAAACATTAAATGTTGAACTTGATTATTACTCCGCTGTTGGCAGGTACTGTAACCACAATCTTGTCATGCGGGTTAAGGGGCAATTCCATCTTTTCGCCGGTCAATAGTTCAACAGCGTTGCAGCTTTTATTGTTGCAGGTTGTTCCAAAATAGGCGAAAGCCTCTTCGGGGATGGTTATGCCGCACTCCTTTGCACTGTCGCTGAAGTTGGTTACAATGAGTGCCAACTCGTTGTCTGTACCACGCAGATATGAGAATATATGATGGCTGTCATACTGCTCGCTCTGTGGGTTGGCATACTGCAAACCGTAGAACTGTCCGTTGCTGAGTGCATTGTCGCTGTTGCACAGGTTGAGTAGATGAGAGTAGAATGCCTGCAGTGCCTTCTCGTCGCTTGTGAGCAGGGTGCCCTTGTAGTCACCGTCTCCTCTCCAGCGGCGCAGTGTGTCAACGCTCCAGTAGTCGAAGATGGTGGTGCGGCCGTCAACACCGCTGTAGCCCTCCTTGTCCATGCCTCGCTCACCAAGCTCCTGGCCTGCGTAGAGCATGAAGGGTTCGGTGCCGCTTGTTGCCGAGACAATGAGTGCGGCAAGTGCGCGCTCGGCCTTTGCAGCGAAGAAGTCCGATGCTATGCGCTGCTCGTCGTGGTTCTCAAGGAATGTGAGCATGTTTTCGCGGATGTCGGCAGTGCTCTGCAGCGGATAGCTGATGTCGTTTGCCGATGCCTGTCCGTTCATAACTGCACGCAGGGTGTCATAGAGGCCCACCTTGTCGTACAGGTAGTCGAAATGTCCCTCCTTGATGAATGAGCGGTAAATGTGCGGCTGGTATATTTCGCCAATGAAAAGTATGCCGGGGAACTCCTCCTTTATCTTTGGTACAGCCCAACCCCAGAATTCAACGGGTGTCATCTCCACCATGTCGCAGCGGAATCCGTCAATGCCTTGTGCGGCCCAGTATCTTAATATCTTGAGCATCTTGACCCATGTGTTGGGTACGGGTGAGAACTGGCGGTTGCCTGTGCGGTAGTCGATGCCGTAGTTAAGTTTCACGGTGTCGTACCAGTCGTTGCGGCCGGGTGCACCAAAACAGTCGTTGCCTGTTGCGCGCAGCGGGCTCTCGCTGTACTCCTCGTCGGCGCAATCCTTTGCGTCGATGTTGCAACCATAAGAGTGGTCGCCCAGGTAGTAGAAATTGTTGTGTCCCACGAAGAACGCGCTCTTGTCGTCATGCTCGCCGAATGCGTATGTTCCATCCGGGGTGTTGTCGCTGCAATAGTGACGTGCCACATGGTTGGGGATGAAGTCCATAATCACCTTCATGCCGGCCTTGTGTGTGCGGTCGATGAGTGCCTTGAACTCCTCGCGGCGCTTCTCAACGTCAACGGCAAGGTCGGGGTCGTTGTCATAATAGTCCTTGATGGCATATGGTGAGCCGGCTTCGCCCTTGACAATGGCGGGGTGGTCGGCGGGTATGCCGTGTTTGGTGTAGTCGGTGCGGGTGGTGTGCTCAATTACGCCGGTGTACCACACGTGGGTTGCACCCAAGGCGCGTATTGCTTTAAGGGCTGTAGGTGTTATGTCGTTGAACTTTCCGCAACCATTCTGCTCAATGGTTCCGCCTGTTACACATTCTGCGTTGCCGTTGCCAAAGAGACGTGGCAACATCTGGTATATGATTATTTTTGACATTGTTTATCTGTTGTGTTAAATGTTTGTAGCTGCTTTAATCTTCTTAATCAATCCTTGCTGTACATTGCCCGGGCCGCACTCGATGAACTCAATGGCACCGTCTGCAATCATCTGCTCTATTGTCTTTGTCCAACGCACCGGTGCAGTGAGCTGTGCAATGAGGTTTGCCTTGATTTCCTGTGGCGATGTGTAGGGCTTGCCATCGACGTTCTGGTAAACAGGGCAACGTGGCGCCTGAAACTCTGTGGCATTGATGGCTGCCTCCAGTTCCTCCTTTGCCGGTTGCATGAAAGGGGAGTGGAACGCTCCGCTCACGCTCAATGGCATTGCGCGTTTTGCACCGGCCTCCTTGAGCTTCTCGCAAGCCTTGTTTACACCCTCTACGCTGCCCGAAATGACTACCTGTCCGGGACAGTTGTAGTTTGCTGCCAGCACGGTGTCGCCTGCATTGCTTATCTCGTTACAGATGTTCTCTACAGTTTCGTCGTCCAGGCCAAGTATGGCGGCCATTGTGGATTGCTGTGCCTCGCATGCCTTCTGCATGGCAAGTGCGCGTGCATATACAAGTTTGAGTCCGTCCTCAAAAGTCAATGCTCCGGCGGCAGTTAGTGCCGAGAACTCGCCGAGCGAGTGTCCGGCAACCATTGCCGGCTGAAAATCATCGCCTTGAGCGATGGCCGATACTACCGAGTGGATGAAGACAGCCGGCTGGGTAACCTTTGTCTGTCTCAAATCCTCGTCGCTGCCGTTGAACATTATGTCTGTTATGCGGAAGCCCAATATCTCATTCGCTTTTTCAAAATACTCCTTTGCAATGGGGCTGGTCTCATAGAGTTCCTTTCCCATTCCGCTGAACTGGGCTCCTTGCCCTGTGAATACATATGCTTTCATAAGTCTGTACGGTTTTTGCCTTTGGGGAGTGTGTCCGGCAAGGCAAACTTTTGTTTAACTTCTTTGCTGTATATCTATGCAAAGATAATGCTTTTTTCCGGTAGTTGCCATTAATGTATTATATATAATGTAAAATATCGGCTTTTTATAAGCAAATGCCCCCATCACTGCACGTGATGGGGGCATTTGCTTATGTTGTTTGTCTATTACTTGCCTGCTACCTCAAGGAGCTCAACCTCGAAGAAGAGCGCCTGGTTGGGGCCGATGTCCTGGCCGGCACCTCTCTCGCCATACGCGAGGTCCGATGGAATCCAAAGTGTAATCTTTCCGCCCTTACCTACGAGCTTCATACCCTCGGTCCAACCCTTGATTACGCGGTTGAGAGGGAACTCTATCGGGTTGTCCTTCTCTGCCTGGTCGGGCTGGTAGTTCTTTATCATCTCCTGACGCTCGGCAGGCATGTCGGCCCAACGGTTGCTGTCGAATACCTTGCCGTCTTTTGTGCGGCCTGTGTAGAGTACCTTTACAACATCCTCGTCATTGATGGCCTTCACATTCTCGTCACCGGCATTCTCAATCTTGTAAAGGAGGCCGCTCTCGGTCTTCTGTACACCTTTCTGCTTCTCAATCTTTGCAAGCCACTCTTCCGACTCCTTTCTGTTCTTCTCGGGAACTACAACAGTGAAGTAGTTACGTGTGTACTCCATTGCGAAATCCTGAGTAAGACGGCCTTTGCCGTTGTGGATTTCGTCGATGGCGGTAACGAGTGAACGCTTGTCGATGTCGAACTGGATATTGAGTGCGCTATAAGCGATGTCGGCACCTAGGATAGCCGATACGATGTTCTTCTCCTTCTCGTCGGTGTATATGGTTGCTGTACTGTCGCCCTGTGCTGCCATTATGCGGCCCTGGAGCTCGCTGCTCATATATTTGTCACCGATTTCGCGGAAGTTCTCCTTGTTGAAAGACTCGCCCTCAACCTCAATTGTAGCCTTGGGGTCGAGTGCCTGCACCAATACGTCCATAATGGTATTGTAATCGACCTTGAACATTGGAATCATATTCTTGTCGATGCTGTTGGCAACGTCCATACCTACGATGTATGACAAGGTGTCAATCTTTGCCTTGTCGGACAACAGGAGCTTCTTGAATCCTTTCTCTCCAACCTTGCATCCGCATGATACAACGGCTACTGCAAGGCATACTAATGCTGATAAAAATACTTTTTTCATAATATTGTTTTAAAATTATTTGTTTTGTTTATGATATTCAATCAATCCGTTCATGGGGCTGTCCACAATGTTGCCGATGGAGAGGCCCAGACTTTCGGCTGTCTCCTTTATTTCTTCGCTGAAGTGGATGCCTATGTTGCCTACAATGTGTATTGGCAGCCATGAACGCCTGTAGGTCATTGTGTTGCGCTTGAAGAACTGCTTGAAGCACTTCTTGAGCATGGCATTTATTTCGGGGACCTTCTTGTATTCACTCAAAAACGGGGTGAAACTTGCAAGCCAACGGTTGGGGAGCGAACTGTGGTAGGTCTTCTCGAGTATGGTTGCCACACTAAGCTCATACTGCTCAAAGAACTTGTCGCATATGTTCTTTGGCAACTGTTTCTTTATGCAGTCGCTTATAAGCTGGCGGCCAAGATGCGCTCCGCTGCCTTCATCGCCAAGTATATAACCCAGTGACGGGGTGTTGTCTATGATTTTTTCGCCGTCGAACAGGCATGAGTTCGAGCCTGTGCCCAGGATGCATGCAATGCCCTCCTCGTGTTTGCACAATGCACGTGCAGCAGCCAGCAGGTCGCTGTTGATTTCAATCTCTTTTGTTGAAAAAATGTTCTCCAATGCGCGGCGCATACGGTTGTTGGCTGTCTCATATGCACAGCCGGCTCCGTAGAAATATATCTTCTGCGGGTTGTGTGCCGTAATCTCTTCGGTGAGCTCGGTAGAGAGGATTTCAAAAATCTCTTCGCTCTCCTGATGGGTGGGGTTGAGTCCCTGAGTCCTCGCTCTGGCAATGATGTCATCACCTTCGCACAATACCCAATCGGTCTTTGTTGAACCGCAATCTGCTATCAGTATCATCTTTTTCTTTTTGTTGTATTACGCAAAGATAATATCATTTTTGCCTTTTGCCAAAGTTCGGGTCTATTTTTACGAGTGCCGACACAATAAAAGTGATTAAAGTGCAGGCTGTTACCCAGATGAAAAAGTTTTCGTATCCCATTGACTCCTGCAATTTGCCGGCAAACATTCCCGGCAGCATCATGCCAAGTGACATGAAGGCGGTGGATATTGCAAAGTGTGCGGTGGGGTATTTACCCTGTGCGAAGTATATCATGTAAAGCGTGTATGCCGTAAAGCCGAAACCATAACCCAACTGTTCAATGAATATGCAGCTGCTTATTACTGTCATGTCCTGGGGCAGTGCACTGCTCATGTATATGTATACGGCATCGGGCAGGGATATGGCTACAACCATTGGCCAGAGCCAATATTTGAGACCTTTGCGTGAAATGCAAATTCCGCCGACAATTCCGCCTATGATGAGTCCGATGACACCTATCACACCGTATATGAGCCCAATCTCTCCCTTGTCGAGTGCAAGGCCGCCCTGCGCGGCGCTGTCCATGAGGAACAGTTTACCCATCTTTGCGAGCTGTGCCTCGGGGAAGCGGAACAGCAGCAGGAACAGCAGCGCCTGCCATATGCCGGGCTTTTGGAAATAGCTCCTTATTATGTCGCCATAGTTGCTGAAAGCATCCTTTATGCTGCTTGTTGTGCGTGCCGTGTCGCTTGCGGGGCTTGGCACTGCCTTTTTGTGATAGAGATAGAGTGCAAGCATAATGGCTCCGGTGATGGCAAATGTTGCACTCCAGCCTGTCTGCCCGTTGCCGCTTCTCTCGGCTATCCGGTTTGCAATCATTACGAGGACACCTGAGCTGAAAACTGTTGCTATGCGGTAGAATGTGTTGCGTATGCCCGAGAAGAACGACTGTTTCTCCTGTGGCAGTGCGAGCATGTAAAAGCCGTCGAGCGCAATATCATGGGTCGATGAGACGAATGCACCGATAAAGAATGCTGCGAGTGTGAGTAGCAGAAAATATTCGGATGGTATTACAAGCGCAATAACTGCAAAACATATCGCGAGCAGCAACTGTGAAATGAGTGTCCATTTGCGCCTTGTGCTTATCATCTCCACAATGGGGCTCCACAATGGTTTGATGGTCCAAGGGATGAGCAACAGGCTTGTGTACATGGCAATTTGGGCATTGCCGATGCCCATGTCCTTGTACATAATGTCCGAGATTGATGTTATGGCATGATAGGGTAGTCCCGATGCGAAGTAGAGCGTGGGAATCCACAGCCAGGCATTGTTCTTGTTTTGCATAGTGTCTCTTTGTAATAGTTTGCAAAGATATAAAAAACAATGACAAAACCCGGTTGCTCCGGTGATTTGTCATTGCTTTGGAGAGATTTTATTTTACTGTTTTATTAATTGTTCCGCTTTGTGATGCGCAACTCCTTGATATGGAGTTACACAATACCCTGTGCCATCATTGCGCGGGCAACCTTCAGGAAGCCGGCAACGTTTGCGCCCTTTACGTAGTCGATGTAGCCATCCTCGCATGTTCCGTACTTGACGCATGCGCTGTGGATGTTGTGCATAATCTCGTGCAGCATCTCGTCGACCTTAGCGCTGCTCCAGTTGATTTTGCCCGAGTTCTGGCTCATCTCAAGACCCGATACAGATACGCCGCCGGCATTTGAAGCCTTGCCCGGTGCGTAGAGAATCCTTGCTGCCTGGAATGTGTGGATGGCCTCGGGTGTGGAAGGCATGTTCGCACCCTCGGAAACGGCAATAACGCCGTTTGCAACAAGCATCTTGGCATCGTCGCCGTTGATTTCGTTCTGTGTTGCCGATGGCAGGGCAATGTCGCCCTTCTCGCACCATGGGCGTGCGTTCTCAACGTATTTGCAGCCGTACTTGTCGGCGTACTCCTTGATGCGGCCGCGGCGCACATTCTTTAACTCCATGATGAAGTCGAGCTTCTCGCGGTCAATGCCCTCGGGGTCATAGATGTAACCGTTCGAGTCGCTCATTGTAACGGGTTTGCCGCCGAGCTGAATGATTTTTTCGACAGTGTACTGTGCCACGTTGCCCGAGCCCGATACAAGACAAGTCTTGCCGGCGATGTCAAGGCCGCGTGTTGCAAGCATCTCCTGCAGGAAGTAGATGTTGCCGTATCCTGTAGCCTCGGGGCGTATGAGTGAACCGCCAAAGTCGAGTCCCTTGCCGGTGAACACACCGTTGAACTCGCGCGTGAGCTTCTTGTACATGCCGAACATGTAGCCAACCTCGCGTGCACCTACGCCAATGTCACCTGCGGGAACGTCCATCTCGGGGCCTATGTGGCGCCACAGTTCTGTGATGAATGCCTGGCAGAAACGCATTACCTCGTTGTCGCTCTTGCCCTTGGGGTCGAAGTCCGAACCGCCCTTTGCGCCGCCCATCGGAAGGGTGGTGAGCGAGTTCTTGAATGTCTGCTCAAATGCAAGGTACTTGAGGATGCCTATATTTACTGACGGGTGGAAGCGGATACCGCCTTTGTAGGGGCCGATGGCATTGTTGTGCTGCACGCGGTAGCCGGTGTTCACCTGCACGCGTCCCTTGTCATCTGTCCATGTTACGCGGAATGTGAAGATTCTGTCGGGGATGCAAAGGCGCTCAATGAGGTTGCTTGCTTCAAACTCCGGGTGCTTGTTGTACTCCTCTTCAATGGAGTGGAGCACTTCTTCTACTGCCTGAAAATATTCCGGCTCGTTGGGGAATCTTTTCTTTAGGCTCTCTAAGGTGGTTGCTACGTTCATTTTTATGTTGTTTTTATACTTTTTACATACTTTTCTGCAAAAATAATAAATTGTTCTTTGAAAATAAAGAAATGTAAGCGTTTTTTTAAAATAAATGGCAAAATGTTTGTTTTGGTTGAATAAAACCGTGTGTTTTTAATGCTTTTTTGCGCAATTTATGGAAAAGTGTATCTTGTTTTTCTTTTTGTGATGATGATTGTTTGTTTTCGTGGTTGTTTTCTAAATAAAAGTAAAAATAGGAATAAAAAGGTGAATAATAATTTTTTTGAGCTAACTTTGTCCCGATTTGTGCACTTGTACATGCTGTTTTGTACGGGTGTGATGTGTGGAATTATCTATTATATATAAGGAATGATGAGAAGATTTTTTACTACATTATTAGCTTTGGCTGCCATTGCTGTGAATGCACAGTATATACCTAACGGCAGTTTCGACAGTTGGAAAACATCTTGTGGTAATTCGGATGCTGTGGGTGAAATGCGTCAACGTCCGGGTGTTGAACCAATAGGCTGGAACGGCTCGTCTGTAAACCAAAAAGTGTCTGGGGTTGAAAAGAAACAGCAGTTGGTGTTTAATGATAATGGCTCTGTTAAATTGCAGAATATATATGTGGGAGCAACTATTGTGTTGGTGAAGATTGGTTCTGTAGCTCCGGGTTATATTACTTTTGGTACGCCATGGGTCTATGCAACAACGTCAGTCTCCAAGTGCGATGGTGGTACATATGGTGGAACATCTTTTACATATAAGCCTGATGCCATAACAGGCCGTTTTAAAAGAACGGATTCCAACAATGAGAATTCGTATATTATCACCTATTTATGGAATGGTACATATACTTCAAATGTTGGAGAGCGAGGAGCTCCTACATCATCGAGGAAAGATGTTGACAAGGCGATTTTGGGTATGACCAATCCTTCTTCGAGTGGTAAACTTGTTGCGAAATGCAATTATGCATTCAAGTCAACAAATGGTGGTTGGCAGACAATTACTGTTCCCATTGAGTATTTGAATGACGAGACTCCCCAAATGATGAATGTGATAATAAGTGGTGGTGACTATTGGAACCGTGACAACTTGAAGGAGAATACAACGCTGTATGTTGACGATGTGGAGTTTGTCTACTACTCGGAGCTCGCATCACTCACATATAACGGAAAAAACTATTTCCAGCAGGGCAAGACTTCATATACTATTGACGAGCCATATTATGAGAACAAACTCTCCGTTACCTCGAACGGACGTGGTGCAGTCATCGAAAAGAGCTTTGACGAAGAGACATCTGTGCTTACAATTACCGTAAAAGGCAATGATTGCGCAGCAAGCGGCAGCAGGGTACAGGGATATACCATTGATGCCATTATGGCGCACATCAAACGTGCGACAAGGGCAAGTGGCAATGTGCACACCTATACGGTTTCATTCAAGCCCGAGGAGCCTCTTACCGTTGTTTCGGTAACCCCCGATGAGCCGGTAGAGTCTTTGAAGACGATTGCCATTGAGTACAGTGATGCAATTTCGGGTACCTACAAATCGACATCGTCAACAAAGATATATGTGGGCACAGCATTGAATAAAGCTTCGTTCAGCGTAAAAGGTAATGTGCTCAACATAACATTGGATAAGGAGATAACTTCTCCGGGTGTGTATCCACTATATATCCCCAAGGGGCTTGTCACACGCCAGGTCAGTGGCAAGGATGTTACTTGTGACGGTGAAATTGTGTTTAGAGTAAAGGCTCCTGAACTTGAGGTTGTCTCTGTTACTCCAAGCAGGCCTGTATGGTCATTGAAAGAGATGACCGTTGAGTACAGTGATGAGATTGTCGGTACCTACAGCGATGGCGCTGCATCAAAGATATATGTAGGTTCAAGTGAAAACACGGCTTCATTCAGCGTGAAAGGCAATGTACTTTCAATAACATTGGACAATGCATTGGCAACAGCGGGTGAGCATGGACTGTATATCCCTGCAGGGCTGATAACACGCAAGGCCGATGGCAGTGATGTCGTTTGCAACGGTGAAATCAAATTCACCGTCAGGGATGCGTCGGAAAAGGTTACTGCCGAGGTGGTTGCCGTTACTCCCGATGAACCGGTGGATTCATTGCAGACAATTGTCCTTGAGTATGACGAGGAGATTCTTGGCGAATACAATCCCCTCAACGTGTCACGTATTTATGTAGACTCGTTAAGAACCACTACCAAACCGTTGAAGGTGAACAAGGCTTCGTATGTGGTTGACAGGAACTTCCTTACACTTACATTGACTGACGTAATAACCACTCCGGGGGAGTATATGCTTTATATTCCTGAGGGCTTGATTACCTGCAAGAGCAACGGTGAGGCAGTTGTATGCAACGGCGAGATAAAGTTTACGGTCAAGGATATGAGTGTTGAACCGCTTGAGGTGGTTTCTGTTACACCAAGTGACGTTGTGGAGTCATTGCAGACTGTGTCCGTTGAGTATAGCGATGAAATTGAAGGTGTATACAATGCCGCTGATGCAACGAAGATTTATATAGGTTCAAATAAAAACACGGCTTCATATATTGTTGACGGCTGTGTGTTGACGATTGTACCTGATAACCCTATCTCAACTACGGGTGAGTATCCTCTCTACATTCCCGAGGGTCTCATTACACGTAAGGTGAATAAAGAACCTGTTGTATGCAACGGCGAAATAATATTTACAGTCATGGAACCGGAACCAGAGCCCGAACCTGATAATGGACCGAAAGAACTTGGTGAGAAATTGTACTCTCTTGACAATGCTCACGAAAACAAGACATATGTGCTTTACAATGAACATTTCACAGCTTACGCAATCTATGAGGATGGACATGGTGACAAGGTGTGGGTTGCCGGCATGACAGGAGGTGACAGCGACCACCAGTTGAAGGATTCCGACTATGCTCAGGAGGTCGATATCACATCGGAGAATGCTTGCTGGCAGGTTATCAGGGACGGTGACAAGTACCAGTTGTACAATGTGGGCGCAGGGATGTACCTTAAGACACCAATGTATGAATTTGATGAAAACTTGAAATATTGTTCATTCTCGGCAGAACCCGTATCGTTGTCGGTTGTTGACCTTGGTGGCGGCAAGTTCGCATTCAATGCATATCCAAGCCATTCAAACGCAGAACTGGGATATATGTGCGCTGCCCCACAGCTGGATGCTCCGCTCTCTGTCTGGAATGCGTCGGACAGTGGCTCTGCTTGGGTGTTGATTGAGAACCCGAATGTAACTGTGGGCGAGGTTGTGGAACCTGAGCCTAATCCGGGCGAGGATGTGGACTATACTCCAACATTTACAGGAACAAGGAACTACACCGAGCGTAATATCAATGCCGTGATATTTACAAGTGAAAGCTATGGCGATGTCAGATATGACCTCGATGCGACGGAACGTGTGTCGGAATATCTTGACCTGACCGAGACGCTTGAGTTTGTTGCGGCTCCAGGTGAGCAGGTGTCTGTAAAGTTCGATACAAATGGCTCTTGGATTAACCATTATATATATATCGACTATGATTACGATGGTTTTACGGCCGGTATTGAGGCTGGCAGTGACTGGAAGCCTGTCGAGGACCTTGTGTCATATTCATTCTATAACAATGGCGGCAGCAGCGATGCGAGCGGCTGGAACAGTGAAGGTCGTTCGATTTCGGGCGATGACCGCAGCTATCCTTTACTCCCGACATTTGCTGTTCCCGAGCGACAGGGTGTCTACCGCATGCGTATAAAGCAGGACTGGTGCAGCATTGACCCTGCAGGTGACAGTGACAGCAACTTCGGCGGTACATTCTCGAACTATGGTGGCCAGATAATCGACGTCGTACTCAACGTTACCGTCGGTACAGGCATTGAGGAGGTTGAGACCGGTAATGGCAAGAGGGTGATTTATGACATTCAGGGCCGTAAGTTGAGCGAGATTGTAAAATCCGGAATTTACATAATAAACGGCAAGAAGGTTCTTGTAAAGTAATTCCTGCTTGAATGATAGACTTACGTCGGGTGCAGAACTTTGCACCCGACGTTTTTTTGTGTTCTATAAAAGAGAAATAATCATCTGCATATTCCTGTTTTTACGTTAAGTTGTGTTATATTCGCGGTCAAAGTTTTTTAGGATGGAAAAATTAAGGGATTTATATATAAAGACGTTCGGTTGCGAGCCGCAGTCTGTTGTCAGGCTCACCGGTGACGGGTCGAACCGTGTGTATTATCGCATGTCAGGCGTGTCGACCGTGATGGGTGCAAAGGGAATCTCGGTTGAAGAGAACAATGCTTTTGTAGCTCTTTCAAGGGCTTTGCGTGCATCGGGCGTGGCTGCGCCTGAGGTGCTTGCAGTCTCTGACGATGGACTCTGTTATCTGCAGGAGGATTTGGGCGATGTAACGCTCTACACCTCGTTGGCTGCTGCACGTGAGCGGGGGTGTTTTGATGCAGCTGAGATTGAGCTCCTGTGCAAGGTTGTGGCCGTGTTGCCAAGAATACAGTTCGAGACGCCGGAGCACTTCGATTTCTCGCTCTGTTATCCAACTGCTGATTTCAATGAACGCACCATTATGTGGGATTTGAACTACTTCAAGTACTGTTTCCTGAAAGGTGTGGGCATAGAGTTCAACGAAAACAGGCTTGAGGATGAGTTTGTGGAGATGACGGCACGTCTTTTGAGCGACAACGACAATGTCTTCCTTTATCGCGATTTCCAGTCGCGCAATGTTATGCTCAAGGACGGTGAACCATACTTTATAGACTTTCAGGGTGGGCGCAGAGGTCCTGTGTATTACGACATAGCCTCCTTTGTGGGGCAGGCAAGGGCGAAATACACAACCGAGGCTGTCGATGCCATGGTCGATGCTTATATGGATGCTCTTGCTTGCTACAGGAGTGTCGACAGGGTGCATTTTGTAAAGATGCTGCAGCTGTTCCGCGTCTTCCGCCTTTTGCAGAACTTGGGTACCTACGGCTACCGTGGGCTTTTTGAGCGCAAGAAAGCGTTCATTGAGAGTATTCCCGCTGCGCTGGGCCAGTTGTCAAAGCTGTTGGTCGAGGCGGGAGAGTTCGGGTATATACGCTCGCTGATAGACGAGATTGCGGCCTTGCCCATGTTTGTGCGCGACGACTCCAAAGAACTGACGGTGGATGTTATGAGCTTTTCTTATAAGCGTGGTATACCGGACGATACATCGGGCAATGGCGGAGGCTTTGTCTTCGACTGCCGTGCAATACATAACCCCGGCCGCTATGAGCCATACAAGAAACTCACCGGTATGGATGCTCCTGTGATTGAATTCCTTGAAAAAGAGAGCAATATAGCCGAGTTCCTTGAGAATGCCTACGCGCTTGTCGACAATATGGTCGATACATACAAGAGACGTGGTTTTACGCATATTCAGGTGTGCTGCGGTTGTACCGGCGGGCAGCACCGTTCGGTCTACAGTGCCGAGCATATAGCGCGTCATGTTGCCGACAAGTTCGGTGTCCGCGTGGTGGTCACCCACAAGATGCAGGGGGTAAAGTATGTGATAGAAGCGAAGTGACGTTTGTCGCTAATATATGCTTTATATGATATTGTGCAAGCTATTATCTTTGTTTTTATTGCATTTACGGAAATTTTGGGTAACTTTGCAAAATTGAAATGAAAATAAACGTTTATTACCATATGAAAAAGAAATTTCCTGTATATAATCAGTTGAATCTACCTCTGATAAACAAAGAGGTTCTGGAAGAGTGGGAGAAAGAAGACTTGTTCTCAAGGAGTATGACCGAGCGCGAGGGTGCTCCTTCGTTTGTTTTCTTTGAGGGTCCTCCATCGGCAAACGGTATGCCGGGTATCCACCACGTCATGGCACGAAGTATAAAGGATACTTTCTGCCGCTTCAAGACGATGAAGGGTTTCCAGGTGAAGCGTAAGGCCGGTTGGGATACACACGGCTTGCCTGTTGAGCTTGGCGTTGAGAAGAAACTGAATATTACAAAAGAGGATATCGGTAAAAAGGTCTCTGTCGATGAGTATAACCGCAGCTGCCGCGAGGAGGTGATGAAGTACACACGCGAGTGGACCGACCTTACACGCAGAATGGGTTATTGGGTTGACCTTGAGAATCCATACATAACATACGAGAATAGTTACATTGAGTCTTTGTGGTGGTTGCTCAAGCAGCTCTACAACAAGGGCTTGCTCTACAAGGGTTACACAATACAGCCATACTCGCCTGCGGCGGGTACGGGTTTGAGCTCGCACGAGCTTAACCAGCCCGGCTGCTACCGCGATGTGAAGGATACAACGGCAGTTGCACAGTTCTGCATGCTTGACCCCAAACCCGAGATGACTGCATGGGGTACACCATATTTCCTTGCATGGACAACAACTCCATGGACATTGCCTTCGAACACTGCACTTTGCGTCGGTCCAAAGATTGACTATGTTGCAGTGCAGACATATAATGCCTACAACGGTCAGCCTGTGACTCTGGTGCTTGCAAAGGCTCTGTTGGCGGCTCACTTCAATCCTGCCGGTGCCGAGATGCCACTCGAAGATTACAAGGCCGGCGACAAGGTTGTGCCCTACAAGGTGATTGCCGAGTACAAGGGCAGTGACCTCGTTGGCATGCACTATGAGCAGCTGTTTCCTTGGGTGAAGCCTGTGAAGAAGGATGGCGATTGCGTTGTTGACGCATCGGCCGAAGCATTCCGTGTCATCCCGGGTGACTATGTAACCACAGAGGATGGTACGGGTATCGTTCACATTGCACCTACATTCGGTGCCGATGATGCTTTTGTGGCAAAGGCTGCGGGCATTCCGTCACTCTTTATGATAAACAAGAAGGGCGAGACACGTCCTATGGTCGACTTTACCGGAAAGTTCTGGGCGATAGATGAGCTTGATGACTATTTTGTTGCAAATTTTGTAAACGTAGAGGAGTATGGCAAGTATGCTGTTGCATATGTTAAGAATGCATACGATCCACAATATACCGTTGAAGGCCGTTACGACGAGAAGGCTGCCGCAAAGGCTGAGACACTTGACGTTGTGCTCTGCATGGTGCTGAAGCAGGCCGGCCTGGCATTCAAGATTGAGAAGCACATGCACAACTACCCGCACTGCTGGCGTACAGACAAGCCCGTGCTCTACTATCCGCTCGACAGTTGGTTCGTACGTGCATCGCAGATGAAGGAGCGCATGAGCGAACTCAACAAGACCATTACATGGAAACCTGAGTCTACAGGTACAGGCCGTTTCGGCAAGTGGCTCGAGAACCTCAACGACTGGAACCTTAGCCGTAGCCGCTACTGGGGTACTCCGCTGCCTATCTGGACAAGCGAGGATGGCGAGGCAATCTGCATTGGTTCTATTGCCGAGCTTTATGATGAGATTGAGAAGGCTGTTGCTGCCGGTGTGATGGCAAGCAACCCATACAAGGATAAAGGCTTTGTTCCCGGCGACTACAGTAAGGAGAACTATGACAAGATAGACCTCCACCGTCCATACGTGGATGATATCAAGCTTGTATCTTCTACCGGAAAGGTGATGACCCGTGAACTTGACCTTATTGATGTCTGGTTCGACTCCGGTGCTATGCCTTATGCACAGATTCACTATCCGTTCGAGAACAAGGAACTCCTTGACAGCCGTACGGTATATCCCGCCGACTTCATTGCCGAAGGTGTCGACCAGACACGCGGATGGTTCTATACCCTGCATGCTATTGCAACAATGGTGTTCGATACAGTAGCATTCAAGACTGTCATTTCAAACGGTCTTGTGCTCGACAAGAACGGCGACAAGATGTCCAAGCGTCTTGGCAATGCCGTTGACCCGTTCGATACAATTGAGAAGTACGGCAGCGACGCGTTGCGTTGGTACATGATTACCAACTCGGCTCCTTGGGACAACCTCCGTTTCAACGAGGAGGGTGTTAAGGAGGTTACACGCTCGTTCTTCGGCAAACTGTACCAGACATACAGTTTCTTTACAATGTATGCTAATGTCGATGGCTTTACATATGCAGAGCCCGATGTTCCTCTTGCAGAGCGTCCCGAACTCGACCGTTGGATTCTGTCGGCCTTGAATACTCTTGTAAAGAACGTGAATGCTTGCCTGAATGACTATGAGCCTACAAAGGCCGGCCGTCTGATTCAGGATTTCGTTATCGACAATGTAAGTAACTGGTTCGTGCGTTTGAGCCGCAAACGTTTCTGGGGTACAGGTATGAGCACCGACAAACTTTCGGCATACCAGACACTCTATACCTGTCTTGAGACAGTTGCACGCCTAATGGCTCCTATCGCTCCGTTCTATGCCGAGCGTATGTATCAGGATTTGACATCGGTTACCGGTCGTGGCGATGCTGCTTCGGTTCACCTTGCGAAGTTCCCCGAGTGTGACGGACAGAACGTGGACAGCGAGCTTGAGTATCGCATGGTGCTGGCACAGCAAATCTCTTCAATGGTGCTTGCACTGCGCAAGAAAGAGGCACTCATCGTGCGTCAGCCATTGCAGAAGATTGCAATCCCTGCAGCCGACGAGGTGATGAAGTCGCGCATTGAGGCTGTGAAACAGCTTATCCTTGGCGAGGTTAACGTGAAGGAACTTGTATTTGTTGAGGGTGACGGAATCCTCGTGAAGAAAATCAAGTGCAACTTCCGTACTCTTGGAAAGAAGTTCGGCAAGCTCATGAAGAGCGTGAACGAGGCTGTTACAAACATGTCGCAGGAGCAGATTGCCGTGCTTGAGAAGAACGGCAGCATAACATTGCAGGTTGAGGGTGTGGATGCACTCATTGAACTTGCCGATGTAGAAATCTTCAGCGAGGATGTTCCCGGTTGGACTGTTGCCAACGAGGGTGCATTGACTGTTGCGCTTGACGTGGAGGTTACAGACGATTTGCGCCGCGAGGGCATTGCGCGTGAGATTGTTAAGAAGATTCAGGCAATGCGCAAGGAGAGTGGCTTTGATATCGTTGACCGCATAGCTGTTGAGATAGCAAGCAGTGAGGCTACCGATGCAGCAGTCGAACAGTTCAATGCATACATCTGCAATCAGGTACTTGCCGATGAACTGAAGATAAGCGACAGTGTTGATGGCGACAATGTCGTTGAACTTGACAATGCTGTAGTGAAGCTGTCGGTAAGAAAACTTTGATGAAAGAAACCCTAAGAAACTTATAATACTAACCATAATAATTGATAGAGAGATATGTCAGAAAAAGTTCGTTATTCAGATGCTGAACTGGAAGAGTTCCGTACCGTGATTTTGCAGAAACTTGAGCTCGCGAAGAGAGATTATGACCAGATAATGAGAGCTTTGCGCCATGAGGATTCAAATGATGTTGCCGATACCTCGCCAACATACAAAGGATTGGAGGATGGCAGTGACGCTGCATACCTTGAAGAGCAGATGCAAATAGCAAGCCGCCAGGCAAAGTTCATTCAGGGCTTGCAGGCTGCGCTCATCCGCATTGAAAACAAGACATACGGTATCTGTCGCGAGACAGGCAAACTTATTTCAAAGGAGAGATTGATGGCTGTGCCACATGCAACTCTCAGCATTGAAGCAAAGAAAAGTAGATAATTGATTTATGATGACAGAGTCGGGCAGACGCTCCCGTGTCATATGGTTCTCGGTTTTACTTGCAATCTTTATCGACCAGTTGATAAAGATTGCAGTAAAGACGAGTATGCCATTGGGCGGTGGCTTTTCGGTTTTTGGCGATTGGTTCCAGATACGTTTCATTGAGAACAATGGAATGGCATTCGGTATGGAATTGTTTGATAAGGTGTACCTTACTGGGTTCCGTCTGGTTGCCGTTGCTTTCCTTGTGTATCTGATTCTCAAGCTTATAAAGAACCGCGAATACCCGTTGGGCTTTGTGTTTTCCATTGCAATGATTCTGGCCGGTGCAGTGGGCAATATCATCGACTGCCTGTTCTATGGCGAAATATTCTCGTCGAGCTATGGCGAGGTTGCGCATTTTGTTCCTTGGGGCGAGGGTTATGCCTCTTTCTTCGAAGGCAGAGTGGTGGATATGTTCTACTTCCCGCTCTTCACATGGCCGCAGTGGATGCCGCTTGTGGGCGGTGGTATATTCTTCTCTCCCGTATTTAACTTTGCCGATGCCTGTATAAGCTGCAGCGTTGTGGCCATATTGATATGGTATAGAAAGTTTCTCTTTAGCAATGAGTGAACAGTAATGCGTAACTGTGCTGTAAAAATAGTGCTTTTTCTGTTGTCGATGACGCTTTTTTCGTGCAAGGTGGAGATTCCGGACAGTGTTCTGCCGCCCGAAAAGATGGAGGCTGTCCTTTACGATTACCATCTGGCAGCTTCCATGACTACAATGTATGCATCTGTAAGCTACAAGGAGAAACTGATGTATACATATGTCTATGACAAGCACGGTGTCACAAAAGAGGAGTTCGACTCTTCGCTTGTGTGGTATAACCGTTATCCAAAACACATAAAGGAGATTTATGCCAATCTTGAGACGCGTCTGCAGCAAGAGGTAGATGTGCTCACAGCTAATCAGGTGCAGGATTACGATGGTGTCAGTCTTACAATAGCAGACCTCGCTCCGGCTGTTGCCGAGCTGTGGACAGGACATCCGGTGAAGTTGCTCTCTGCAACGCCTCTTTCCAATAGAATCAGGTTCGGTTTCGATGTACCCAAGGATACTACGTTTGCCGTTGGTGACAGCATGGTGTTCTCGTTCAATGCAGAGTTTATTCCATCTCTTGAAAAGGGTGTGGAGCGTGAGGTTTATGCTTCGATAGCGCTTGAATATGATAATGATACATATCATGCAACAGGTGTGAGTGTGAAAGAGTCCGGCACTTATTCTATCTCTGTTCCAAGAAATTATGAAAAGCGCTTGAAGTCAATGAGTGGCTATGTCTATTACTATGACAATGACACGGCATTTGAGTCGAGTGTGCTTTTGAGCAATATTTCGCTCAAAAGATTCCATCCTGTTGAATCGGGAGACAGTGTTCAATAGATTTATTTCATTAAATGGCTGAAGTAACGGTATATCTGGCACGGAAACTGCGTCTCCCTTCGTGCGAAGTATTCGAAAGGTATGTTGTTACCGTTTCATCAGGGCGCGTAATCGGGTGGTATCCGTTTGACGGAGAGATACATTCCATGCTTTTGGTTGAGGAGTTGACTGTTTGCAACACTGCGGACGGAACGCTTTATGTCGCAAATGTCCGTTTTTAGCCGCGGCGACGGAATTCGCTGCATATTATAGCTGTGGCTACCGAAACGTTAAGCGATTCCGATGTCTCTCGCCCTGTGGGGTAGTTGGGGATGAACAGCCTCTCTGTGATGTGTCGGCCGCACTCTTCGCTTATCCCGTTGCCTTCGTTGCCCATTATTATCACTCCTCGGTTTGTGAGCTCTTTTCCGTAAATGTTGTCACCGTCGAGAAATGTTCCATATAGCGTTGCTCTCCCTTTGATTGCTTCAATGAATGAGGGCAGGTCCACGTAGTGCACCTTCACGCGCCCGATGGCACCCATGGTTGCCTGTACAGTCTTGGGGTTGAATGCGTCAGCTGTTCCATGGGAACAGAAAATGTTCTCTATGCCGAACCAGTCGGCAATACGTATTATGGTGCCAAGGTTTCCGGGGTCCTGTACATTGTCGAGTGCAAGGCACAGCTCGCGCTCGGGTATGGTGGTATCAGTTTCGTGTCGTGGCTGATGGAATATGCCCATGATTCCCTGCGGTGCCTGCTGCAGGCTTGCGCGTCGCATCTCGTCGCAACTCACTTCAATCGTTTCCACACCCTCCGGCATGCTGTGCGCTCCAAGCCATTCGGTGGTGGCAATAAGTTTGTCGGCCTTGAGACCGGCGGCCAAAAGATCGAGAACCGTTTTCCCTCCTTCGGCAATGAAAAGTCCGCTCTCTCTCCTCTGTTTCTTGTTCTCCAGTGCCGATATACGTTTCAGAAGTGCTTTGCTTAACATCTTTTTTCTTTTTTACTGTATTAAAGTAGTGCAAATCTACCTCAAATCTTTCAAGTTTTTTCTATCTTTGTAAATTATTTTTAGCATAATCCCAATATTAGGGGAGTTTTGGTACATTAATCTATTATTTGAGTAAAATGACATTGTTGAGGAGACTGTTTTTTGCACTTTCGGGTGTGATGCTGCTGTTTTCGTGCTCGGTGAAGAAGTTCATCCCCGAGGGCGAGTACCTGCTCAATGATGTGGATATTGTTTCAAATACAAATACCGACAATGCATCGAAAGCAAAAAAATATATAAGGCAGAAGCCTAATGCAAAGTGGTTCAGTATAGCAAAGGTGCCAATGTATACCTATGCGCTCTCCGGGCTCGATTCGACAAAGTGGGGAAACCGTGTTTTGCGCCGTTTGGGAGAGAAACCGGTTGTCTATAGCCATAAACTTGCCGAGGCAACACGCTCGAACATACAGCAGATGCTGCTCAACGACGGCTATCTGCATGCACGTGTTGACCTTGAGACTCTTGTCAATGAACCTAAACGCCGCGCAAAGGTAACCTACTATCTGCATGAAAAGGAGAGATATTATATCTCTGAATTCAGAATGGCGAGCGAGGATAGCGTTGTGGCAGCAATGATTATGGCCGATTCGCTATCTTCCACAATCAGACCGGGTATGCCATTCAGCGTGGACGGAATGGAGGCTGAACGACGCCGCGTGACCGATTTGCTCAGGAACAACGGATATTACCGTTTTCAGAAAGAGCATATCACCTACACGGCCGATACGGCACATCACTCAAACAAGGTGAGGCTGACAATGAATATTGCTGGTTTTGTTCCGGCTGCAAATGTCGAGCCTGTAAACCATAAGGCATACCGCATAGGCAGAATATATTATGTGGCTAATGCCGGACTGCACCTTGATGATGCACTATTGGAGCAGTGTGATACTGTGGAGTACGAGGATTTCCAAATTCTTTATAATGAGTCGCAGGTTGTACGTACCAAAAAATTGCTGGAAAATACTTATATCTCTCCCGGTGAACTTTTCTCACAAGAGAATGTTGACAAGACATACAGCTCTTTTTCGCAACTGCCGGCATTGAAGTATACGACGGTGAGAATGCAGGAGCGGCCCGACAGCGCAATACTCGATTGCTACATAATGTATGAGAAGAGCAAAAGATGCACTGTGGGTTTTGACCTTGACGGAACAAACACCGCCGGTAATTTCGGTGCGTTGGCGTCGGTCACCCTGTCGGACAAGAATCTTTTCAAGGGCTCGGAACAGCTTGCCTTGAGACTCTTTGCCGCATATGAGGCAGTCTCCAACCTCAGGGGATATAACGGCAACAAGTTCTTTGAGTATGGTGCCGAACTGAGTCTCAGGTTAAAGGGTGGTGTAATATCCAATTTTGTTCCGGCCGATAAAAGAAAACTGATGTCCTCGTCGCAGTTCGCTCTCAAGTTCAATTCGCAGGACCGTCCCGAGTTCAAACGCGAACTCATTTCTGGTACATGGAGCTATATGTGGAGCCGTAAGAAAGAGGCGAATCACAAGTTGGATGTGCTCGACCTGAACTACATCTATGTACCATGGATTGCCGAGACATTCAAGAAAGAGTATCTCGACAGCATATCGAACCGCAACTCAATCCTGAAATACAACTACGAGAACCTGTTGATAACCAAGTTGGGTTATTCCTACTCATATAACTCGTCACTGAACGATGCCAACCGTTATAAGCGTGTTGTCTATTCGTTAAGGACAAATGTAGAGTGTTCGGGCAATGTACTTTATGGCATAAATTCGATATTCAGCAGCCCAAGGAACGAGGAGGGACAATATACGTTCATGAACATTGCATATGCGCAGTATGTTAAAGGTGACTTCGACTTTACCACGCGCATAAAGATGGACGACAGAAACTCCATGGTCATGCACTTTGCATTCGGTATAGCCTATCCGTATGGCAACTCGCGTATCCTGCCGTTCGAGAAACGTTATTTCGCGGGTGGTGCCAACGGCATGCGTGGATGGACCGTGCGTACACTGGGACCGGGAAGCTACCGCAACGGCAACAGGAATATTGACTTCATAAACCAGTCGGGTGACATAAAGCTTGATATGAGCGTCGAGTACCGCTCGCATCTCTTTATGATGGTTCACTCGGCAGTGTTCATTGATGCAGGAAATATATGGACCATCCGCAACTACGAGGAGCAACCCGGCGGACAGTTCCGGTTTACAAGCTTTTACAAGGATATTGCAGTGTCCTATGGCCTTGGATTCAGATTGGAGTTCGACATGTTCGTTTTCCGTCTCGATGCCGCCATGAAGGCCATAAACCCTGCATATAGCGGAAAGGAGAAGTTCCCGATTATTACCCCGAACTTCAACCGCGACTTCGCATTGCATTTTGCAATAGGTTACCCGTTCTGATTTTTTGGTCCGGGCTTGTTTTGAGAGAAAAAATAACAATATATATGGAGATTCGATTTATGAGTATTGGCAGTGGAAGCTGCGGTAATAGTTACTACCTCGGGGTAGGCGACTATGGTATTCTCATAGATGCCGGAATACCTTCAAAGACCATAAGAATGGCTTTGAAAAAAGAGGGAATTGCTTTTGAAAGCATCTGTGCGGTGTTCGTGACGCACGACCATGCCGACCACATAAAATCGGTTGGTGTCATATCGTCAAAAGCCAATATTCCTGTATATGCAACCAGGGAGGTGCATAAAGGCATCACGCATAACTATTGTGTTTCAAAACCCATTGACCCTTCGTACGTGAGGTATGTGGAGAAGGAGGAACCTATTATATTGAGGGATTTTGTCATCACTCCATTCGAGGTTCCGCACGATGGCAGCGACAATGTGGGCTATTTCATTGAAGTGGGTGAGAAGAAGTTCTGTATTGCAACCGACCTTGGCGAGATTACCCCTATTGCCTCTTATTACATTGACCGGGCAAACTACCTTGTCATTGAGTCGAACTACGAGGAGCAGATGCTTGCCATGGGACGTTATCCCGAGTTTCTGAAGGTGCGTGTGTCGGGTCCTCGCGGTCACATGAGCAACCAGGCAACGGCAAAATATCTTGCTTCGCATTTCAACGAGCATTTGAAGAATATCTGGCTTTGTCACCTTAGCGAGGAGAATAACCACCCCGAACTGGCATACAAGGCTGTGACAATGGAGTTTGGCTCCTATGGCATAATTGCCGGCAAGGACGTGCAGCTCACAGTGCTGAAGCGAGCAACACCATCACCGCTATACCGTTTGTAAATAAAAAAGAGTAGTAATAATAAAAACATACAATTATGAATTTTGTACAGGAATTGAAATGGAGAGGCATGATTCAGGACATGACTCCCGGAACAGAGGAACAGTTGCAGAAGGAGCTTACAAGTGCATATTTGGGTATTGACCCTACTGCCGATTCATTGCACATCGGTCACCTTGTGGGTGTGATGATGCTCCGCCACTTTCAGCTTTGCGGTCACAAGCCCATTGCTCTCATCGGTGGTGCTACCGGTATGATAGGTGACCCGTCGGGCAAGTCAAAGGAGCGTGTGCTCATTGACGAGGAAAAACTCCGTCACAACCAGGAGGCGCTCAAGAAACAGCTTGCCCGTTTCCTCGATTTCGACAGTGATGCGCCCAATGCAGCCGTGCTTGTAAACAACTACGACTGGATGAAAGAGTTCTCTTTCCTCGATTTCATCCGTAACATAGGTAAGATGATTACCGTTAACTACATGATGTCAAAAGATTCGGTGAAGCGTCGTCTCTCGGGCGAGGCAGGCACTGACGGTATGTCGTTTACCGAGTTTACCTACCAGCTCCTGCAGGGTTATGACTATGTTCACCTTAACGAAACCCACGGCTGCAAGTTGCAGTTGGGTGGTGCCGACCAGTGGGGTAACATCACAACGGGTACCGAGATGATTCGCAAGATGTCGGGCAACGAGGTTTTTGCCCTTACCTGTCCGCTCATCACCAAGGCCGATGGCAAGAAGTTCGGTAAGACCGAGCAGGGTAACATCTGGCTCGACAAGCGTTATACATCACCTTACCGTTTCTATCAGTTCTGGTTGAACGTGAGCGATGAGGATGCCGAGAAGTATATCAAGATTTTCACCTCTATCTGCCGCGAGGAGATTGAGGCACTTGTTGCCGAGCATGCTCAGGCTCCTCACATGCGTCTGTTGCAGAAGCGCCTTGCTATGGAGGTTACAGTGCTTGTCCATGGCGAGGAGGAGTACAACAAGGCAGTTGAGGCATCGGGTATTCTCTTTGGCAATGCATCAACCGACGCTTTGCGTTCACTCGACGAGGATACACTGCTTGCTGTTTTTGACGGTGTGCCACAGTTCGAGGTAGCACGCGAGGCACTTGCCGAGGGTGTGAAGGCTGTCGACCTGACAACAGACCTTGCAGCAATCTTTGCTTCAAAGGGCGAGATGCGCAAGTTGGTTCAGGGTGGCGGAGTTTCCATCAATAAAGAGAAACTTGCTGCGTTCGACCAGGTCATCAACAGCGAGAGCCTGCTCAACGACAAGTATATCCTTGTGCAGAAGGGCAAGAAGAACTATTACCTGATTATTGTAAAGTAATAGTACTTTATTATGTTAACGTGAGTTCGATATAAGAATTTATACTAAAATTTAGCGTATTTTGTCATTCTGAACCTTGTGTGAGGAATCTTATTATACGCGGATTCAGAGATTCCTCGTCGCTACGCTCTGTCGGGATGACAGGTTCGCGATTTGATTTAGTTTATATCGAATTCACGTTATGTCATTGAATTCAGCACCTGTGTCGTGTGACATGGGTGCTGAATTCGCAATATAGCCTGTAAAAAAACGTTTTTTTGAAAAAAGTTTTGACTTTGGAGTGAAAAAATAGCTTCATAATTTGGATAATACAAAAAAAGTCCATACCTTTGCAACGCTTTCGAAAAACAGAGAGCAATATGGTGGCTGTAGTTCAGCTGGTTAGAGCGTCAGATTGTGGTTCTGAATGTCGTCGGTTCGAATCCGATCAGCCACCCTTCGGTTAGGAAACAATTTTCATTGTTTCCTAATTTTTTTGCTTCAATTTAAAGTGTTATTTTTGCTGTATGCAATTGTTCTGGAAAATGAGAAATTTTATAACCTTCATGTTGCTGTTGGCATTCTTTGTGATGCCGGCAAGTAGCTCATTCGCTCAAAAGAGCAAGGACAAGATTGTGATGCCGCAATACCCTGGTGGTGAGGCCGAACTGCGCAAGTTCATAGCTTCGGAACTTGATTACCCGCTCGAAGCCCGTGTAAACAAAGAGAGCGGCGAGGTGCTTGTTGCATTCTCAATAGGTATGGACGGATATATCAGTGGTGTGAGGGTTGTACGTTCTGTGTCCGAATCGCTCGATGCCGAGGCGGTGCGTGTCGTGAGCAAAATGCCGCCATGGATTCCGGGCAAGAAGAACGGCCGTCCGGTTAGAGCCGAGATGACGATACCGATAAACTTCAAGGTCAGCTATGAGAACAAGTATGTAAATGATCGGAAGGATGCTGACAAGATGAAAGAGAGACGCTTCAAGTATTGATAAAATAGTCTGCAAGGTTTGAAACTACATTTTTTTAATCCCGAGAATGATTTGGCACTTGCCGACGGCAGTTTCAATTATTGTCCGCCGCCGGCAGCGATGGCCATTGCTGCTGAACTTGCAACATTGCCGCTATGGTATGCAGCTGAAGATGATGCTGTTTTTCTAACCGGGGGTATACAAAAGGAATTCCATGCCGCCATGGCAAGAAACTTTTCTTTGCCGGCTATATACTCTCCTGCATTGAAAGGAGAGATTACTTCGCTCTCTCCCTGGGGATGGAGCGCGCAAATGCGCCATCGTTTCAGAGCGATGGGTTTCGATAAAACCTTGTTGCCCTGTGATGATGAGGTTTTGCGTATGCGCAACCTTTCGAGCCGTGTGCTCACGATTGAGGTTCTCACGGCTCTGCGTGGTGCAGGTATCGATACGCCGCCGCTTCCTTGTTATATTGATAATCTTGACGATGCTGTAGCGTTTGTGAATAGTCACAGCCGTAGTGTGGTGAAAGCTCCGTGGTCGGGTAGCGGCAAGGGGATTATGTGGGGAATTGGCCGTGCCGAAGAACCTATGGTCCATTTTTGCCGTGGTGTCATAAGGCGACAGGGTGGTGTGGTGTGCGAGCATTTTCTCTATGCGAAGCAGGAGTTCGCAATGGAGTTTCATGCAGTTGACGACAAGGTTGAATTTGTGGGCTATTCGCTGTTTACTGCCGAAAATGGAGCATATAGCGGTAATCTCCTTGCTACAGATGAGGAGATAGAACATATTCTCTCCGCGTATATTCCTAAAGAGAGGCTGGCGGCAGTGAAGGAGTGCTTGTGCGATATAATGCAGAAACAGCTCGCGGGGAGTGGCTATTGCGGCTATTTCGGTATTGACATGATGGTTTATGATAATGGTGACGGTTATCGCCTTAACCCATGCATGGAGATTAACCTGAGAATGAATATGGGTGTTGTGGCACGTCTTTTCCACAGCCGTTTTGTTTGCAATGGAGGCAAAGGTGTATACCGCGTGCGCTTCTTCAAGCAGGCGGGTGAGGTTTTGCGCGCTCATCACGAACTGCAGGCGGCTCATCCGTTGGTGGTGGAAAACGGCAGTATATCAAAAGGGTATATGAGCCTTGTGCCTGTCACTCCCGGGAATAGATATATTGCCTACGTAATAATAGGTGAAGATATTTGTTGATTATTATGTTTTTATTACTATATTAGCGCTATATTAAACTGATTATATAATGGACAGTACAATACAGAAAAGAGTGGAGCTCTTCCGCTCTTACATGAGTGAGAATGGGCTGGATGCCTTTATTGTTGTAAGTAGTGACCCGCACAGCAGCGAATATGTTGCCGACCGATGGAAGTGTCGTGAATGGTTGTCGGGTTTCGACGGCTCGGCCGGCACTGTGGTGATAACTGCCGACAAGGCACTCCTCTGGACCGATTCGCGCTACTGGCTTGCTGCCGCGAAGTCGCTTGCGGGAACCGGTTTTGAGCTGATGAAAGATGGTGCTGCCGAAACACCTTCCATAACAGAGTGGCTCTCTAATAATCTCAAGAAAGGAGATACCGTAGGTGTGGATACTACCGTGTGCAGTGTTGTCGATTTCGGTGCATGGAAGGCGCCGCTTGCCTCATGTGGCATTAAAACGGAAATGGTAAATGACCCGTTCGATGTGTTGTGGCACGACCGTCCGGCAGTTCCGTTGTCTATGGCTGAGATAATGCCTGAAGATGTTGCGGGTGAGAGTGCTTCGTCAAAGATTGCGCGTCTGCGCGAAGCATTAAAAAAAGAGGGTGTTGACGGCATGGTAGTGACTATGCTCGATGAAATTGCATGGCTTACAAACCTGCGTGGTGCAGATGTGGAATATAATCCTGTCCTCGTTTCGTATATGCTCGTTACGGATGATTATGCAGTGCTGTATATCGATGATTGCAAACTGACGGATGAAGTAAAGGAGTATCTTGCATCGCAGGGTATATCCGTTGCTCCTTACTGCGGAATATGGCGGGCATTGAAAGAGTATGATAAGGAGACTTTGATGTTGCAACCAAGCAAATGCAATGCGGCTGTGGCTCTCTCGCTTGGAGAGAAATCGGTCTATCGCAGTGATTCGCCCATTGCGCTTATGAAGGCTGTGAAGAATGATGTCGAGATTGCCGGCTTCAAAAAGGCTATGTTGAGCGAGGGTGTCGCTATGGTAAGGCTTCTTCGTTTTTTGAAACCGGCAGTAGAGCAGGGAGGCTTGACGGAGCTCGATGTGGATACAATGCTTACGAATTTAAGAAGCAAGGATGAGAATTTCCGCGGGCTTAGTTTTGCCACTATTGCAGCCTACGGACCAAATGCAGCGATTGTGCACTATGAACCCACCCCGGCCGATAATGCCGTGCTGCAGCCGCGTGGTTTCCTGTTGCTCGATTGCGGCGGGCAGTATGTTGGCGGAACAACCGACGTGACGCGTACCATTCCGCTTGGCGAGCTCACGGACGAGGAGCGCGAGGATTATACACGTGTGCTAAAGGGGCATATATCGCTTGCAATGGCAAAGTTCCCCAAAGGAACATGTGGCACACAGCTCGATGTACTTGCCCGTCAATGGCTATGGCAGGCCGGTGAGAACTATCTGCACGGCACGGGTCATGGAGTGGGGCATTACCTTAATGTGCACGAAGGTCC
Source organism: Bacteroidaceae bacterium (assembly GCA_045650605.1). Taxonomy (GTDB): domain Bacteria; phylum Bacteroidota; class Bacteroidia; order Bacteroidales; family Bacteroidaceae; genus HGM04593. The sequence goes on along the minus strand of JAZRRI010000045.1, from coordinate 2,576 downwards.
TCACCAGATAAGGATGAATAATATGCCGGCACACTTGCAGCCGGGTATGACGGTGACTAACGAGCCCGGTCTATACAAGGCCGGCCGTCACGGAATACGCATCGAGAATACCATGCTGGTAAAGCACTATTGCGAGAGCGAGTTCGGGGAGTTCTATGAACTTGAACCTCTTACACTTTGTCCGATAGATACCACACCGGTTATCCCGGAGATACTTGGTGCCGATGCCATTGCCTATCTCAATGCATACAATGCGATGGTGTGCGACACGTTGTCGCCATATTTGAATGACGAGGAGCGTGACTGTTTGAAAGAAATGACAAAGCCATTATAGTTATGAAGAGGCTTTTGCAGCTATTAATGATATCCTTGCTTTTCTCTTGTGCTAAGCCGCAGGAGGAGAGCAAGGATTTTTCTCCACAGCTCATAGCTCATGCCGGTGGTGTCATCGATAGCTGCATATATACCAACTCACGCGAGGCAATTGAGCATTCCATGCAAAAAGGATATCGTTTCATTGAGTTCGACCTTCTCTTCACCAGTGACAGTGTGTTGGTCGCTGCACACTCGTGGAACAGATTCAATAGAATTACGGGGCACGGACATTTGGGCGACAGTGTGCCGTCGTACAGCGATTTTGCCTCGCGTAAGATATATGGTCGTTTCACACCTTTGAGCGCTTGTGAGATAAACAGTTTTTTTGAGCAGAATGACAGTTTGTATCTTGTTACCGACAAGATCTCGGACCCGGAGGTGCTGCAGAGATATTTTCCCGAGCTTAGGGAGAGGATGGTGGTGGAGGCTTTTTCGTTCCAGCACTATTGCCGTTTGAAGAGCCAAGGCTATTACCGTGTTCTTTACTCCTGTATGGCCCGGGATTTGAATGCAACTGTTTTCAGTTCATCGATAAGTGAGGTCGAGTGGTTCGCGCTGCATACAAGCGGCTTCGACAGTCATCTGTTCAAGTTTGTAAATGAGTTATGTGATTTTGATATAGCTCTGTTCACGGTCGATGATATTGACGCCGTACCCAAGGAGTACCACGAATCTGTTAAAATGGTTTACACAAATTTCATAGAACCGTAGCTCTTCCGTGTCCTTTCTTTCATAATATCTATATAGTTGTCCTTTTTTGCGGTTGAATTTGGGTTTGTAGTTTTGCTTTTTGTATATTTGTTCCAAAATCGAAACAAGATGAAACTTATAAACGACATAACGCACGCGCGGTTGATGAAAATGGATGGGATTACTTGCCCTAATGAGCCTTTGCGTTTCAGGAATCTGGTACTTGTGTTCTGCGAACGTGGCGAACTTAAGTTTGAACTTAATTATACCTCATATATCCTGAAGGAGAATGGATTCCTTATAATAACTCCATTGGATATTCTTACGTTCGAGGCTTCCAGTTCAAATTACAGCAGTACAGTGTTGGTGCTGCCGTCCGAAGCATTCTCGCCCATACTCAAGGATATAAATCTTTTGAATTTCAAATACATCAAGCAATCTCCCATAATCAACTTGCAGAACGAGTATCTTGCACTCTACAAACAGATTCTTTCTACATTGTGGCAGATGAAAGGGTTGGTGGGCGAAGATGAGTTCGACAAGATTGCCGGACTGCAGATGTCGTCACTCTCTGTTGTGCAGCAGGATTATTACAATAAATACATAGCGGACAAAGAGGTTGAGTATGAGTATGTCCCGCGCAAGAAGGAGTTGTTCCGCAACTTCATCAATCGCTTGGTAGAGTCGCACCAAGTGTCACGTGAGGTGCTGTTCTATGCTAATGAGCTTGGTGTGAGCAGCGGCTATTTGAATGAGGTGTGTAATGAGGTCTCGGGACACTCGGCTAAGGCAATCATTGACTCTGCTGTTACTGCAAGGCTGAAATATGAACTCTCTTACACGGCAAAAAGCATACAGGAACTCTCCGACGCCTATAACTTCCCAAGCCAATCATACTTTACACGTTATTATAAGAGGATGACAGGGCTAACCCCGAGCGAATTCCGCAAGGAGAGGGCGATGAAGTAGAGGTTTTTTAAATGATTTTTATTTGTGGGGAAATTAGCTGCTCCACTCCTGTGGAGGGGAGCTGTCAGCTTGCTGACTGAGGGGAGGGTATTCTCTTTCTTTGCATCTTCTCTCTCACTTTATGAGATACTTCACTGCACACAAAACAACTGTCCCTCTTTGCGAAGAGGGACGAGCGTAGCGGAGGGAGTTCAAAACCACGCTATATCTATCCAACTCCTACCCGGCTGCGCCGTACTCCCTCTTGCCAAGAGGGAGAGTCTTTTGAGCAACGAAGTAGTGGAGGGAGTTCACCCCCCCCCGCGAACAATGTCATTCCATTACACAACACAACTGTCCCTCTTTGCGAAGAGGGACGAGCGTAGCGGAGGGAGTTCGAAATCCCTGCGAACATGTCATCCTGAGCGAAGCCGAAGGATCTCTTTAACAGCGTAAAATCTCCCGCAGGCATATCAAGAGATACTTCACTGCACTTTGTTCCGTTCAGTATGACACCCCGCGAACTTGTCATTTTTCGGGTAAGCCCTAACAACACGTCTGAG
>JAZRRI010000044.1:0-23340 GCA_045650605.1 Bacteroidaceae bacterium | reverse complement strand
CGTGAGCTCGATATAAGAATTTATACTAAAATTTAGCGTGTTTTGTCATTCCGAACCTTGTGTGAGGAATCTCATTATACGCGGATTCAGAGATCCCTCGTCGCTACGCTCTGTCGGGATGACAGGTTCGCGATTTGATTTAGCTTATATCAAACTCACGTTAATATAGATGTTGACCCAAGATTAGTTTTTTTCGCGAAATTGTCATCCTGACGATAGGAAGGATCTGTTTAATGTGACTTTTAGATGCTGCAAAATATTCAAGCAAGCTTGATATATCTTGCTCGTTTGGGGTTTTTGAGCCAAAGGTCGAAAACGGACTGCACTCGCTGCAAAATATTCAAGCAAGCTTGATATATCTTGCTCGTTTGTTGCCGTTTTTGTATCTTCGCACACATAACACACAACAGCACACTATGGTACTGAACTATATTTGGATTGCATTTTTCGTCATCTCCTTTGTAATTGCACTCGGGAAGCTCATCTTCATGGGCGACACGGCTGTGTTTACCGATATGATGACTGCCAGCACCACATCGGCAAAGAACGCGTTTGAGCTCTCGCTTGGCCTGACGGGTGTGCTGTCGCTGTGGATGGGAATAATGAAGATTGGCGAGAAGGGCGGGCTTGTTGCCGCGTTGGCGAGGCTGCTGAGCCCGGTGCTGAGCAAGATATTCCCGGACGTTCCCAAAGGACACCCGGCAATGGGTACCATGTTCATGAACTTCGCTGCAAACATGCTGGGACTCGACAATGCCGCCACCCCAATGGGACTGAAGGCCATGCAGGAGCTGCAGGAACTGAACCCCGACAAGGAGACGGCAAGCAACCCCATGATAATGTTCCTTGTGCTCAACACATCGGGGCTGACGCTAATTCCCGTGTCGGTACTAACGTTCCGTACACAGATGGGCGCGGCAAACCCCACAGACATATTCCTGCCCATTCTCATTGCCACCACCGTGGCAACACTCGTGGGCTTGCTTGTGACAAGCATATACCAGCGCATAAACCTCTTCAACCGCACAATGGTGTTGTTCCTTTTGGGAGTGTGCCTGTTCATTGCCGGCGGCACATGGGGAATGATGCAGCTGTCACAGGTGCGCATTGAGGCGCTCTCCACATCACTTGCAGGAGTGACGCTGTTTTCCATAATAATACTGTTCATACTCTCGGGCGTAAAGGCGAAAATAAATGTATACGAGGCATTCATAGAGGGTGCAAAGGACGGGTTCGGCACGGCAGTGCGCATTATTCCCTACCTCATTGCCATTCTTGTTGCCATTGGGGTGTTCCGCGCATCGGGCGGGATGGATGTGATTATGGACAGCATTGCGTGGTGCGCTGCCGCATTGGGTGCCGACACCGACTTTGTGGGAGCACTACCCACCGCAATAATGAAGCCGCTCAGCGGCAGCGGAGCACGCGGCATGATGGTGGATGCAATGAACACCTACGGCGCCGACTCCTTTGCCGGCCGCCTGGCCTGCATTTTCCAGGGAGCAACAGACACCACGTTCTACATACTTGCCGTATACTTTGGCAGCGTGGGAATAAGAAAGACACGCCATGCACTGACCTGCGGACTGCTTGCCGACCTTGCCGGAATAATTGCCGCGATAGTTGTGGGATATATATTCTTTGGACAATGAACCATTAAATAAACAATAGCATGATTAGCTACCAGACCGAGGGCGTGAAGATGCCCGCAATAAAGAGACGAGAGACAACTGCATGGATTAAGACCGTTGCAGCCACTTATGGCAAGAAGGTTGGCGACATTGCCTACATCTTTTGCGACGACGAGAAGATTCTTGAGGTGAACCGTGAGTACCTGCAGCACGACTACTACACCGACATCATTACCTTCGACTACTGCGAGGATGATGTAATAAGCGGCGACCTTTTCATCTCGCTCGACACCGTGCGCAGCAACAGCGAAATGGTGGGGACGACATACGAGCAGGAACTGCACCGCGTAATAATACACGGCATACTGCACCTGTGCGGCATCAACGACAAGGGCGAGGGTGAACGCGAGATTATGGAAGCCTGCGAGAACAAGGCGCTGGCAATGAGATAAAAAATGTAATAAAATGACGTGAGTTCGATATAAGCTAAATCAAATCGCGAACCTGTCATCCCGACAGAGCGTAGCGACGAGGGATCTCAAAAATATCGTAAAATAAGAGATCTCTCACGTACGTTCGAGATGACAAAATACGCTAAATTTTAGTATAAATTCTTATATCGAACTCACGTTACATTACTATCAACTCTATTGGGCAACGTGCGTTGCCCAATAGAGTTTTTTATTGCCGCTGAACGTAGGGGCAGACCAGTGTGTCTGCCCAAAGAAATACAATATCAAACATTCCAGGACGAACTCATCGGTTCGCCCTTACGCGGCGGTCGATACGGCACGGATGAGACAAGAGGAGAGAATTATTACAAAAAGAATAAACGACACATGGCGGCCACGTGGCCGCCATGTGTGCTAAATATGTAACTATTATTTTATCAATAGTTGTTCTTCTTTACCTCAAAGTGTGCCTGTGGATGCAAGCATGCAGGGCACATTTCAGGAGCATCTGTGCCTGTATAAACAAAACCGCAGTTACGGCACTGCCATGTAACGGCCTCGGCCTTCTTGAACACTGTTCCGTCCTCAAGGTTCTTGAGCAGGGCAAGGTAACGCTCCTCGTGTCCCTTCTCAGCAATAGCGATGTTGCGGTACATGATTGCGATTGCGGGGAAACCCTCGGCATCGGCAACATCGGCAAAGTGAGGATAATCGGCTGTCCACTCCTCGTTCTCACCAGCTGCTGCAGCCTTAAGGTTCTCGGCTGTAGTAGCGATTACACCGGCAGGATAGCTGGCTGTGATTTCAACCATGCCGCCCTCGAGCCACTTGAACATGCGTTTTGCATGCTCCTTCTCCTGGTCGGCTGTCTCCTGGAAGATGGCTGCAATCTGCTCATAACCCTCCTTCTTTGCAACGCTTGCAAAGTATGTATAACGCATTCTTGCCTGTGACTCACCTGCAAATGAGGTCAACAGGTTCTTCTCGGTCTTTGTTCCTTTGATACTCTTTTCCATAATACAAATATTATTTATTGATTAATCTATTTTAACGTGAGTTCGAAATAACAATTCATGCTGATTTTATTCTATTCTGTCATTTCGAACGAATGTGAGAAATCTCTTATTTCGCGATATTTTTGAGATTCCTCGTCGCTTCGCTCTGTCGGAATGACAAGTTCGCGGTTTAATTTAACTTATATCGAACTCACGTTATTTTAAAAACATTCTCTACACTATAATCAAAAACTGCATTGCAATATTCCATTAACAAACGTCGGCCGGACATGTTCAACACATGTTGCCACTGAATACAATTCCATTTTCAAAGAAAATATTTATTTCAAAAATAAACATTGGTATAAAGCGACTTTTTTCTTCACATTAAACAATTTTAACAAAAGAAAGGTGTCAATGGCAATCATAAATATCAAAAAACAATCATGAGCAAAGACAGCTGTCTTTACTCATGATTAATTCCGATTTGAAGAGGCTGCAGATTACAGCAACTTTGCAAACAGCTCAATTGCCTGATATTCGGGCAGACCAATCTTGTTGAAGAGTGCCGCTGTACCCTGTGTACGCTCTTCGGCGCGTTGCCAGAACTCGCGTGCATCCTCACCGGGGAAAGGAACGATATCCTTCTGCGAGAGGTGACGGAAGATGGCATGACGCTTGCGGATGAGTTCCTCGGGGCTGAGAGGCACTGCCATGTCGGCAACAGCCAAATCCCACTCCTGCCATGCACCGCGGTAGAGCCAGATGTGACACTCCTTTGCCCAATCCTCGTCCTTAACCTCCTCAAAGGCACGCAGAACGGCCTCGATGCAGACACGGTGTGTGCCGTGAGGGTCGGTAAGGTCGCCGGCAGCGTAAATCTGGTGAGGTTTGATTTCACGCATAAGTGCCTTTACAATCTCGATATCGTCGTCGCTCAACTGTCCCTTCTTTATACCGCCGGTCTCATAGAACGGCAAGTTGAGGAAGTGCGCGTTGGTGCGGTCATCTAGGCCTATTGAGCGGCATGCCGCACGTGCCTCGGCACGGCGGATAGCCCCCTTGAGGTCAAGGAGTTTGCGTGGTTCGGGCTCGCCCACCTTCTTGTTGGCAATAATTTCACGAATCTCGTCGAAAGCATCGCCAAAGCCCATCTCCTTGGCAGTGTCTATGTTCTGCAGCACAACATCGTCATAAACCGCAACGTTGCCCGATGTCTGGTAGGCCACATGCACGTCGTGTCCCTGCTCAATAAGACGGTTGAATGTTCCGCCCATTGAGATTACATCGTCATCGGGGTGAGGAGAGAAGATTATCACTCGCTTGGGGAACGGAGTAGATGAGACAGGGCGGGTGCTGTCATCGGCATTCGGCTTGCCACCGGGCCAGCCCGAAATGATGTGCTGTATCTCGTTGAAGACACGGATATTGATTTTGTCATACGTATCAACGCGCTCCAAGAGGTCGGAGAGTGAGTTCTTGATATAATCCTGGTGTGTGAGTTTGAGGATTGGTTTGTCCACTGTCTGGCACAGCCAGATGACAGCCTTGCGTATGAGTTTGTCGCTCCACTCGATTGGAGGCGCAACAAGCCATGGTTCCTTCACGCGTGTGAGTTCCTGGGCTGCAGCCTCATCCATCACAACCTGTACATTGTCGTGGTTCTGTAGGCAGGTAGCAGGGTACTCCTCGCTCACAGTGCCTTCGATAAGTCTCTTTGCCACACCGGCCTTCTCCTCGCCCCACATCATGAGCACAATCTGCTTTGCGCTCATTATGGTCTCCAAACCCATGGTGATTGCCATCTTGGGCACCTCGTTGGGGTTAGAGAAGAACTTGTCCTGTGTCTTGCGGGTGTTGTAGCTCAACTGCACAAGACGTGTTGTAGAGTGGCTGTAGCTGCCAGGCTCGTTGAAGCCAATCTGGCCGAGCTCGCCCACACCCATAATCATGAGGTCGATGCGGCCGTTGACCATCTGCTCATATCGGCGGCAATAGTCGTTCACCTCGCCACGTTCAACAGTACCATCGGGGAAAAACACGTTCTCTGGTGCTATGTCGACATAGTTAAGAAACTCCTCGTAGACGCGATGGTTGCGGCTCTGTGGCGATGAAGATGCCATCGGGTAGAACTCGTCGAGGCTGTATACCACAACGTTCTTGAAGCTCACCTCGCCCGCCTTGTAACGGTTGACAAGCTCGGCATAGAGCCCGAGCGGTGTGCGGCCTGTCGAGAGGCCAAGCGCAAAAGGCTTTTCACCTTTGTGGGCATTGATAGCGTTCACGACAACATCGGCTGCTGCGTTTGCACCACTCTTCTCTGTATCGCATATGGTGGTTGCAACTTTCTCGAATTTACATATACTCTCTATTGGAGCCGAGACAGGCAGTTCGCCTATCTTTGGCAATACAAATTTTGGATTCATAGTTATCAGTCAGTTTAGTTTGTTTTTAAGTTTTTTGTTTTCTCTATTTTTATTTTCACTCCCCTCCGTCGCTACGCGACACCTCCCCTCAAGAGTGGAGGAGTTTTTTGTTTTTGCTATTCAAGCTCTCCCACTTTGATGCAACAAAGGGGGAGTGGCTGAAAGCCGAGGGGGAATTAAACTCTGTTTAATCGACAATGCTTTCACCTTTCAGTTTAGTAACAATATAGCAGTTGACCCAAAGACAATTAAAATACAATCAAAATTCGCGGAACTGTCATCCTGAACGTATGTGAAGGATCTTGTAACCGCGCAGAGCAGGGATATTTCGCTATGCTCAGTATGACAAAGTACGCTGGGTCAACATCTATATTATTACCTTCAGTTTTCACTTTTCCACTTTCCGTTTTCACCTTTCAGTTTTCACCTTTCAGTTTTTTTAAACATAATCTCCGATGCGGGGAGGCCTTTCTCCAACAGCATCTTCATATAACGCATATGAGGGTCGGTGTGGCGGAAAAACATCTTGTAACCGTCGCAAAGCACATTCATATAAGGCTCGCCGTTCTTGGCGTATGCAAAGCGGTGCTTGGGGCACTCGCCATGGCAAAGGAAGTAGTAACTGCAACGTTTGCACTCCATTGGCAGGGCATCGCGCTTGTCGCGGCCGAAGGTCTGTTGCTCGGGACTGCGGTACATTGCAGCGAGCTCTTTTTCCTTTATGTTGCCCAGGCGGTACTCGGGGTAGACAAAGTGGTCGCAGGAGTAGACATCGCCGTTATGCTCCACAACCAAGCCATCGCCACACACCTCGCAAAAGGCGCAGAGTGATGGTTGCACGCCGCACCAGTTGGCAAGCGTAACGTCAAAGAGCTGTACAAAGCAACGACCTACATCGAACTTCATCCACTCGTCAAAGACATCACACATGAACTGTCCGTACCCCTTTGCCGACACCGACCAGGGAGCCTCAACGGCATCCTCTTCGTCGGGCGAGACAATGAGCGGGCGCTTGCCGGGACGTTCAATGACATACTCCACCACCGGCAAGAACTGCATATATGGGTTCAAGGAACGCAAGAACTTGTATACCTCGGCACCCCTGCCCTCGCTGCGGGCATTGACGGTGGAGAGTATATTGAACTCAACATCTGTGCGCGACATTAGTTCAACTCCCTTCATAACACGGGCGAAGGTGGGCGCGCCGCCGCAGTCGCGGCGGAAGGCGTCGTGTATATCCTCGGGGCCGTCGAGCGACAGACCGATGAGGAAGTTGTTATCCTTGAAGAAACTGCACCACTCCTCGTTCAAGAGAATGCCGTTTGTCTGCAGGGTATTCTCTATGCGCTTGCCGTCGGCATACTTCTGCTGCAGTTCCATTGCCTTGCGGAAGAACGGCAGGCCGGCCATCAACGGCTCGCCGCCATGCCAGCAGAATGAGATTTCCTCCTGCGAGGCACCCTCGATGTACTGGCGGATGTATGTCTCGAGCAACTCGTCGCTCATACGGGGCATTGCACCGCTGTAGATTTCACTCTTGTCGCGATAGTAGCAGTAGTGACAGTCGAGGTTGCAGGCAGAGCCAATGGGCTTCACCATTGTGGAGAATGCCGGGGCGCGCCTCATCTTGGCAACGTCGGCAAGGTGCAGATTATTTCTCTTGTTACTTTTCACTTATAAATTCCTCCTCGCCATACTGTTGCTGCAACTTCACGAGTTTCTCCTTCAGTTGTGCAGTGATTTCCTCGGTGCCGGGCTGGCCGTAGATATTGTTGAGCTCGTGCTTGTCATTCTCAAGGTCAAAGAGTTCCCAAACACCATCCTCATAGAAATGGATGAGTTTGTAACGCTCGGTGCGCACGCCAAGATGACGCTTTACGGCGTGCTCGTCGGGGTACTCATAGTAGTGGTAATATACACCGTCGCGGTTGGGTTCCCACTCCTCGCCCTCAAGGACAGGGAGGAATGAACAGCCGTGAATATCCGTTGGAACATCCACACCTGCCAATTCAAGGAATGTAGGGGCATAGTCAATGTTCTGCACCATTTCCATAGACTCGCCCTTTGCACCGCCCGGCAAACGCACGAGCAATGGGGTACGGAATGACTCCTCGTACATCCAGCGCTTGTCGAACCATCCGTGTTCGCCCATGTAGAAGCCCTGGTCTGATGTGTAGACGATGAGTGTGTTGTCCATGAGCCCCTCGGTCTCAAGATAATCGAGCACGCGGCCCACATTGCGGTCGACCGATGTTATCACGCGCAGATAGTCGCGCATATACTGTTGGTACTTCCATGCATCGAGTTCCTTGCCTGTGAGGCCGGCCGCCTTGAACTTTTCAATGACAACGTCATAGTGTGCATCCCAAGCCTTTTTCTGTTCGGGATTCATATTGTTGTATATGCGGCGTCCCCAAGCCTCAAGGTCTGGGCGGCTGTGGATGGTGCTGTCCTTGTCGGCCATCTTAAGGTCATAGACAAGGTCCATATCCTTGCTGATTGACATCTTCTGCCCGGCAGCAGCAAGGCGGGTATCGTAATTGTCGAAGAATGTCTCGGGGAGCGGGAAATTGCTGTCGCCAAAGAGGTCGAGGTCACAGGTATCGGGCATCCAGGTGCGGTGCGGCGCCTTGTGGTGCAACAAAAGGCAGAACGGTTTGTTTGCATCGCGCCCGTTCTCAAGCCAGTCGAGCGCCAAGTCGGTTGTCACATTTGTGGCATAGCCCTCGCGCTGCACTTTCTCGCCATTGCAAATGAATGTGGGGTTATAGTAATCGCCCTGACCAATGAGGATATCCCAATGGTTAAAGCCTGTGGGCTCCGATGTGAGGTGCCACTTGCCTATAACTGCTGTTTCATAACCCTGCTGCTGCAACAATTTCGGGAATGTCTGCTGGCTGCCGTCGAACGACGAACTGTTGTCGGTGAAGCCATTTGTAAAACTATGTTTACCGGTGAGCATGCATGCGCGCGAAGGACCGCTGATTGAGTTTGCCACAAAACTGTTTGTGAAACGCAGACCGTCGGCCGCAATGCGGTCAATATTCGGTGTACGGATGAATGTGGTATCGTATGCGCTGATTGTCTGGTACGAATGGTCATCGCACATGATAAAGAGAATGTTCATCGGTTCCTTTGGTTTCTCCTCGGCTGCGCCGCAGGATGCAACAAGCGGCAACACCGCCGCACCGGCCATTGAAAGACCGAGAACCTTTTTTGTCTTGTCGTAGATGTTGTTCATATTTTGGTCGTTTTTTGTTCCTGATTCACAAATACAGTCGCCTCAGACTGCGTATCGCGAAGATATAATAAAATATTGAAATATTTTTGAAATTAAATATTTTTAGTCTTTGAGCATAAAAAAACGTCTGCCGCAATCGCGACAGACGTTTCGTTGATATGGTAAAAACAGGGATCAATCAGCCCAGCCGAGAGCCGAAGCACCGAGCACTGCGGCATCGGCGCCGGGGAGTGATGACTTCAGCACCTTAACCTTGTCCTTCCACAAGAATACTACATTCTCGTTCATCTGCTTGCGTATTGGCTCAAGCAACAGGTCACCTGCATTTGCCAAACCACCGAACAGGATGATAGCCTCGGGAGCAGAGAATGCGATGAAGTTGCAGAATGCATCGCCAAGCACCTTGCCCGTGAACTCAAAAATCTCCAAAGCAAGTTCATCGCCCTGCATTGCAGCGTCGAAAAGCATCTTTGATGTCAGCTCGTTCATGCAAATATTGCGCAAAGAACTTGGAGTATCGCGTTCTACAAGCCATTTTTTTGCAGTGCGCACGATACCTGTTGCCGAAGCATAGGTCTCAAGACAGTCTGTGCGGCCGCAACCGCAGGCACGACCCTCAAGAACAGGAGCTGTTACGTGACCGAGCTCACCCGCAAAACCATCGTGACCGTAAATCAACTGGCCGTTGGCAACAATACCGCTACCCACACCTGTACCCAGTGTAATGTAAACGAAATCCTTCATGCCCTGTGCCACACCATACTTCATTTCACCTATGGCAGCTGCATTGGCGTCGTTGGTAACCTTTGTGGGGAGACCGGTCTTCTTCTCGATGAGCCAGCCCAGAGGCACAATGCCTTTCCAAGGCAGGTTGGCTGCATTCACAATCTCGCCGGTGTAGTAGTTTGCCATTGGAGCACCTACACCAACACCCTCGAGCTTGCCCTCGCAGCCGTTCTCTGTAGCAAGTTTCTTGATTACCGCCGCAATAGAGTCTGTGTACTCCTCAATGTCAGGGTGTGCCTGTGTCTTGATAGAATCATCCTTTGAAAGGATGTGACCTTTTGCATCAACAAGACCAATTACGGTATTTGTACCGCCAAGGTCAATTCCAATTACATATTTTTCGCTCATAATATAATAGATTAGTTATATGCCCAAAAGACCGCAAAGCGGTAACTTTTGCGAATGTAAACAAAAAAAATCAGTTATCACGCAGAAAAGCAGGGTAAAATAATATTTTTTATGAATTATAGTTTTTTCTTTGGCTCTCTTTGCACTATCTTCGCAAAATAATTTTAAAATAATATAATATTACAGAATAATATGTTGAAGAAAGCCTTAACCTTTTTGTTCCTGTTAACTGCCGCAATGACATTTGCACAGGAGAGAACAGTACCAAGCATTCTGCCAAAGCCTACAAGTGTAAGACAGGGCAATGCCAACATCAGATTTGACTTCACAAATGAGACGAAGATTGTGTACAGCCTTGACAACACAAGCGCAAAGCCTGCAGCCGAGGAACTGAACAGGATTGCCGAATCAATCTTTGGCAAGAAACTGAAGAAAACCACAAAGACAACGAGCGACAACAACATTATCTTCAAGCACGATGGTTCACTCAAGGCCGAGGGCTACACGCTCGACATCACCCCCGAGAACATAATCATCAAGGCAAAGGACGGCGCAGGTATGTTCTATGCCGTGCAGACACTGAAGCAGATTATCCCTGTACAGGCTTTCGAGACACCAATAGACCTTGAGAAGGTGTCGTTGCCCACAATGAAGATATGCGATGCGCCACATTTCCCCTATCGTGGATTCATGCTCGACTGTTCACGCCACTTCTGGGACGTTGAGACAATAAAGGAGGTGCTCAACATACTTGCAATGCACAAGATGAACCGCTTCCACTGGCACCTGACCGAGGACCAGGGATGGCGCATAGAGATAAAGAAATACCCTTTGCTCACCGAGATTGGCAGCATGCGCGAGCAGACCACCACAGGACACAACGAGGGACTCGACGGAATACCCTACGGCGGCTACTACACACAAAAGGAGATTAAGGAGATTGTGAAGTACGCACAGGAGCGTTTCATTACCATTGTCCCCGAGATTGAAATCCCAGGGCACTCACTTGGAGCGCTGAGCGCATATCCATGGCTCGGCTGCGAGGGCGAAGAGGGCAACTACAAGACCTGGGCATACTGGGGCGTATCGAAGCAGATTGCATGCGCCGGCAAGGAGAGCACCTTCAAGTTCTGGGAGGATGTGCTCGACGAGGTGATGGCACTGTTCCCCGGCGAATACATTCACATTGGCGGCGACGAGGCTCCACGCGACATGTGGAAGGAGTGCCCACACTGCCAGCAGCGAATCAAGGATAACAACCTGAAGAACGAGGCCGAGCTGCAGTCATACGTGAACAGCCGTATTGAGGCTCACCTGAACAAGAACGGCCGCAAGATGATTGGCTGGGACGAGATTCTTGAGGGCGGTGTGAGCAGGGATGCCACAATCATGTCATGGCGCGGAACCGTAGGTGGCATTGCTGCCGCAAAGAAGGGCAACTACGTAATTATGACCCCGGGCGACTACTGCTACCTCGACTACCGCCAGACAACAGACCGTAAGGACGAGCTCGACAGCAACGGCAGCTATGTCCCCCTGCGCAAGTCATACTCGTTCAACCCATATGACCAATTGAGCAAGGAGGAGGAGAAATATATCATGGGTGTACAGGGCAACCTGTGGACCGAGTATGTCACCACCCCAATGCAGTTGCAGTACAAGGCTTTGCCACGTTTGGGCGCCATTGCAGAGATTGGATGGAGCAACCCATCGCCCGAGACCAAGGACACCGAGGAGTTCATTGGCCGTGCCAAGGAACTTGCACGCTACTACAGCGTCTTCGGCTGGAGCTTCGGCCGTCACTTCTACGAGGACGGTGTACAGGTAGGCTGGTAACAAAACACTAATTTTGAGATAATTGAAATATTTAATAACTAACCGATTATTTATGAAGAGAATTTTTACGCTGATTTCTTGCGCTGTCCTCTCGGCAGCCGCAATGTTTGCACAGGTTCCTTTCAAAGCCACCACCATTGAGAATGGTGAGTTTGCCGAGGGTACCACATGGTACACCATGGGTATTGGAGAGGGTGCGAAGTTAATAAAGGACAATGCCGGCGCCGACCACATTGCTCTTGGTGTCTCAACCCCAAAGGGCAATGACGACGAGCTGTGGTGCTTTGTCGGCAATGACACAGACGGATATGCCGTATACAACAAACAGGCCGGTACAAGCAAAGTGCTTGCATCAAAGACTACCATGAACTCACTTGCAGGCTACGGTGGCACAGGCGGTTCAACCTACCCCACCATGCAGGAGGCTGCAAACTTGCCCGAGGGATATGTAGGCCGTTGGGATTTTGCGGCATCGAACAAGATTGCCAATGTCGACGGTTATTTCATGCGCATCCATGGCACAAACTATGCAGTGAACGATTTTGGTGGTATCGGCAAGCTTGCTTTCTGGGCCGAGGGCGCAGATGCCGGTTCAACAATAGTGTTCACCGCTGCAGAAGTTTCGGTTGAAATCCTTGTATCAAAAGGAAACTTTACCGCAAGCAACGCAAACGGTACATGGCACTCAAAGTGGGAGAGCAGCGAGCTCGCGGGCTTCTCACTCTCGGCAAATGCCAACAACATGACAACATCGGGCGACTACATTGCCGGATATTCAGGAACATCGGGCAGTTGCTCATATACACTCACAGCACCCGAAGGTCTTGTAATCAAGGGTTATAGCTTTGACTATGTAAACACGAACAATGACGGCAGCTACACACTCACACTTGCTGTCAACGGCAACAACTACACATCATCGGCTACAACACAGCACCTTGACGTTGAGGTTGAAGAGCCTGCACGCACAGTTTACTTCACACAGAGCGGTGCGAACAAGGGCATCACATTCTCGAACTTCGTGGTTTACATGGGGCTCGACATACGCACCCCGGAGCCTGCATTCGATGTATTCCCTACACCTACAACAGGCGCCATTCCTTACCGTATCCCTGCCATTGCAACAGCAAAGAACGGTAACATAATTGCCGTTGCCGACTACCGCCACAGCCGTGCCGACATCGGTATGGCAACAAACGGCCGTATCGACTTGCGCGCACGCATAAGCAAGGACAACGGCGAAACATGGGGCGAGATTTTCGACATCATCCAGGGCAAGGGTGCTGCCGGCATCAACCCATCGGACAACGACATGTATGTAGGTTTCGGTGACCCTGCTATCGTTGCCGACCGTGAGAGCGACCGCGTGCTTGTAATCAGTTGCTCGGGCAATGTATCGTTCCCCAACGGACAGCGCAACAACCACCAAGGTATCGCACACTTCTACAGCGAGGACTGCGGCGAGACATGGGGCACTCCCGTTGACCGCGCAGAGCACATCTATGCACAGTTCGACAACACACAGCACGGCCCAGTACGCGCGATGTTTGTGGGTTCGGGCAAAATTTCACAGAGCCAGTACATAAAGGTGGGCGACTACTACCGTATATATTGCGCCGTTCTTGTGAAGAATGTCAACGGCACACATGTGAACTTTGTACTCTACAGTGACAACTTCGGCGAGAGCTGGACTGTCCTTGGCGGTGGCGAGGTTTCTCCAATTCCAAGCGGTGGTGACGAGCCAAAGGCCGACGAGTTACCCGACGGTTCCGTAATCATCAGTTCACGCACAACAGGCGGACGTATATACAACATCTTCTCATACACCGACAGCGAGAAGGCCGAGGGTTCATGGGGCACAGCCAAGTACTCTAACGCAAGCAACAACGGTACAATTGCTGTGAGCAACTCAACCAACGGCGAGATTATGTTTGTTCCGGCAAAACGCACTGCCGATGACAAGAAGGTTTACCTTGCACTGCAGTCGGTACCTCTTGGTTCGGGCCGTGCAAATGTAGGTATATATTATAAGGAGTTGGAGACACTCGAGGACTTCATCTCACCCGAGGCCATTGCAGCCGACTGGGACGGACGTCACCAGTCGAGCTATGTTGCAGGTGCATACTCTACAATGACATTGCAGCACGACAACAACATCGGTTTCCTCTACGAGGAGGACACTTACGGCACCAGCGGCGGCGGTTACACTATCGTCTACAAGAACTACAGCATAGAGTACATTACCGACAGCGCGTATGTATATGACGCAGATGTTGACAAGACAGCCATTGTAGCCGCAGGCATTGACGCAAAGATTGCCGAATTCGATGCCGAAGCTCCTGTTTATGTAGGTTCCGTAGACGGCAAATCCCTCGATGCTGTGGTTGAGCTCATCGAAGCATACAAGGCTACTCCATCATACGCTGCATACGAGGCTATCAATGCAGCCATTGCCAACCTTCCACGTCTTGAGGTCGAGGCCGGCAAATGGTACCGCATACGCAACTCCGAGCGCAGCAACGCAACACTCTACATGAATCCCGAGGCAAGCCGCGTATCAACAGCAGCTTCAAATGTAAAGAACGCTAACCAACTGTTCACATTCCTGCCTACCGGCAATGACAAGGAGTACTACCTCTACAACGGTAACTACCAGTACATGCTGGGACCTCTCGGTGCAAACGAGACACAGCCTATTGTGACAACAGACAACGCTGCTGCCGGAAAGTGGAAGATTGAGAGCACAAGCGCAGGTTTGAGTTCAATCATATGCCAGAACAAGACAGGTAGCCACACAGGCCTTCACCTTGCCGGCGACAACACACGTCTTGTGCCCTGGACAAACAATGCCGATGCATCGCTCTGGTACATTGAGCCCGTTGAGGAGTTTGCATTGACAATCGACGAGTATGCAGCAGTATGCATGCCATTCGTGATGACATTGCCCGAGGGTGTAACGGCCTACACTGCAGGCGCACCACAGACTGCCGACGGCATTGAATATGTTCCATTGACCGAGTGTGGTACAGACGTTATTGCAGCAAATACACCTGTCGTGTTGACAGCTGAGAACGGCACATACTACATTGGTGTAGGTGGTGAGGCCGAGGCATTTGAGGCCGAGAACCAGTTGCGCGGTGTGCTGAAGAGCGCGTCAGTTAGCGGTTCTAACATCTACACGCTCAACAATGGCGAGTTTGCAAAACGCACAAGTACCTCAGGCACAATTGCTGCAAACACAGCATACTACACTGCCGACAGCAATGCCTCTACACTCACAATGAAGACAGGCGATGCAACAGGCATTGAGAATGTGAAAGCGGAACCAACGGTCGACGCAAGTCAAAGCGGAAAGGTGAAAGGTATTTACGACCTCCACGGCCGCAAGGTTACAAAACCGGTCAAGGGTATCTACATAATTGATGGTAAGAAGGTATTGGTAAAGTAATAGACCGAGTCCTTAAAGGCACTAATGACCTTAAGGATTTCTAAAAAGAGATTCTTCGCTTCGCTCAGAATGAAATTATTGACTTTGTCATCCTGAACGAACGTGAAGAATCTCTTTTTATATTAAGGAGGGAAAAGGCTTTAACTAAAATTATGGATAATTTTATAAATACTATTACGTAATCGATATATATTTGCATAAACTGGGATATTACGTTCAGCATTAACCATTAACTAATCATATTTTAAATTATGAAAAAACTTTTAACATTACTCATTTGCGGATTACTTTCGGCTACCACAATGTTTGCCGACGAGCCGTTCCGCAATCACAGGTACGATTCATTCAAAGTACTTGAGACAAACAACGAGAGCATCGTTTTCATTGGCAACAGCATCACCGACATGCACTGCTGGCCCGAGGCATTCAAGACCTCTACCGGCGAATATCTGCCAATTGTGAACCGTGGTAACTCGGGCACATACTCTACAGAGCAGAGCAACAATCTTGAGAGCTACATCAACGGACAGCCCAAGAAGGTGTTCATGATGATTGGTACAAACGACATTGCAATATCGGGCGGACTCAACTTCAGCGGCGAGCAGGTACTTGCATACGTCAAGAGCATTGTGGAGCGCATACACGCACGCTCACCACAGACAAAGATTTACCTCTACAGCATTCTCAAGAACAACACTAGCAACCGCGTTGAGGCTACATGGCTGCACACAAACGAGATTGTAAAGGAGTATGTAGAGACTATGAATGTTGATTGGCTCACATACATTGACCTCTATGACAAGCTCGCAGGTGTTGCCCAGGGTGGCATGTGGAGCTACGACAACCTGCACCTCACAGCTGCAGCTTATCAGGTTTGGTGCGAGACCATCTGCCAATACCTGCAGGATGGCGAGGATTACACTGTAGAGGCTGTTTACCCAAGCAATACATCGGCATTACAACAGAACGGCGGCCTTGGCAGCGCACACGGCATGCGTGCCACATACTTCAGCGCACTGCCAATAAGTAATGACGATGTCTTGGTGTTCGGTGACGAGTTCATCAAGAACGGTGAGTGGCAGGAGTTCCTTGGCAACCGCAACGTTAAGAACCGAGGTACAGGCTGGGGTTATGGCGGCGACATTGCCACAACAAGCAAGATTGTAGACGCGACATACGCCAACACAGGCGTGGAGAAGAAGGATGCAAAGGCCATCTTCATCTACACCGGTACAGGCGACTGCAACGGAAATACAAGCATTGAGACTGTAAAAAACAGCTACAAGGCTCTTGTTGACAAGGTGGCGCAGAAGTCACCCACATCAAAGATTTACCTGATGGCTCTTGCACCTACAAACAATGCAACAACAAATACATCGCGCATTACAGCACTGAACAGCTACATGCAGAGCATTGCGACAGGCAACATCCGTTTTGTCGATACATACACTCCACTGCTCAACGGCAATGTTGCCAATACAAAGTATTTCTACCCAAGCAATTACCTTGGCGGTCTTGGATATGTTGTAATGGCAAATGCAATGAAGGAGGCCTTGAATGCAGACTTCCCAGATGACACATATACTGTAATAAGCGAGGCTGATGCTGAAGTGCGCTATGCACAGGCAACACTGCGCAACACCCTTTCACAGGTTATTGCACGCGGTCTTGTAATGGAGCGTGGCGAGGCTATGGGACAGTATGACCCTGAAAAGATGAAGGCTTTTGATGCAGAACTTGAGAAAGCATATGCACTGCTTGCAAAGGAGAGCATTACCGAAACCGAGGTTCAGGCAATGACCGGCAAGCTCAACGAAGTTCTCAAAGAGGCTCTCGCTATGCCAAAGGCAAGCACTGACAATGATGAATACTGGTATCAGTTCACATCGCTGCGCAGCAACAACCTCTACCTCAGCGCCGAGGGTGAAGCCACAGGCGTAGTTGGAAAGGACAACACTGCCGCATCGGCTGTTTCAATGTGGAAGTTCGTTGACCGTGGCGACAACACATATGACATCGTGAACCGACAATATGGTTCATACCTGAACCCCGTCGCAAACTACAACACACAGATTACAACAACAAAGAACAAGCCTGCAAAGGGTTGGACCGTAAGCTATGCCGACACTCCGGCATATTACATCATCTCATCGGGTGAGGTACAGCTGAACCAGACCGGCAACGGACAGAGTTTCAAGCTCTACAACTGGAGTGCCAGCGATAAATTGGGTAACGACCGTGGCGACAGCGGTTGCCAGCTTTCAATTATTGAGGCAGGCGAAATCGCCGAATTGCCATCAGTGCTTACTTATACAATAGACAAAACCAATGGCAATCTATACCGTGGTACATCGGCTAACCAAACTTGGAACAATGTATGGAAGAGCAACACCACCCCGCAGTTGCAGTTTGGTTGCGGCACAATAAACAACATGAACTGGAGCGGCAATAACGTACAGATGATGACCGGTACTGCAGGCAGTGCGACATACGCCATTACCCCACCGGCAGGCTATGTAATTACAGAGTACAGTTTCTCCTTTGCCAACAACGGCCACAACACCGGCCTCAACCTTACAATGGAGAACGGCAAGGTTTACACAACTTCAACAACAGCACAGACCATCAGTGACAAAAATCTGAAAGCAAGTTCTGTATCGTTCACTCTTGCCGGCAGCAACGGCAACGGTGTTGTGTTGACAAACTTCACTGTAAAGATAAAGGAGGACAAAATTGAAGCACCTTCTATCAGTACCCAAGGCAATGAGCACTGGTACTATATTGCAAGTGCATCATCAAAGGCATACTGCGCCGGCAAAGTAATCTATTATGACAACGACATGGATAAGCTCCGTTTCGCTGATAAGACATTCAGTGCCGACCGCATATGGAGTTTCTGGGAGAAGGACGGCAAGCTTGCCATCAAGAACTACAAGGGCGAGTATTTCGGTACTGCAGGTGCAGGTACCGGCGGTTCAACATCATTCGGTGTCGTTAGCGAGCCAAACTACATCTACAACATACAGAGTGCCCATGGTTTCTTCATCATCAAGGACAACGCTGTCGAGTTGCACGCACAGGAGGCCAATGCAGTGATTGTACGCTGGAGTGCCGAGGCCGATGGTGCATCGCTCTGGCGTTTCGACGAGGTTGATGTAACCAACGCACTTGCCGAGTTCTCATCCTCGAATGTAGTACAGGGTAAGATAAGCACCGGTATCGGCAACACCGACCAACCTGTCGTGCGTTCTACAATCCGTATCAGCGGACTCGAAGGCGGTGTTGAGTTCCAGGGTGTGAAGGGTTCATTCAACGGAACAGACAAGAAAGATATCACAAACATCAAGGCATATTTTGCGACAAACTCACGCGAACTGTTTGTCGACCCGGAGAAGAAGATGACCTGGCGCGAGGAGAACGGCGAGCAGTTCGGCGAGACCGTCACACTTGCAGCCGACGGCACATTCACCATCACCGGCAATAAGACACTTCTACCGGGCGACCACTATCTGTGGATTACATACGACATTGCAGAGACAGCCAAAGAAGGCAATACTGTTGATGCAAATATCACAGCCTACACAATTGACAGCAAGGAGATTGCCGAAGAGAATGGTAACCCGGCACACAGTGTTACAATATTCCTTTCAGAGGGTGCTGTGCTCATGCCAATGGATAAAGGCTCACGCTACTACCGTATCCCGTCAATAACTGTAACAAAGGATGGCAAGCGCCTGGTAACACTCACTGATGACCGCAAGGCACACGGTGCCGACCTGCCTAACCACTGTTACCTTGTTGCACAATACTCGGACGACCTTGGCAAGACATGGAGTAATCCAGTAACCGTTGCCGGCACAACAGAGACCGGTGGCAACTATGGCCACGGCGATGCCTCAATCGTTACAAACCGCGAGAACGGTGAGATTATCGGTATCATGACAAGTGCCGGTACATACGGCCACGGTTTCTTTGCAGGAACAGCAGCACAGCCTCCACGTTGGAAGACCATCATCAGCCGCGACAACGGTGAGACATGGGAGACACCGGTTGACCACACCGACACGCTTTTTGGTGCGAACTGCTCTAACCCGAAAACAAAGACCTGGAAGAGCGGATTCTCGGGTTCTGGTGCTGCACTCCAGAAGCGTGACGGAACCCTTGTTTCAAGTTTCGTTAACCGCCAGGCCGACAACAGCCAGCACTTCTACTTCTTCATGAGCAAAGACGGCGGACAGAGTTGGTACGTAAGCGGCACAAGCGGCACAAGCAGTGCCGATGAGCCAAAGACCCTTGAACGCAACAACGGCGACCTCGCCATCAGCGTGCGCGCAGGCGGCTACAACTACTACAACTACACATCAAATGACGGCGAAACATGGCACTTGCCATCACAGACACGTTTCACAAGCGGTATCTCGGGTAACGCTTGTGACGGCGAATACATGGTATGGTGTTCAACAGTTGAGGGCAACCCTTGGAATATTGCCTTCCAGACACTGCCAAACCACAGCAGTCGCCAGAATGTGAGTATTGCGCTCTCTACCGACGAAGGCGCGACATTCGGCACACCAAAGACCATCTGTCCACGCGGTTCGGCCTACAGCGCAGCCGTAGTACTCCCCGACGGTACACTTGGTGTATATTATGAGGAGAACGGCGTTCATGATGGTTTTGTGATGCGTTTCGTGCGCTTCTCACTCGATTGGGCAAGCAACGGAACATATAAGTTCACAGACGACGCACCATTCTACCCCATCAAATCGACTAATCCAAGCGCAATAGAGGAGGTGAAAGGTGAAGACGGAAAGGTGAAAACTATCTACGATTTACAGGGCAGGGAAGTTGAGAAACCAAATAAAGGTCTGTACATAATTGATGGAAAGAAAGTTTTCATAAAGTAAAGATATGACAGATGAGCACTTTGACCGGTGCTCATCTTGTCTTCACTGATAGATAAAAATAATAACGACTAAAAAGAAACTACATGAAAAAGAGATTAAATCTGCTTGCCATCATCACATTGATGATGACAATCATTTCAACGGCATGCACTCCTGACGGGAACCAGGAATTTCCCGGCAACGGACCGGTGGCATCATACGAGGTAAAGAGTGACACACAGCTTCCCATGAGCCTTTTCCTCTTAGGCATCCCCGAGGAGTATGCAGCATTCAAGGAACCCTTGACAGGCGCCATTGCCATGCGGGAGAGTGCCCTTAAACAAGAGTTGGGCAAAAACGACATCGCATTGGGATTCCGCAAGACAACATTCCTGTACCCCAGCACTGACGTAAAGGGTAACCCCATCACCCTCTCGGCAGTAGCGTTCTGGTTAGGATACTTTGATGGTGGAGTATGGAACGACCTGAAACCCGACAACATATGCCTGATGGAGCACTACACCATCACAAGTGATGCCGAGGCTCCAAGCAACAGTTTCGCTCTTGAGATGTTCATAACAGGTAACACCCTCACCATAATGCCCGATTACATAGGCTACGGCATAACCAAGGAGTTGCCACACCCATACCTTAACCACGACGTATGTGCCATAAACTCATTGGATGCGCTGACTGCAGGATATGACCTGTTCAATGAGAAAGGAAAGTGCGGCATGTCACAGGGATGGAAGCTATACCTTGCCGGTGCGTCACAGGGTGCAGCCAATGCCATTGCCGTGCACAAGTATCTGGATACAAACCTTGAGCTTGCCACAAAGTGGAACTTTGCATCAACAAACTGCTCATCAGGTCCATATAGTCCGGTGGTAACCATAGACAAATACCTTGCTGACGGCAAAGTGGTATATCCGGTTGTGTTTCCAATAGTCATGAAGACAATGTTCGACTCATACCCGGACATAATGGACGGGTTCACCGAAGAGATGGCCTACTCACAGAACTACCTCGCTGTCAAAGATGAAATTGAAAGAATGATTGCAAGCAAGGAATACAACACTGCGGCCATCAACCAGGTGTTCATAGACAAGGTAAGAAAAACAATAGATGCAAACCTTGCTGACAACGAGATATATCTCACAGACATCCTGAGTCCCGAAATGCTGGACAAGGAATCCGCCATCTGCAAAGCACTCTACCAATGCCTTGAGAAAAATGACCTCACCAAAGGATGGGTTCCCTTACACCCTATGAAACTCCACTACTCGCCGCTTGACATGGTTGTTCCCCATGAGAACAGTCTCGCAATCCTCAAAGCCTTCGGTAAAGATATTGTAACCTTGGATCAGTCATCCATTCCGGCCGACCACACCACAACATGCAGCCTTTGGATGGTTGAGCTGTTCAGTAAAGGCTTCTGACAATGACAACAAACAAAAACAACAGACGCGAGCGCCCAACATAGGTGCTCACGTCCCGGTTTAAGAGAAGGTTGCATATTCACGAGGGCAACCCATCAGGTACACCTCAATTTCCTGACTACTGGCAATACATATCCGGTTGATTCAATCAATCATATTTTCCGAAACCATCTATCAATAAATTAAGGAGAGGATGCGTCCATCCTCTCCTCACTCCATCTTCTAACCACTGCGTGGAGTTCTTGCCGTCTTCCGACAAGGCAGCCAACTTACGATACTAAAAAAGATTTGGCAAAGAACAGTGAGTACTGCCGTTCACGACCGGAAAGTACTATATTCCTTGTGGCTACGATTCCATCTACGCTTCGTGACAGCGCTGGACCAAAGTTTTACAAATATCCATACTCAAGAGAACCGGTATCAATCCTGCTCCTCGTCGGTTGCAAGCTCGTCGCTACGGCTCTTCATGTTGATGACAGGCTTCACAAAATAGAGCACATCAACAGTATCTTTAATCGCCTCAAGAATCTCCTTTGGGTCCTTGTATGCCATAGGACTCTCGTCGATGGTATCTGTCTGCACCGAAGTGGAATAGATACCCTCCATCGATGCACGGTACTCTTCAATGTCAATAAGTTCTTTAGCCATTGAGCGTGATACCAGTCGTCCAGCGCCATGTGGAGCCGAGCAGTTCCATTCAGGGTTAGACTTGCCGCTGCAGATAATCAAGCCGTCACGCATGTTGAAGGGAATAACCAGTTTCTCACCCTCGATTGAAGCAACAGCACCCTTGCGCATCATGCGGCTCTTGAAGTCGATATAATTGTGGGTTGTCACAATCTGCTCCTTGACATCCACACCATTACATATTCTTCTGAAAATATCAATAATCAGACGATGGATAATGATGTGATTGAACTCGGCATATGCCTGCGCAATAACCATGTCGGTAATGTATCCTTTCATCAGTTCTCCGGCAAGGTAACCAACCGAAGGATGATTGAAGGTTGGATTATGCGCCACCTTATGCCAGTATTTCCACACTTTCTGTCCAAAGTTACGGCTTCCGCAATGCACTGTTATCGCATAGTTGCCATCGGGGGTGGTACCAATCTCAACAAAGTGGTTTCCGCTACCTACTGAACCTATCTGACAGAAGAATGTCTTTGCATTCATCTCCACACGGGCAAGAAGCTTGTCTATACCTCGCTCAGTAACATCGGCAAGCTCAACATAGTCGGGCCATGCAATTCTCGCCTCGTTCAAACGTTTCTTGAGGAACGAATAGAACTCCGAGCTCTTGAAGACAACATGCTCCTGCTGTGTCATGCCGAACTTTACCTGTTGGCGTATCTGGGACTCAAGCTCGGCAAAATTGTCTGCATTCACCGGTGTAGATGTGATTGTTGTACTTACGGTGCATCCAATGTCGCCACCAATGTGGTCCGGGTTGACGCAATCCCTGAATGGTGCTGTAAAGCCTACCACAATATCCTTACCGGCATGCACATCGGGCATTATCCTTATCTTGCTGCCCTCGAACATGCGATGATTGACAAAACCGTATATGATGCTGCGGGCATCACTCTCCAATGTATTTGAATATATGACGCAATCCTTGCAATAGCGTCCTTTTATCTCTTCCATAATAGATTATAATTTGCGTGTGTTAAAATAAGAAGCTGTTTAAATTTCTAAAAAATATTTTCTTATAGCAGTCTGTCATTTCGCCGTTTTTTATATTCAAAAACGTCTGTTTCTTTCTTTTTCGCAGTTACATAGCCCGCTATGTGCCCTTGAAAAATAAATAAACATCCAATTTTTGCTCTATAAAAAACTTGGCGATATAAATTTA
>JAZRRI010000043.1:0-6976 GCA_045650605.1 Bacteroidaceae bacterium | reverse complement strand
ATACTAAAATTTAGCGTATTTTGTCATTCCGAACCTTGTGTGAGGAATCTCATTATACGCGGATTCAGAGATCCCTCGTCGCTACGCTCTGTCGGGATGACAGGTTCGCGATTCGATTTAGCTTATATCGAACTCACGTTATTTTATATGTGGAAGAGGAAAATGTTGCCTCTTCCACATTTTTTTATAACTTTGCCGAAAATGTAAGAAGTTATTACTATGAAAAAACTACTATACGCAGTTGCCGTTCTTTTGCTTGTTGCTTGCGGTGCGCCAAAGGATGTCACTGTGCGCATGCACACTACAGCCGGTATTATAGACTTGTGCCTTTATGACGAGACGCCCAAGCACCGCGACAATTTCATAAGGCTGGTAAAGGAGCACCGGTATGACTCGCTGCTTTTCCACCGTGTGATACAGGATTTCATGATACAGGGTGGTGACCCCACATCAAAGAATGCCGCGCCGGGTGCTTTGCTTGGCGAGGGCGACCTTGGATATACCATTGAGCCCGAGTTTATGCCCGATTTGCATTTTCACCGTCGCGGTGTGCTTGCCGCTGCGCGCGAGGGCGATGACGTGAACCCCGCGAAGGTTTCATCGGCAAGCCAGTTCTACATTGTTTGGGGCAAGGTATATACAAAAGAGCAACTGGAGAGCTACAAGGAGTTCTTCAAACAACGCACAGGCAGGGAACTTGTGATAACCCCCGAGCAGGAGGAGGTTTATACGACTGTGGGCGGTACACCGCACCTCGATGGCGAGTACACTGTCTTTGGCGAGGTCATTGGCGGGCTGGAGGTTGTGGAGAGGATTCAGTCAGCGCCATGCGACGGCAACGACCGCCCGTTGGAGGATGTGAGGATTTTGAAAACAGAAATAATAAAGTGATATTATGCTTAACATAGGTGACAAGGCTCCCGATTTTCTTGGAATCGACGAGCAGGGCAATGAACAGAGAGTGAGTGATTATGCCGGCCGCAGGCTTGTGGTCTATTTCTATCCCAAGGACAGCACTCCCGGCTGCACGGCCGAGGCCTGCTCTCTGCGCGACGGTATGGATGACCTTGTGGCGGCGGGTTATGCCGTGGTGGGCATAAGCGCCGACAGCGCTGCATCGCACCAACGTTTCAAGGAGAAACAGCAACTCAACTTCCCGCTTGTTGCCGACGTAGACAAGAGCACTATAATGGCTTTTGGCGTGTATGGCGAGAAGAAGATGGCCGGCAGGGTGTACATGGGCATAATACGCACCACCTTTGTCATTGACGGTAATGGCATTGTAGAGCGTGTGATAACCAAGGTGGACACCAAGAATGCCGCAAAGCAGATTTTGAACGCAATATAATAGGTTTCCGGGTTTTAAATTAAAATCAATCAATTATGTTTCCTTTCCAATTCCTGAACGAGGTTGCTGCCGACACGACGGCAACAGTGGGCTTCCACGAGATGATGTCGACAATTTCCGGCATGAGCCCCGATGAAATCAAAGAGGCCATAACAACTCTTGTCCTCTCATTTACGGTAAAGATTATCAAGGTACTGCTCATTTGGTTCGTGGGTCGTTGGGTGCTCAAACGCGTAGTCAATCTGCTAAAGCTCATTATGGCCAAGCATGTTGACAATGAATCTGTAAGAGGCTTTATTGTAAGCATTATAGATGTTGTTGTGATGATTATGTTGATACTTATGATTATAGGTGTCCTTGGTATCGACACATCATCGTTCATT
Source organism: Bacteroidaceae bacterium (assembly GCA_045650605.1). Taxonomy (GTDB): domain Bacteria; phylum Bacteroidota; class Bacteroidia; order Bacteroidales; family Bacteroidaceae; genus HGM04593. Next base: position 5,245 of record JAZRRI010000043.1, on the reverse strand, counting down.
GCCATCTTTGCATCGGCCGGTGTTGCCATTGGTATGGCATTGAGCGGCACGTTGCAGAACTTTGCCGGCGGTGTAATGATTCTGCTTTTCCGCCCCTTCAAGGTGGGTGACTACATTGAGGCGCAAGGCGTGGCCGGTACAGTAAAACAGATACAGATTTTCAATACCGTTGTTGCAACCCCGGACAACAAGATTATCCTTTTGCCTAACGGCGCAGTTTCAACAGGTATCATAAACAACTATTCGCGCGAGCCCAAGCGCCGTCTCGACATGACATTCTCAATAAGCTACGGCAATGATTTTGAGAAGGCCAAGGCTGTGCTGCTGAAACTTATTGCCGAGGACCCGCGTGTGCTGAATGACCCTGCAGCTCCATTTGTGGAGCTGGGTGAACTTGCTGCAAGTTCAATTGATATTACAGTGCGCATGTGGTGCAACCAGGCCGATTATTGGGGAATAAAGTTCGACCTCAACAAAAAGGTCTATGAGACATTCCCCAAGGAGGGACTGGAGTTCCCGTTCCAGACATTCACTGTGAACGTGACAAAGGAGTGATGCAGCAACCTCTGTCTGTAAACTTGAAGCGCCTCTTTCATGGGGCGCTTTTCTTTTTTCAGTGCCTTGAATTGTTAAATATTGCACTGCGGATGAAAATTATAAATACATAAAAGATGTTAAAACCTATATTTTTTGTAATTTTGCACGCCGTTTGTGAAAGTGGGCATTCCATTGCCGCTTGACAAGGTTCTTTTTGCTGTGAAAAACAAACAGACACATCATAATGAAAGCAAAAAACATCATTGATTTTCATCCCAAGTTCATCGATGCGATGAAAAGTTACTCACGTGAGAAGTTCTCGGCCGACGTTATGGCCGGTATTATCGTAGGTATCGTTGCCATTCCCCTTGCCATTGCATTTGGTATTGCCAGTGGAGTGGGCCCTGCCGAGGGATTGATGACCGCAGTCATTGCCGGTGTACTTATTTCGTTGCTCGGCGGTTCCAAGGTGCAGATAGGCGGCCCCACAGGTGCGTTCATCGTAATCATCTATGGCATTATACAGCAGTATGGTATCGCCGGTCTTGCCCTGGCTACCGTTATGGCCGGTATAATTCTTGTTATAATGGGTTTGTGCCGTCTTGGAACTGTAATCAAGTTCATGCCCTACCCAATCATCATAGGTTTCACAGGCGGTATTGCAATAACCATCTTCTCTACGCAGATTAACGACCTCTTTGGTCTTGGCATTGAGAGCGTGCCGGCGAACTTTGTCGACAAGTGGGTGTGCTATGCCCAGAACATTACAAAGATTGACTATTGGAGTGCCGGTATGGGTATCCTCAGCGTGGTGCTCATTGCCCTCACACCAAAATTCTCGAAGAAAATCCCCGGCTCGCTCCTTGCCATTGTGGTGATGACACTCATTGCATGGGTGTTGCGCGAGTATGCCGGTGTTACAAGCATAAAGACAATCGGTGACCTCTATGAGTTGCCCGAGGGTCTCCCACCGTTCACCGTTCCTTCGCTCCCCGAGGGTAAGACTCTCTTCGGCGCAATGCAGGAGCTCGCTCCCGTGGCATTTACAATTGCAATGCTGGGTGCAATAGAGTCACTGCTCTCGGCCATGGTTGCCGATGGTGTGATTGGTGACCGCCACAACTCGAATACCGAGCTCATTGGCCAGGGTGTGGCAAACATCGTTGCTCCATTCTTCGGCGGTATCCCTGCCACAGGTGCAATTGCCCGCACAATGGCAAACATAAACAACGGCGGCCGCACTCCCGTTGCCGGTATCGTCCACACACTTGTGCTGCTGCTTGTGCTCCTCTTCCTGGGTAGCCTTGTAAAGCTCATCCCAATGTGCTGCCTTGCCGGCGTGCTTGTGATGGTGTCGTACAACATGAGCGGCTGGAGAACAATTGTGTCAATGTGCAAGAGCTCAATGTCGGGTACAAGCGTGCTTTTCGTGACACTGTTGCTCACTGTCTTCTTCGACCTTACATTGGCAATTGAGGTTGGCCTTGTAATGGCAATCGTGCTGTTCATGAGACGTGCTATGGGCAGTGCGCATATCTCTGTTATGCGTAACGAGATGGGTGTGCACAACGATGGCGAGAACGACGAGGTGCTCACCATCCCTGCGGGTGCCGAGGTGTTTGAGATTGAAGGACCGTTCTTCTTCGGTATCGCAAACAAGTTCGACGAGCTCACACGCAACACCGATGCCATGCCAATACGTATCATCCGCATGCGTAAGGTTACCTTCATTGATGCTACAGGCTTGCATAACCTCGAAATCTTCATCCAGGCTTCGCACAAGGAGGGCAGGACTGTCATCCTCTCGGGTGTCCACGACAATGTGGAGAAGTCACTGCGCAAGGGTGGCATTGTGAAACTGGTTGGTGCCGAGAACGTATGCAGCGACATACACCTTGCACTGCAGCGCGCTCAGGAACTGTCGGATAAACTTGAGGCCGGTAAGTAAGTCCGCACGTAGTCTATGAGCAACAGACCGCAGCCCAACCCTTCACTTTGGGTGTACATTGCCGCATTCCTCATTGTGGTGGTGTGGGGCTGTACCTTTGTGCAGACAAAGGTGCTCATAAACGCCGGCCTGCGTCCCGATGAGATTTTTACCCTGCGCTTCGTAATTGCCTATTTGCTCATGCTTCCGTTTGCAGGGCGTCGTCTGTTCCTTGACAATGTCAAGGATGAACTCACAGCACTGCTGCTTGGTGTCACCGGCGGTTCGCTCTATTTCATTGTGGAGAACTATGCGCTTGCCTATGGCTACTGCTCCAACGTCTCGCTCATCGTTTGTCTCACACCGTTGGTGACGGCACTTATTGTGGGATGGCGCTATCCTGCCGAACGGCTTGGAAAGGCCGGTGTAGCGGGCTCTTTGGTGGCTTTGGCAGGAATGGCTTTAGTGGTGTTCAACGGCAATTTCGTGCTCAAGTTGTCGCCGCTCGGCGACGTGCTTGCACTCGCGGCCTGTCTCTGCTGGGCGCTCTATTCACTGCTGATAAAGCATCTGGGTGCACGGTACGACAATATGCTCATCACCCGCAAGGTCTTCGGCTATGGCCTGCTCACCATTCTTCCTTTGCTCCTTTGGCGCGGAATAAACATAGGCATAGTAATTGACGGTGGCGCAGCCGTGTGGGGCAACATCCTTTTTCTTGGCATTGTGGCATCAATGCTCTGCTTCTTGGGCTGGAACTGGTGCCTTGCGCGCTTGGGAACGGTGCGTGCCACAAATTTTCTCTATCTTAACCCGGTGATAGCCATTCTCTCTTCGGCTCTTGTGCTTGGCGAGCGCGTTACATGGATTGCCATAACAGGCGCCGCTCTCATTCTGGCAGGCCTGGTATATGTCGACAGGAACAGGCAACGATAGTCCCGCTTGTTATTACATGACCCGTTGCGGAACATTATTTGTTGGAGATTTGTTGACTTGTGACGAAAAAAACACTATTTTCGCGTCTCTTAATAAAAACACTATATGGAAACTTTGGATGGCAGGCTGGTCATCGGCGTCTCTTCGCGAGCGCTTTTTGACCTTGAAGCCGAGAATGAAATATTTGAGAAGTATGGCGTGGCACGTTACCGCCAGTACCAGGAGGAGCACGAGGACGAGCCGCTTGAGCGCGGAACTGCCTTCTACCTTGTGAAGAGCCTTCTCGAACTCAACAAACAGGCCAACCGCCCCATTGTGGAGGTTGTGGTAATGTCGCGCAACAGCCCCGAGACAGGTATGCGCATGCTCAAGTCGCTCGACATGTATGGCCTCGAAATCACCCGCGTGGCACTCTCGGGCGGCGAGTCGCTCTCAAAGTACCTCAAGGCATTTTCAATTGACCTTTTCCTCTCCAAGGACGAGGGCGATGTGCAGCGCGTGATGGATTCGGGTATCTGTGCGTCGGCGCTCATCTACGCACCACCAACCGATTTCAACCCCGAGGAGAGCCGTGTGAAGATTGCCTTTGATGCCGACGCGGTGATATTCTCCGACGAGTCGGAGTGCCGCTTCAAGCGCGAGGGCTTCGATGCCTTCTACAAATACGAGAAGGAGAATGCCGACATTCCGTTGAAAGAGGGACCTTTTGCCAATCTGCTCAAGAAACTGTCGCAGATTCAGGAGTCGCTGCCCACTTCAATAGAACTCTCGCCGTTGCGCCTTGCCATTGTTACATCGCGCAGTCTCCCGTCGCACTTCCGTGTCATAAAGACATTGCGCAAGTGGGGTGTGTATGTCGATGAGGCCTATTTCCTTGGTGGCCTGCGCAAGGACGAGTTGCTGAAGGCTTTCGGTGCCCACATCTTCTTCGACGACCAGGATACGCACCTCTCTTCGTCGAGCAAATATGTGCCGTCGGGCAAAGTGCCATACTATTCCGACTCGCAGATAAACGAGGTTGTACGCATCCGCGAGGAGCAGAAGAAGGCTGCGCAGGAGCAGGACGAGCAGCAGGGCGCGGCCGAATGATGCAGATCTTGCGTCGCCGGCAAACAAAAGAGCGCAATAAATGTTTAATTGGTGGTTGGCATGTGTGCCGGCCACCAATTTCTTTATATCAACTCTTTTGTAAAATGAAAACAAGAACATTCCTGTCTGTACTGAAGTTTGTCGTCCTGTCGTTGCTTGTGGGGTATGTCTCCTCGCTGCTGCAACGCGAGTCAATGTCCACATGGTATCCGTTGCTCAATAAGTCGGCATTGACACCCCCGGGCAATGTGTTTGCTGTGGTTTGGGGTGTGCTCTACATTCTCATGGGTGTTTCGGTCGGTCTTGTGTGGGGGCGGCACACGTCGGCCTCGTGGATGCTGCTTATAATGTTTCTGCTCCAACTGTTCCTTAATCTCCTGTGGAGTTTCTGTTTCTTCTATATGCAGCTGCCAGTGTTGGCGCTTGTGGTGCTGTTGGCTCTGTTCCTCACTGTAGCGGCCTATGTGGTGGGGTGTTACGGCCAGAACCGCCTGGCTGCATTCCTGAATGTCCCCTACATGCTGTGGCTGCTGTTTGCAACCTACCTTAATGGCTATGTAGTGGTGTTTAATTAAGGTGAGTTCGATATAAGGGTTAATACTAAAATTTAGCGTGTTTTGTCATTCCGAACCTTGTGTGAGGAATCTCATTATACGCGGATTCAGAGATCCTTTGACAATCCTTGCTTATCGCAACCTACACGGCGCAAACTTCGCCTGCGCTACGTGTAACCAACTGCTGCAAGCATTGTCGAAC
>JAZRRI010000042.1:0-26003 GCA_045650605.1 Bacteroidaceae bacterium | reverse complement strand
ATCTGCCGAGTCGTTCAATGCAAAAATAAAGGCTTTTAGAACTCAATTCAGAGGCGTGGGGGATATCGAGTTCTTTATGTATAGACTGGCCACTCTTTATTCTTGATTATGGCCATACCAACCGGGAATATCCGCTGACCCCAAAATCCGAGGGGGTTAAAATAATCTTGGACCAACATCTATATTATTACAAATAAAAAAACATCCAAAGCAACAAAAAGCGAAGCAAACTTAAAACAAACAGGCTTCTACTTTTGACATTCACTTTTCACCTTTAAAAACATACAACTATGAAAAAAGAAGAACTCAAAGATATCGAATTCATGCTTTGCGACTGCGAAAGCATTGAGCATCAAATCACACTCAGAAAAGACGACGAATTGAAAGATATATACATAACAATACACCTCAAGCCATTCCCTTGGTACAAACGTATTATCAACGGAATCAAATACATCTTCGGATACCGCTGCGCATACGGAGATTTTGACGAATTCATCCTAAGCCACAAACATGCCGACACATTAAGAAAAATGGCAGGTTTCCTGTCTAAAGAATAAAAATAAAGAAAGCGAAAAAACAGGCCGAAATCTATATGGTTTCGACCTGTTATACAAACCAATATGAATTCTATATCAGAATTCAAGGAAACAAAACAACACGACCTCAAGAATTCCCCTAACGCAACAACCCAAAGTATCCATTCTTTGTTATTACAAGAAAAGCAAAGCAATGACATACCTTTGGATACTTTTAGCGGTATCACTTGCCGCATCGGCTGTAGGATGGATTTACTTCATCTATTTTTTCAGCATTGGCTACGGACTCTCCATTGCCGCATTGGCAGTTGCAATAACAACAATCTTTACCGACATCATCACCCTACCAGCAGCAATATTCTGCAGTACATTATTTATCTATGGCATACGCCTTGCCGGCTACCTGTTCGCGCGAGAGAAGAAGTCGACATCGTATAGGCAAATTCTATACCAACCCGACAGCAAAGAGCAGAAGCCCCTGCATACAATGTTCTTGATTTGGTTTTCATGCGCTTTGTTATATGTGGGACAAATAAGCCCCATCACATTCTATCTATACAACCTAAGCAAAGGAGCAGACATTGGCACAGCATGGGTGTGGGCAGGCACAACGGTTGGATTCATAGGTTTCCTAATTGAAACAATTGCCGACGCACAGAAGAGCATTGCAAAGAAAAGAGACCCGAAACAGTTCGTCAGCACAGGACTCTATCGCATTGTACGCTACCCTAACTATTTTGGTGAGATACTCCTGTGGAGCGGCAGCTTCATCATATGCTTTGGCGCCGATTGCACACCATGGCAATGGATTATAACATCGTTGGGGTACACAGGAATCATATACGTAATGTTCAGCGGAGCGCGGCGGCTCGAACTGCGCCAACAGGAGACGTACGGCAACAATCCGGCATTCCAAGCCTACATAAAACAGCGCCCGCTGTTAATTCCACTTTTGCCAATCTACAGCCTTGCTAAACACAAGTGGCTGAAAGCGTAACAAAAAAAGGAAGAACAACTTTTGCGTTGTCCTTCCTTTATATTCATAGCCTCACGGCTGTAATTACTTCTTCAAAGCCTCGTCTGCTTTTGCCTGAGGCATCATCTCCTCAGAGAACATATAAGCACCGGTCTTAGGTGATTTAACCAATTTTACAACCTTTACAAACTTCTCCTTATCACCTGTCTGGAGGGTTGCCACTGCTTTCTTAGCCATCTCTTATTACTTAATTTCTTTGTGAACAGTTACTCTCTTCAAATATGGGTTGTATTTCTTCAACTCCAAACGCTCAGTTGTGTTCTTGCGGTTCTTTGTGGTGATGTAACGTGACATACCTGGAACACCGCTGTTCTTCTGCTCAGTGCACTCAAGGATTACCTGAACACGATTTCCTTTTACCTTCTTAGCCATACTGCTTTCCTCCTTTAATTAATCGAGTACTTTAACTTCGTCCCAAGTAATGTGGCCATTCTTGACAGCAGCCTTCAAAGCTGCATCGAGACCTACTCGGTTAATAGTTTTCAACCCCGCTGCACTCACGCGCAACTGAATCCAACAATTCTCTTCTACATAGAAGAATTTCTTCTTGAACAAGTTCACATTGAAAAGACGCTTTGTCTTTCTGTTTGAGTGTGAAACATTGTTACCCACCATAGCTTTCTTACCGGTGATTTGACAAATCTTAGACATCTCTATATATTTTTTTGTTATTCTTTTGATACCTACTCAAAACAGAGTGCAAAGATATACGATTTTACACAACCTTGCAAACAAAAACATAATTATTTTTCTTTTTTAGCAAAATAGACGACCACAATGTCATCATTTTACCTCAAGCAGCGTTTCATACATAAAACGCAGAGCTTCATACGTCGCATTGGCCACGTTCTGCAAACGGCCTGCATCGCACAACTGCAGTTTTTTCGCCTTCACTACGTCACCCGCTTTCACCGCCACCCATACAGTGCCGACAGGTTTTTCGGCCGTTCCGCCACCAGGCCCGGCAATACCCGATGTTGCAATGGCACAGTCGGCCATCATCAGGCGTGCCACGCCGCAAACCATCTGACACACAACATCTTCGCTCACCGCGCCCACTGTCGCCAACGTACCGGGCAACACCCCAAGCACTCCGCTTTTCACATCGTTATGATAGGCCACCACAGCACCACGCATCACCGACGAGCAACCGGCAACCGATGTCAGAGCCTGCGATACTGCACCACCGGTACAACTCTCGGCCGTTGCAATAGTCTGCGAGTGCTCATTGAGCAGAGCAACAAGCCTTTCTGCCAAGACATGGACATCATTGGGGCAAGACATATACATTATATATTATATTGTGGTACGTGAGAATGCAGGCAAATCCATTGCGCAGAAACCTCCCTCAAGGTACTTGTAATAACCCACAATTCCAATCATTGCAGCATTGTCGGTTGTGAAACCGAACTTTGGAATGAATATATCCCATTTGTAACGCTTGGCATAGTCGGCATAGGCCTGACGAAGCGCCGTATTTGCCGACACGCCGCCCGACAGGGCAATACGTTTGATACCCAAAGCCTTCGATGCCTTGTAGAGCTTATCCATGAGCACAGCCACAACAGTTGCCTCGAACGACGCTGCCAAATCCTCCTTGTGCTCCTCGACATAGTTCTCGTTCTCGGCAACAAGCTTGCGCAGGGTATAAAGGAACGAGGTTTTCAAGCCACTGAAACTGTAATCGAAACCGGGAATATGAGGCTTGCTGAACTTATATGCCTCGGGGTTACCCAGACGTGCAAGGCGGTCAATGATTGGACCACCGGGATAGCCCAAGCCCATAACCTTGGCGCACTTGTCCATGGCCTCGCCGGCAGCATCGTCAATAGTCTGACCAATGATTTCCATCTCCTTATAGCTGTTCACCTTCACAATCTGCGAGTTACCGCCCGACACCATGAGACACAGGAACGGATACTCGGGGGCGCGGTGCTCTACCCCATCCTCCTTGATGAAGTGTGCCAGGATATGCCCCTGCAAGTGGTTCACTTCAATCATGGGAATACGCAACGAAGCCGCCAATCCCTTTGCGAATGAGACACCCACAAGCAATGAACCCATAAGGCCCGGGCCGCGGGTGAAAGCAATTGCACTGAGTTGCTCCTTCTCCACACCCGCCCTTTTGAGCGCGGCATCGACAACGGGAACAATATTCTGCTCATGGGCACGCGATGCAAGTTCGGGCACAACACCGCCATACTGTTCATGTACAGCTTGGCTTGCCGTAACATTAGACAGCACGACATCGTTTCTCATCACCGCAGCCGAAGTGTCATCGCATGACGACTCAATGGCCAATATATAAACATCTTTCTTTTCCATATTCAACATGCTTTGCTGCAAAGTACGACAAAGGTAGTAATTTATTTCCATTATTTCACTACCTTTACCAAGACAATGAGCACACCGTGCACAAGCCTAAAAATAAAAAAGCACTCTCGCATACGTTTATAGGGAAAAACGCGTTATTAGAAAGAATATATAAAAGAACCAGCGAATGAGATTGAGGATATACACGACACTGTTGATGCTTTTCGCCATCATCGCCGGAGTTGCTGCACAGAAGGTTACCTTCAAAGGACGCATCACCGACGAGAACCACAATCCTGTGGAGGTAGCCAGCATTGGTGTGCAGGGCGAGGCCAAAGGCACAGTTGCCGACCTCAACGGCTACTATACCCTCACTTGCGAGAGCAGGGATAGCCTAACGCTCATATACTCGATGGTCGGTTACCAGACGCGCAAACGCACATTCAAGAACCCCGCAGATACAATCATTGTAAATGTAATGTTGCCGTCTTTGAACATTTCGCTGCAACAGGTGGATGTTGTAGACCGCGAGAAGCAGATGGGCAGCACGCAGAAGATTGAACTGCCCGGCAAGCTGCGCCTGCAGCCATCGGCAAGCGGCAGTGCCATTGAGGACCTTATAAAATCGCAGGCGGGTGTGAGTTCGCACAACGAGCTCAGTTCGCAATATAACGTGCGCGGCGGCAATTTCGACGAGAACAGTGTGTATGTAAACGGCATAGAGGTATACAGACCACTGCTCATACGTGCCGGACAGCAGGAGGGACTCAGCTTCCTCAACCCCGACATGGTCAGCGCCGTTTCATTCTCCACCGGAGGTTTCGAGGCCAAGTATGGCGACAAGATGTCATCGGTGCTCGATGTCACCTACCGCAAGCCACGTGAATTCGAGAGTACGGTTTCGGCCAGCCTGCTTGGCGCAAGCGCATACGTGGGTTGGGGAAACAACAAGGTGAGCATAACAAATTCAGTACGTTACAAGAGCAACAGCTATCTCTTTGGCACGTTCGACACAAAGGGCGAGTACAAGCCAAGCTTCATCGACTACCAGGCATTCATCGACTGGCGAATAACCGACAAACTGAACGTGAGCGTCATTGGCAACATATCGCAGAACAAATACAACTTCACCCCAAGCGACCGCACCACCTCGTTCGGTACACTTGAGGATGTAAAACAGTTCAAGGTCTACTTCGGCGGATGGGAGAGCGACATATTCCGCACCTTCTTTGGAGCAGCATCCGCGAACTACACCCCCAACGAGTACCACCAGTTCACCCTGCAGACATCGGCTTTCCGCACCAACGAGGACGAGACATATGACATAATGGGCGAATACTGGCTCGACGAAATCAACACCGACCAGACAATGGGTGTGGGGCGCTACATGGAGCATGCCCGCAACTATCTGAAAGCCGATGTACAGACAGTGTCATTCACAGGCAAGCACTACCTTGGCAGCAATGACCTGCGCTGGGGTGTGGAGTGGAAACGCGAATCGTTCAACGACAACCAGCGCGAGTGGGAACTGCGCGACTCCTTGGGTTACAATGTGCCCGTCGCCGGCGACGGCGGCCTGCGCCCCGTATACAGCCTAAAATCGCAGACAGCATACACAAGCAACCACATAAGCACATATGTGCAGGACACTTACAAGTTCAACAGCAACATTGGACTCGTCTCTGTGAATGCAGGTGTGCGCCTCTCGTGGTGGGAGTGGAACAACGAGGTCATTGTCTCGCCACGCGCAAGTGTGGGGCTAATCCCCAAGTTCTGCGACGACCTCACTCTCCGTTTTGCCACAGGAGTCTACTACCAGACACCATTCTATAAGGAGATGCGCGACACCACTACCGTGGAGGGCATAACAACCGTCACCCTGAACAAGAACATAAAGTCGCAGCGTTCCATTCATGTGGTGCTGGGCTGTGACTACCATTTCAAGATTTACAACCGGCCTTTCAAGTTCACCGCCGAGGCCTATTACAAGAAGCTCGACAATCTTATACCTTATAACATAGACAATGTGCGCATTGTCTACTATGGCGAGAACTGCGCCAAGGGCTACGCCACCGGACTGGACATGAAACTGTTCGGCGAGTTTGTGCCCGGCACCGACTCATGGCTCACCTTCTCGGTAATGGACACCAAGGAGCGCATAAACGGCGGTGACTGGATTCCCCGCCCCACCAACAGCCGCTTCTGCGCCTCGTTATATTTCACCGATTTTTTCCCCGGCACAGACCGTTGGAAGATGAGCCTGCAGGGAACATATGCCGACGGCCTGCCCTTTGGCCCGCCCCACAGCGGCCGCGAGCGCCACGTATTCAACGCACCGGCCTACCGCCGTGTGGACATAGGTATGTCCTACCGCCTGCTCGACAACGAGGAGCGCCACTACCGCACAGGCATGCGCAGCTGGTTCAAGAACGTGTGGCTGGGAGTAGATGCATTCAACATCCTTGGCATCAACAACGTGAACTCATACTATTGGGTAAAGGACATAAACAACAACAATTATGCAGTACCCAACTACCTGACAGGCCGTCTCATCAATGCAAGAGTGCTCATGGAGTTCTGATAATGGCCATGATGCCCCAAACAGCAAGGCAATCTACTTTATAAACCACGAACAGAAACAGAAATCACAAACCACCCCACAACCATGAAACACCTGTACACGCTCTTTGCAACCCTGCTACTTACAGCAACAACGCTCTATGCCGGCGAAGAGGAGATTACCCTCAATACCCCGACCGGCGACATACACGGCAAGCTCATACTCCCCGATAGCGGCACACCATGTCCGGTGGTAATAATTATTGCCGGCAGCGGCCCCACCGACATGGACGGCAACAGCATAGGCAGCGGAATGACCAACAACTCACTCCTCTACCTCGCCCGAGAACTTGCGCAAAACGGCATCGCCTCTGTGCGCTACGACAAGCGCGGCATTGGCAAAAGCGCTGCGGCCGAAAGCAAAGAAGAGGATTTGCGTTTCCATCACTACATTGACGATGCCGCAGCCTGGGCCGACAAACTCGGCAGAGACAGCCGCTTCAACAAAGTCGTTATTGCAGGGCACAGCGAGGGCTCACTCATTGGCATGGTTGCCGCCCAAAAGAGCAATGCTGTAAAAGGCTACATCTCAATAGCAGGATGCGGAAGTCCCGCATACGAGATACTGGAGAAACAGCTACAAGGCCAACCCATGCAGATACAGCAGGAGTCGGCAGCCATCAGCAAGGAACTGATTGAAGGACGCACCGTGGAACAAGTACCCTTCTACCTCGCTGCTCTCTACCGCCCCAGCGTGCAGCCCTACCTAATCTCATGGTTTGCCTATAACCCAGCAGAGGAGATTTCCAAGCTCAACATCCCCGTACTCATTCTGCAGGGCGACAAGGACATTCAGGTTGGCACCGAGGAGGCCGACAAACTGCATGCCGCACATCCCGCATCGTCCTTATATATCATAAAGGATATGAACCATGTCCTCAAGCATTGCAACACCATGCAGCAGATGGCACAACTTGCAACCTACAGGGATGCCGACCTTCCAATCATTCCATGTCTCGTATCACTCATTGCAGAGTTTATTAAAGAGCAAGATTGCCATTCTGCAGGGGAGGCAGGCAAATGAGAAGATAAAACTGCAGTGTTCCAATTGATTATGCATAATTTATATTAATTTTGCAAACAGTGTGATTATATAGCAACAGTGTGCCAATAAATTAATGCCCAAATAATGAAAAAACGTATTTTAACCGTTCTGTTACTTCTTGTAACACTTTTGACAGCAAACCCCGCAAAAGCACAAGCCCCGGAGGCAACACCGCAGCAGGCGATTACCGCACTGCTCAACCGCATTGGCGGTAACGGAGCAGCCGACAAGTTCGAGATTGTGATTGATGCCGACCTTGCCAAAGATGGCAAGGATGTGTTCATAATAACATCGCAGAACGGGAAGCCTTGCATTAAGGGTAACAGCCAGTTGTCTGTAGCCACTGGTATCAACTGGTACCTGAATCACCATGCACACATAAACCTCACATGGAATAACCTCACCACAGACCTTACGGAAGCAGAACTCCCTGTCCCCACCGGTGAAGAGAGGCATGAGTGCAACACTAAATACCGTTACGATTTCAACACCTGTACATTCTCATATTCCATGGCTTTCTGGACATGGGAGCGCTGGCAGAAGGAGATTGACTGGATGGCTCTGCACGGCATAAATGCCCCACTGAACCTTGTTGGTCTTGATGTCGTGACACGCAACTTCCTGCGCGAACTGGGTGTGAGCGAGGATGACATAAACAAGTATATTGCAGGTCCCGGATTCATAGCTTGGTTTGCCATGAACAACCTTGAGGGTTGGGGCGGTACAATAAATGCAGCTGATGTAAAGATGAACGGCAACCCCGACTGGTGGTACACCCGTCAGGAGCAGCTGTGCCGCGACATGCTCCGGCGCATGCGTGAGCTTGGCATGCAGCCTGTAATCCCCGGCTTCAGCGGACAGGTACCCAACTGCATAGTAAACTACACCATAGACGGATTCAACAGAAGCGATGTCATAAACAACGGTACATGGGCAGGCGGCTACACACGCCCCGACATACTGAAGCCCGCAAGCCAGAGCTACCGCACATTCGCGGCCGTATATTACAAGCACCTTGAAAAGGTGATGGGTGTATCGGAGTTCTACAGCATAGACCCTTTCCACGAGGGGGCATTGCCAAGCGGTGTTACGAACGAGAACTGTTACCCAAACATAATGGCATACCTCGACAGCTACTACAACAACGTGGCTGCCGTGGAAAAAGCAAAATACAATGCGCCCGAACAGCCCAAATGGATTATCCAGTACTGGCAGGGAGTGCCACAGAGCGATGCTTTCAAAGCAATGAGCAGCTATGGCGACCGTTTCATAGGACTCGACCTTTTCTCGGATGCTCCGGGCAAAGCAATGTGGAACACGGACTATTTTGCCAAACGCCCATATATATTCTGCATGTTGCACAACTTTGGCGGACGCAGCGGAATGCACGGACGATTGGAGAGTACCATGAACGACTACTTCCGTGCACTTGCAAAAGGCAACAACATGCAGGGCATAGGTGCAACACCCGAGGGAACAGAGACCAACCCGGTGCTGTATGACATGCTGTTCGAGCTTCCATGGATGAACCCGAGCAATCGCCCGACTACTGATGAATGGCTCCAGGAGTACACCCACTCACGATATGGCATAGTGAACGAGAAAGCAAACTCAGCAATGCAGATTTTGAAAAACTCGGTATGGGCATGCCCTACCGACCAGCAGGGAACATCGGAGGCAGTAATCCTTGCACGCCCGTCATGGAACGTAAAGAGCGTTTCGAGTTGGAGCACATCGGCCATATATTGGGATACACAGGATGTCCTTTTGGCAGCAGATGAGCTAATCTCGATAAGCAACCTTGTAACCACAAAAGACGGCATTGCAAACTACAACTACGATGTCATAGATATCATACGTCAGGCTATGGTTGACTATGCCGCGGAACTGTTGCCTATGATAACGGCTGCACGCGACACAAAGGAGAATGCCGAATACGAGCGGCTCTACAAACTCTACCTGCAGCTGATGCTCGACCTTGACGAAATGCTCTCATATGACGAAAACTTCAAGCTTGAGCGTTGGACAAGCCTTGCACGCAACATTGCCGACGAAGTTGAGGGTACAACAACGAATGACCGCAACTGGCTGGAGTGGAACGCACGCACACAGGTGACAGTGTGGTCAAAGGGCAACACCGACCTGCACGACTACTCTAACCGTTGCTGGGCCGGCTTAATCAAGGATTTCCACTACAAGCGTTGGAAGCACTTCTTCGAGAACAACGGCAATGCACCTTCGGGCGGATGGCATGACGGTTTCGAATATCCATGGACAGTAAATTACACCGACTATGACTATTCAAAGGTTATTATCCCAAGCGACATGAGTGCAACAGAGAAGGCTGTAAGGACATTCGGCAAATACTTCGGCCGCGTAAAGGGCACAGACAAGAACTACCTGTTCCCGATGGGTGTGGAACGCGATGCGACAAAGAGCGATGTTGTTGCTGAGGTATACCGCGGACAGAAGACTGAACTGCCGCTCGAAATAGGCAAGGATGTAAACATAGCATCTGCATGGATTGACATCAATGCCGACGGTGCTGTTTCGGAAAGCGAAAAGTTCACAAGCAGCACACTTGTAATACCGGCTGACGCCGAGATTGGCAAGACAAAAGCAACCGTGACATACAGCGACGGCACAAACATTACATTCAACATTGCCATTGTGGAGAGGATAACCGAGGAGCGCACTGTAACGGCCGTTGCCGGAGCAAATGGCACTGTTGCTATCGAAGGAACAGACAAGCTCAGCGTAACGAACAAGGAGGCTGTAAAGATTACAGCCACACCCAATACCGGATATAACTTCAACAACTGGAGCGATGCAAAAGGCAATGTTGTAAGCAACAGCAACCCCTTCATCTATTACGGCAAGGAGGATGCAACATTCACGGCCAATTTCATAGAGAACAAATGGGGTGTTATAGAAGGTGCAACCGCCACATACCCCGACATTGCAGGCTACAAGCAGTTTGTGCACAACATGAGATTCGCTTACTACAACCGCCCGGCAGAGACAATCTACGAAACAACGACGGCTCCCGAGCAGCTGTTCACCACCGTACAGAAAATCATCAACATTCCGCAAGGTGCAAGTTTCGACATCGAATACGACAATGGTGGAAATGACGGATTGAAATATTGCTACATGAGAGCATTCATTGACCTGAACGGCGACGGAGATTTCGACGACAACGGCGAACTGCTGAAAAGCACAGGAAGCGAGGGAGCACAGAACACCGCTGTATGCTCCGGAAAGATTAATGTGCTGCTACCTTATGACATGCCTCTTGGAATGACACACATGCGTCTGCGTTTCGACGGTGCATGGGACAACAACGGCAAGCCATCAATGAAGGGTGCAAAAGAAGCCTCAATACGCCCGGTGTACGAGATTGTAATTAATGTGACAGAGTTCTCACAAACAGCTTCGCACATTACCGTAAAGGCAAACAACAGCGAATGGGGCAATGTCGCAGTCTGGACCGACGAGACCCCCGACGGCTCGACAAGAGAGGAGTGGGATGTAACAAAGGGCGTGGAGTTCAGCATAAAGGCTGAACCAAAGGAGGGTGCAGAATTCCTTTGTTGGAAAGACAGCTATGGACGCGTCCTCTCAACAGAGCCCGAGATTACGATGTATGCACGTGAGGACGCGACATACACAGCCATATTCAACAAAGGAGAGAGCAGAAAGGAACTTGGCACGCTAATTGCAAATGCCGAGTACCTGTTAAAGTGCATAGCCACGGTTGAGCCACAAGGCAAAACCACCAAGCTCGCGCTGCAGACAAGCGACAGCAACAAAGCATACTATCTGTGGTCAAACGCTCCCGACCCGCAAGAGGGAAAAATCAGTTATCTGGTGGATGGTGTAAAGAACGATGCAAGCCGTTTTTTCCACACCAACTGGCACAGTGTGGGAACGAGCGAGGGTTACCATTATATAGAGGTAGACCTTGGCAATGAGAACGCATACTCGACTTTCAAGTTCTACTATAACACACGAAACACCACAAGCGGTTCGGACTACCCCGATGCCATCACTGTAATGCTCAGCAACAACAAGCAGGATTACCGAAATTGTTATACAGTTTCTGAGGGGTTGCCACAAAAGCCAAGCAGCGATTTCCATTCGGGAGAGTTCGGCAACAAGGAGTGCAGATATATGCGTTTCAAAGTCACAGCAGAACGAACATATTGGCACATGGGTGAGTTCGAACTCTATGCCATAAGCTCAAAGGCTACAATAAACAGCGAATACAACAGCATAAAAGCCGAGGATGCAGAGGCATTGTATGACCTTGTGGTAATTGCAAAAAGCGTATATGACAACAGTATGGACGATAGTGAACTCGAAGCCATATACCAGCGATTGAGCGAGCGTTACAATGCGATACAGAAATCAACGGGCATAAAAAGCACGACGATAAGTGCAAAGAACGACTCCGTCTATGACCTCCTGGGTCGCAGACAGGAGAAGAAGCCACAAAAAGGTATATACATTGTCAATGGCAAGAAAAGAATGTTCAGATAATCAGCCGACACAATAAGACAAAAAAATGTTCACTCCGCCGGTCTGGCGGAGTGAACATTTTTTATTTCCATTACTTGAACGCATCAACGTTATGCTGTTCGTAGAGGTTCTTGCCATCGGCCGAGTAGAGGATGTCTATGCGCTCTTTGTAGAATTTCTCCACCTTGCCGCGCACTACCTTCATTGTACTGTTCATCATTCCGTTCTGCTCGGTGAATGCCTCGGGCAACACTGCAAAGCAGCTTGGCAGCCAACGCTCGGGGAACATACCGGCATTAGCCCCACCCTTCTTGAACGAATCGACATCGGCCTTCACGAGGTCACATGCAGCCTTGCGTCCCTCCTCGGTTGCAAGGTCAACACCCTTCTCGGCAAGCGCTCGCTTGATGTTATCCTTGTTAGGAACAATGAGTGCTATGGTATATGGCGACTGGTTGTTGTAGAGAATCACCTGGTCAACTGTTGGACAAAGGCTCACAAAAGCCTCCTCAATACCCTCGGGACTGTATTTCTCGCCATCGCTCGAAATAAGAAGACTCTTGAAACGTCCCTTTACGTAAAGCAAACCCTCGCCCGACATATATCCGAGGTCACCGGTGTAGAGATAACCGTCGCGCACAGTCTCGGCTGTAGCTGTAGGGTTCTTCCAATAACCGGCCATTACATTCTCGCCCTTTACCACAATCTCACCAAGTTCGCCAACAGGCAGTTCCTTGCCGTCGGCATCACATATCTTGAGTTCGATGGGCTTCACAAGCTTACCGCTTGAACCGAAACGGAAGAGGTCGGGGCCGTTTGACGAAATAACGGGTGTAGCCTCGGAAAGGCCATATCCCTGATACATTGGCATGCCCACACCAAGGTAGAAATTCTGCAACTCCTTGTCGAGCAATGCACCGCCACCTACAAAGAAACGGAGCTCGCCACCGAAGTTCTCGCGCACCTTTGAGAAGATGAGCTTGTCAAACAGCGCAACAAGCGGTTTAAGCATGGCACGCATGCCTTTTGAGTCGAGATTGCTCTCGCCGTAATATGCCTGACGCACAGCCATACCCCAGTTGAAGAGAGTCTCGGTAACCTTGCCCTTTGCACGTATGGCACCCTCAATGTTCTTCTTGAAGGTCTTTGCCAACGAAGGAACGGAGAGGATGAAGTGAGGACGTACCTCTTTTATATTGAGCGGAATATTCTTCAAAGTCTCGAGACCTGTGCGGCCAACCTGAACAGTCGCAGCTGTTGCACCCTTTGACATCATAATGTAGAAACCTACAACGTGGGCAAAGCAGTGGTCGAGCGGCAGGATTATGAGTGTGCGCCAATTCTCGTCAATGTGCACCAGTGTAGATGCCTGCTCTACATTTGCCGTGTAGTTGCGGTGAGTGAGCACAACACCCTTTGGGTCGGCTGTGGTACCGCTGGTATATGTAATTGTAGCAATGTCATCATTGACAAGCGACTGACCGACGGCAAGGAACTCCTCGAGAGTGTGTTTTTTGAGAAACTCGTCGCCCATCTTGAACACCTCGTCTGCATGCACCTCACCATCTTCAAGTTCACCGGCATTGCCGAAGACAATGATTTTCTTTACCTCGGGAAGTTTGTCCTTGATGGCACGTACTTTCCTGAGCTGATAGTTGGATACAAGAATGAACTTGACATCGCCATGCACAAGACGGAACAACAGGTCGTTGCTCTCCTCGAGCTTTATTGAAAGAGGCACGTTCACTGCACCGGCATAGAACATTGCAAGTTCACCTATAACCCACATGTTGCAGCCTTCGCTCAAGAGAGCCATATTATCGCCCTTCTTTACACCAAGCGCCTGGAAACCCGCACCCAAACGGTACACCTGCTCCTTTACCTTTGCGTATGTCGTTGGCTTGAATCCCTCTTTCTTGTCTGTTTTCTCCAAGAGGAAGGTGTTGTTTGGATACAATCTCACCGACTCCTCAAAAAGATCTACCAATGTTTTTTTCATAACTGTTCTGTTTTTTTTATGAATAGGAGGCCATAGCCCCATCAGTTTAACAGCTACGAAGATAACAAAAAACCAATCACGCAAAGCACTATAGCTTGTTTTTGTTTGTCACAAGTGTGCAAATTTGTCAATAAAGAACAATAAAGATAAAAAAACCACGAGTTTAATGCTCGTGGTTTTTTTATTTCAGTTTTCAGTTTTAACCGCACTCCGTGCGATTGAACCTGCTCCTGCTCGGCATAGTAAAAACAAGTTTTTCCTCTGCTCTCGCTTACTCGCGGCTTTCACCTTATCAGATTCCCATCGCCTGCTTCATGGCCTCAATGGTAGCATCAGCCTTGGCAACTGCGTCGGCATAGCAGTTGCGGCAACCCATCTTGCCCTTAGCCTCCATGTAGAACTTGATTTTGGGCTCTGTTCCCGAAGGACGTACAGATACCTTGTGACCGCTCTCGGTGAAGTACTGGAGTACGTTTGATGGCTCCGGCATGTCAATGTCTGTTACATTACCGTCAGCATCAACCTGCTTCATTGCCTTGAAGTCCTTGTAGCATACAACCTTCTCACCGGCCATCTCCTTGAGAGGATTGGCGCGGAAGTTCTCCATCATCTGGCGAATCTCGTCGGCACCGCTCTTGCCCGGCTTTACAACGTTTACTGTAATCTCCTTTGAGAAGCCATACTCTACATAGATATCCATGAGCATCTCATAGAGTGTCTTGCCGTTGTCCTTTGCCCATGCAGCAACCTCGGCAATGAGGCTACAAGCAGAAACAGAGTCCTTGTCGCGGCAGAAGTCCTCGGCCAAGAAACCGAAACTCTCCTCGCCACCACCAATGTATTTTGCAATGCCCTCATTGTCGCGGATAACCTTTGCAATCCACTTGAAGCCTGTGTAGCAGTCATACATCTTGAGGTTGTTCTTCTCGGCAATCTCCTTAATGACCTCTGTTGTAACAATAGTCTTCACAACAAACTCATTGCCGGTCATCTTGCCAAGTGCACGGTACTGGGTAATGATGTAGTAGAGGAAAATCATACAGGTCTGGTTACCGTTGATGATTACCCACTCGCCCTTGCTGTCCTTGCAAGCGATTGCAAGACGGTCGGCATCGGGGTCCGATGCCATAACAAGGTCGGCATCAATCTCCTTTGCAAGGTTTACGGCCATTGTCATAGCCTCGGGGTTCTCAGGGTTAGGAGAAACTACTGTCGGGAAGTTACCGTCCTTCACCATCTGCTCCTCTACGCAGTGGATATTCTCGAAGCCCCAACGGCGCAATGAAGCGGGGATGAGCACGCGACCGCAACCGTGGATTGGAGTATAAACAATCTTGAGGTCCTTGTGGCGCTCAATGACAGCAGGGTCAATGATGAGTCCCTTTACTGCATCGAGGAATACATTGTCAACCTCTTCACCGATAACCTCAATAAGCGCAGGGTTGCCGGTAAACTTAATATCCTCTACTCTCACGCTCTCGACATGCTTTATTGTGTTCACGTCGTGTGGAGCAAGCATCTGTGCGCCATCGTCCCAATATGCCTTGTAACCGTTGTACTCTTTGGGGTTGTGGCTGGCTGTGATGTTCACACCGCTCTGGCAGCCCAAATGACGGATGGCGAATGAAATCTCGGGTGTCGGGCGAAGGTCCTCGAAGAGATAGACCTTGATACCGTTGGCCGAGAAGATGTTTGCTGAAATCTCGGCAAACAGACGGCTGTTGTTACGGCAGTCGTGACCTACGACAACTGAAATCTGCTCCAAATCCTTGAAGCACTCGTTTAGGTAGTTTGCAAGTCCCTGTGTTGCCTTACCTACAGTGTAGATGTTCATGCGGTTGCTGCCGGCACCCATGATGCCACGCAAACCACCGGTACCAAACTCGAGCTCGCGGTAGAACGCGTCGATGAGAGGAGTTTTGTCCTCGTTGTCGAGCATTGCCTGAACCTCTTTTCTTGTCTCTTCGTCATAGGCAGGAGAAAGCCACTCTGTAGCCTTGTCCGTTACCATTTTAATAAGTTCCTGATCCATAGTTTTATTATAGTAGTTATTTTTGGTTTACTTTATTATTGCGCACCAATACAATTGCATACTGCAAATATAGCGAATTCTGCGAAACAACAAGTTATTTTACATTATTTTGTAGCGGGAATGAGATAACGGTCACCTGTTTCCTCTACAACCTTCTTCCAGTAGTCGGCAGAATAGCCCGGACGGGTAATTTTTCCTGCCAGGCCGGCCTTCGAACGCTGGATTTTTCCGTTCTTCTCACTCTTCACAACAAAGTCATTATACTTTACAATAACCTTCTCGCCGAATGCTTTCCATGCAGCAAGTGTCTCCTCACCGCTTGTTGCTGTAAAATCTGTCAACATCTTCACGGCATACTTTGGCGATGTACCTATAACAGCCAAAGCCTCGGCCTCTACCTCCTTGCTTTTCTCATAGATGGCACTCTCAAGTCCGCTCTGCACCTGGCGCATGTCATCAATCACCAAAGAGTATTTTGGATAAATCATGTTAGATACCCAGTTGAACACCCAGAACGATGATTTCCAAGAGAAAACAACAGGGTCGGCATATTGTTCGGCATAACAGTCAGGCACCGATGTGGCACAACAGTACACAGGGGTGAACACAACCATATTTGCGTCATCGGTTCCGAACCACATTACACCACCAACTGCATTGGGAAGCCATGAGCGCAACTGCGCAACAAAGGTAAATGCAGTCTGGAATGTAGAGATAGGACGCTCGTTGAAATACTCCTTGCCATCGACCTCAAAGCTCAGTGGCGATGGACGGTAAGGCATATTGTAGGGGCCTGCGCCAAGGTCATCGGTTATGGCGAATGGAGTCCCCTCGTAATGGTCGCGCATACCGCGCTGCATGTCCTGCAACGAGAGAGGAGCCTTTGGCTTCATGTAAAGCGGCATGGGCTCAGCAGTGGGGTCACCGGCCGCCCAAGCAATATACTTGTTCATATCCTCCTCGCCGAACATGTTGAAGAAACTCCACACACGTGCATCGCAGTAACGCAAACCGCCGAAATCGGCAGGACAGTATGCGGCAGCAAAGTCAAAATCCTCGTCCTTGCCATCGAAATAACCCATCTTGCGCGCGAATTTTATTACATCCTTGGAGTAGCGCACGTTCTCCTTGTCCTTCATGTCGAACTTGCGTATGCGCGCCTGGTTGGCATGAGCCGAGATGCAGTCGTCGGGGATGCGTATTGCCACCCACACAGCACCTTTCTCCTTACCGGCCTTGCCCACCATCTCAAGAATCCAGGCCTCATTAGGGTCGGCAATCGAGAAACTCTCGCCACTGCTGTAGTAACCATACTCTGCAACAAGCGATGTCATGACATCAATCGCCTCGCGCGCAGTGCGTGAACGCTGCAGGGCAAGATAGATGAGGTTGCCATAGTCTATGAGACCGGTTGTATCCACAAGCTCCTCGCGGCCTCCGAAAGTGGTCTCGGCAATTGCCACCTGGTGTTCGTTGATGTTGCCAAGCACATTATATGTCTGGCGAGCCTCACGAATCTGACCAAGATACTCGCCCGAATCCCAGTTATAGATGTCGCGCATTGTACCCTCGGGATAAACCGCTGCAGGGAAATGAGCCACAAAACCGCTCATGCCATAACTGTCGGCACTGTATGAGATAAATACCGAGCCATCGGCCGAAGCTTTCTTGCCCACCAGGAAATTGGTGCAAGCAACACCCTCTGTCACAAAAAGCAGCACTGCTGCCAAAGCAAACAAAATCTTTTTCATAGTATTTAAATTATCAATATATTATTCTCTTTTCAAAAACGGCCTTGTTGCCGCACGCGTCGACTGCCTCAACCCTCAAGTCGTACGTTCCGCTCTTGACATTCTCCTGTTTCAGGTCCAATGTAAGGCGACGCTCCTTGCGGTTATACTTGAACAGCACGAAATTGCCGTTGAGCGTGCCACGGAACGAAGTGGGCTTTGTCTCGTCATCATCGAGGCGGAGCACAACCTTTGCGTTCTGCGCCCATGCTGCCTCATTAAGCGGTACAAGCACAGGCGGAACGGTATCCACGGCTATGTCATACACTCCTTGTGAGGATATTGTTGCCGTCACCATTCCGTCGGCATACTTGCCGCCCACCCACGAATCGCCATCGGCCGTCTTTTGACAGATGTAGAGTTTCTCCTTTTCAACACCCGCAACATCATCGCCGGGTTTGAGTGACAGTTTTGCCCCATGCCAGAAGACCACATCCTCGTCGGTTGAAAAACAGTTTCCCTGCAGGGTACAGCTATCGTCGTACACCATTTGCAGGCAGGCATTGTCGAACATGGTTCCGCGAGGTATACGCAGACGCGCTCCCTCGGTCGCAAGCACGTTCTCCCTGTTCCATGGCAATGGAACGGAGAGCCTCTGCGGTTGCAGAATCTCGCAAGCAGCACCGCGTACCACAACACTGTAGCTGCTCTCATTGCCGTGGTAGTCGGCAATGCGGCACTCGACGTTGTAGAGGCGCTCCTCGTCAATGGTCACCCAACCACGTGTCTCACCTCCGCGATACTCTCCAAAAGGGTTGTTGGGCATGGAGAACATCTTCTGGAAGGTTCCCTCGCCGCGTCGTTCGCGCCCCTGGTCCACACAAGCCAATATAAGTTTGTTCTCGCTGAATGAGAATTTGTCCATCTTGGACTCAAAACACAATGCGCTGTCCACATACAGTTCAATGCTGTAAAGGCCATATTTGTTTGTGGT
Organism: Bacteroidaceae bacterium; assembly: GCA_045650605.1. Taxonomy (GTDB): domain Bacteria; phylum Bacteroidota; class Bacteroidia; order Bacteroidales; family Bacteroidaceae; genus HGM04593. Next base: position 7,175 of record JAZRRI010000042.1, on the reverse strand, counting down.
GTTGTCCATGTAGTCGAGTGCCTCGATACCAAAGGCTATATCACCCCAAGCCTCGATAGTATCGGGCAAAACGTTTCCATTGAGAGCATAGCTCTTCGAAGCCTGTTCGCCGAACAAAGCGCCACTGCCAAGACGTGGGTATACAGCCATGGCAGTTGCACGCGGAGGGCGCGTATCGGTTACCAGTTCCTTGTAATGGGGCAACGGATTAAAGAGTTTGTTGCCAGTTGCATCGCGCAGTTCAAAATGCAGATGCGGACCGAAAGAGTAGCCTGTATTTCCGGCATAGGCAAGGAACTCGCCACGTTTCACGGGATAATCACCGGGCAGGAAATAGAGGTCGACCTCAAAGCACTCCTTGTCGTACTGGTATTTACGCACACGCTTTGCCAAGGCTGCAGGGAAGCGGTCCAAGTGAGCGTATACCGTCATGTAACCATCGTGCATGACATAAAGCGCCATACCATAGCCGGCAGCCTCGACCTTCGCACGGTAAATATATCCATCGGCAACACATTTTATGGGCTTGCCCACCACTCCGCCGGTCTTGAAATCAAGCCCCGCATGGAAATGGTTGGAGCGCAGCTCGCCATAGCTTGCGCTCAACAGCAGGTCGAAGTCGAACGGACGGTACAGGGTGTCGGTTGCCGACGGCTGTGCCGCAACATTCCCGCCTATCATCACAAGCAAAGAGAGTATTGTTAGTATCTTTTTCAGGCTGTTTTTCATTTCTTGAATATTCGTTTAAGGATTGATGACAACAGATTCCCGTGACGCGAAAGGGCGCGCAACGAAACAACAATGGACAACAGCGCTACAGCAATGCCCAAATAGTGCAGCCACGGAAATGATTCTGATGCAGAGACCGACAGCATCACCGCCACACCGGCAAGCAATGCCAAAAACAATGACCTCACTGCCTTGAGTGACAGGCTGAATCCATATCGTATGCGAGCAATGGAGTACACCACAGCAAGGTCTATAATCCTGGCCAATGCCATGCCCACACCTGCACCCGGCCAACCGTAATGGCAGAAACCAAAGAAAGTGAGCGACACAAATGCCAAGTTATACACAGTCTCCTGCGCAGCAAATGTCAAGGTATCACCTTTGGAAACCGGCATAAATGAGATTGGATAGGTCATGATGTGGAACAGCAGACCAAAGAGTGCCATCTGCGTCATCTGCAGTGCCGGCATGAACTCATTTTTGAACAGCAACGGAAAGAGCCAAGGCAAAAGCACTATCACACACAGAATGATGGGCACCTGAACAAGCAGATGCACCTCGATATGCTCATTTATCATTGCATTGCGTTCTTCACGTCGCGCAAAGATTCCCGAAAGACGCGGGTAGTAATCGGAGTCAAAAGCGGCAAAAAGTATCGACGGTAACATTCCCACCAGGATATACCCGGCCGAGAAGAGCCCCGTAGCATCCTCGCCACCTATACGTGTTATAGCCTGATACACATACCACAATGACACCGACACCAGCACGGTGGTGTATATATAACCGGCTCCCAGCTTCACAATATCAACACCCTCACGCAACAGTGCACGCGAGAAAGGATTTGCATGGTAAGGATAGAGGCTTGTAGAGAAGTAAAGCGCACCTGCCATCTGCAGCAGCGCTACGAGGAATATCACAGGTATGATAGCGGACATGCCAAAAAGATAGTAGAGCGGAACTGACACCAATGTTGCACTGACAGCCGTCCACACTGTGTAGAAAGCAATTCGGCCGGGCTGTTTCACGCCACGAAGAACAGCAAGTTCACCACCCGAGACAGCCATAAAAAGCACCACCGGCGATATAAACAACAAGCGCCACGTGCAATCCATAGCACCCTCAAACATCCACTGTGACAGCAATGGCGAGCATAGCATCATGAGTGCCATACCTACCAGACCTGTTAGCAAAGCAATGCTGCGCACCACCTTGACACAATGCTTTACAGCCCTATCTTCCCCGTTACTGTATACATCGGACATACGACGCACAGCGCTGAGCGACAGACTTAAACCTGTAGTATCGCAAAAAAGCTGCACTGTACGGTTATAGAGCGCAATAACTCCAAAGCCCACCGTGCCCAACAGCACCGATGCCACCTTGTTGCGCAGCATACCAAGCAGCACCGACAAACCTTGCGCACCACCGAATATGCCAAGATATTTGATAGCGCGCCCATAATTGCCGGCCGTACCGTCCCTTTTGTCACCGATATTATTCTCCATTCTCCAAGCAACTGCCACATGCGATGGCCGTAATAGATGCGAAGATAACTAAAAAAGGGCGAAAAACCATCGGCACAGCGAAAGATTTCAACAAAGTGAAAGAATATATTCATATAAAATAAAAAAAGCGCGCTTCAATCGGGATAAAATGTGAATTATTTGCTATCTTCGCAAATAACTGAAAAAACAAGCCCATCAAAAAAATGAAACTGAGCATCATAGTACCGGTATACAAAGTGAGAAGACACCTGCAGCGTTGCATAGAGAGCATCCTGCAGCAGACATACACCGACTATGAGCTCATTCTTGTAGATGACGGCTCACCCGACAACTGCGGCGCCATATGCGAGCGCTATGCCCAGGAGTGCGACAAGGTAAAGGTCATACACAAGAAGAATGGCGGACTATCATCGGCACGCAATGCAGGAATAGCTGCGGCACGTGGCGAATACATCACATTTGTCGACGGCGATGACACTGTTGCAGAGGGAACATATTACTACAATATGCACATACTGCAGACCAACCCCGACATCGACATCCTCGAATACCCCATAATCAAGTATTACGAATCGCCCCGCAGCGAAATTGTCTCGTTCAAATCTGAGAAAATCAAGGGTAACGAAAATGTATTCAAGGATTGGGTAAAACGCAAAGGCTACGACCACTGCTTTGCATGCAACAAAATTTACCGTGCCGACATGTTCATGTTCGTCCGTTACCCCGAGGGCGAAGTCTTTGAGGACATACTCGTTACACCACAGCTCTTTGAAGGTAGCGAGAATGTATACTATTCCGGCTATGGCTTCTACTACTACTACGACCACCCGGAAAGCATCTCAAACACTTACACATTCAAAGCAAAATACTTCATATTCCGCAATCTCCTGCAGTTGCACGAAAAAACATCGAAGTACCCCGAGCTCAAGGAGCAGACATACGACATATTTTTCCACTGTACCGACAACCTCATAGACCTGCTGCGTTGCCGCGATGGCGAAAAGCAGCAGTATAAGAATGCAATAGCTATGCTCAAGGGCAAAAGCATATCGTTGCCCGAACTGTACAGACTCGACATGCCCATAAAAAGAAAAATCAAACTCACCACTCTGGCGCTGTTTGGAGCCAACATCCACTGCCGCCTATATGCATTCTTGCACAAGAAGCTCAATTGACACAAGAAAGAAGATGTTCCTGTCAATCATAATACCCCACTACAACCTGCCTCGCGAATTGCTTGAGCGATGCATTGCAAGCATAACACAGGCGGCAACAGATGCCGGCAACTACGAGATAATAGTTGTCGACGACGGCTCGGACACCCCGCCACTATGGGTGAATGACGCGTTCCCCGGGGTGAATATAAGACTCATTACCGCCATGCATGGCGGCCCCGGCGCAGCCCGAAACCGTGGCATAGAAGAAGCAAAGGGTACATACATTGAGTTTGTCGACGGCGACGACACCCTCATCCCCGGTAGCGAATACAGGCTGTGCATCGAAAAACTGCACAGCGAAATGCCACAGGTGCTGCAATTCAACTACCGCACCATAGCGGAAGGCGACAAACCTAGCGCAAAAAACAAGAAGAGAATCACATTCAGCAACACCATCAGTGGCGGCACATACATGAAGGAGTTCAACCTCTCCGGCTGCCCATGGCGCTACTTTGTACGTCGCGAACTTCTCATGGAAAAGAATATACGCTTCCCCGAGAACATTTTCCACGAGGACGAGGAGTTCAATACCATACTCCATTTCCATGCGCGGTCATTGGTTTACAGCAATGCCACGCTATACAACTACTGGATACGCCAAGGCTCAACAACAGCAAACAACTCAAAGCAGTTCGAGACAAAGCGCATAAACGACATGCTATGTATAATAGAACACCTTAATGAGTTCCGCAACTCACAACCAGACTGCAGTGCAATACAGAGCAGAGGTTTCAGTCACAAGTTCACCATGCTTGCAGTGGACGCAATACTCAACATGCTATACAACGGAATGAGAGCCAAGGAGATAATAGCCAAATGCAACGAGCGCCTCAAGCCGCTTGGCATATACCCGCTACCCAAAGCATCATACTCAATTAAATACCGCATTTTCCGCACTCTTGCAAACAGCAAGTGCGGAATGAGGATGCTTCGCCTGTTCATCCCATCCAAAAAACCAGCAAAGCAATGAAAATACTGCTCATTGGAGAATACAGCAACGTACATTGGACACTGGCCGAGGGATTGCGCACTCTTGGGCATGAGGTATGCGTTGTCAGCAACGGCGACTTTTGGAAGAACTACAGGCGCGACATATCGCTCACGCGTGAATACACCCGCATAGGCGGCATCAAGTACCTGCTAAAACTATACGCGCTGTTGCCCAAACTACGCGAATATGACGTTGTACAGCTCATAAACCCAATGTTCCTTGAACTGAAGGCCGAACGAATTGCACCCATATACCGTTATCTTAGAAAACACAACAAAAAAGTATTCCTGGGGGCATACGGCATGGATGCCTATTGGGTAGAGGCCTGCACCGCACACCCATTCCGTTTCCGATACTCCGATTTCAACATCGGCGACCACCCTATCAACAACGCATACGTTGATGAACAGAAGGCCGACTGGCAGAACACTCCCAAAGCAAACCTCAACCGTCACATCGCAACCGACTGCAACGGCATCATTGCCGGACTTTATGAATATTACGCGGCATACGAGCCCAAGCACAAAGCCAAGCTCACATACATACCTTTCCCCGTCCCAAGCGACAAGACAGCAAAAGCCATCTACACTCCCGGGCGAAAGATACGCTTCTTCATAGGCATACAAAAGACTCGCAGCATATACAAAGGTACCGACATAATGCTACGCGCCCTTGAACGCCTTGCTGCAGATTATCCAAACGATTGCGAGATGTTGAAAGCCGAGAGCGTACCTTTTGAGCAGTATTCGAGAATGATTGAGGATTGCGACGTGCTGCTTGACCAACTATATGGCTATTCACCGGCCATGAATGCGCTGCTTGCAATGTCAAAAGGAAAGATTGTTGTTGGCGGCGCCGAACCCGAATGTTATGACATCCTTGGCGAGCACACCTTGCGCCCAATGATAAATGTGACACCAAGCGAGCACGACGTATATGAAAAACTCGAGTGGTTGGTAAAGAACAAACATCTCATTGCCACAATGCAACAACAGAGCATAGAATTTGTAGCAAAGCATCACGACCCTGCGAAAGTAGCGCAGCAGTATATCAAGTTCTGGAGTAATAGATAAGCAATATATATAAAAAAATTAGAACCCGATAGAGTTCTAACCGAAGTAGCGCCTACGGGAATTAACGAAGCGAAGCAAGTTAATCGACAAGGCTTGCAGCGATTGGGGTTCACCTGCAAAAGTTGGGGGGCTATGCAAAAAGTTTAGTCAATCTATAGAAGAAAAATTTCAAATCAGTAACACCTCTGAGTTGTGCTCTGAATGCTTTGATTTTGGCATTAAAACTTTCTGCAAAAGCATTTGTGGAACGATTGACGAAATAGTTGAGTATTTCATCGTAATGTTCGTATATTGTTCCAGCAATTGTATTGAATGATACAAAGCCACTGTTATCTACCTTGTCGTACCAACGTGCCAGTTGAAGTCTTGCCTGATCCTTTGTAAATTTGCGTGAGAAGATCATTCTTAAGGAATGTGTGAGAGAGTAGGCCTCTTTCAAGTCCGGATATTGGGCAAAGAGTATACCTGCTCGTTCCTTTTGCGATTTGCTCCATTTTTCCGGTGATTTAAACAGCAAATATCTGCTGCGTGCAAGCAGTTGCTTCTTCGTATCTCCATTTGGGAACACAAATGGATGATATTCCTTGCCGCTCCATTTCGCATTTTCTTTGGCATCCGTTTCCTCTTGTATTGCATCCCAACGGTGTTTTATACGTAGTTCCTGTACAGCTTCGCAAGCTTCTTTCTGGACATGAAAACGGTCAATAACCTTTATTGCGGAAGGGAAGCAACGTGTCACGATGCGGTTCATACCATTTGACATATCAAGCGTAACCTCCTTTACCAACCGCCTGTGCTTTTCTGGTATCCTGTTGATTATTGCAATGATATCATCCGACTTGACGCCTTCTATCATTGCAACAAGAGTACCTTTCTTCCCTCTGGCATCGGGATTGGATATTATGGTGTAAAGTTCTCCATTACTCATAGATGTCTCATCTATGCAAAGGCGAGGGCCTATATTCTTGGCAAAAAGCAACCATTTGTCGGCATGCTCTTTTGCGCTCCACGATTCGTAATCGCTCAGATGATGTTTATAAGAACGCTCTATCTCATCGCCGTTTATATGGCATAACGGTTCAAGCGAACGGGCCGATTGGGGATATGTCTCCAGGTAATGCTTTTAAAAAAGCCGCAAACTCCATTGAGTAGCGGGTACCTTTGTAAGTGGTTCATAGCTGTTGGTAAAATACTCGTCAGTGGTGTGGTCGTACCATTTGCGACGACGTACCTTAAAATTGACACGCTTGTCGCGAAGAGGAAAGTCTCGCACTGTTACTGCGTCAAGAAAACCCTTGGACTCTATCTTATGGCCTTGGCGTTCTGAAGGAAGATTATCGAACTCATCAAGTGAAATCTCAACATCAATATCATTGCTGGTGATACCTGTAATCTTGAAGTTTTCAATGAAACCTGATGGCAATATCAAACGGGCTAATTCCAGTAGTATTTTTTCGTCCTGCATAGTACTTGTTTTAACTATGCGAAGATAATATTTTTATATCAGCCCCCCAACTTTTGGGTCAGCGGATATTCCCGGTTGGTATGGCCATAATCAAGAATAAAGAGTGGCCAGTCTATACATAAAGAACTCGATATCCCCCACGCCTCTGAATTGAGTTCTAAAAGCCTTTATTTTTGCATTGAACGACTCGGC
>JAZRRI010000041.1:0-4422 GCA_045650605.1 Bacteroidaceae bacterium | reverse complement strand
TCGGCTTGTACATATTTGGAGTCTGTCAATATGCCTAAGGTGGTTACTATTGGAGAATATGCATTTAATGAGTGGAAAAAAGGCACAAAATTGACATCTCTCGACCTTCCCAATGCAACAACGATTGGCGAGTGTGCATTTGCTTATAGTTCTTTGCTGACATCTGTAAATCTACCAAGGGTGGTTACTATTGGAGAAGGTTCATTCTATGGTTGCGACCTTCGTACCCTTGACTTCCCTGAAGCCACGACAATTGGTGGTGGTGCATTCGAGGCTAATTATAACCTCGTATCTTGCTCTGCACCGAAGGCCTCTACAATTGGCTTTTATCCATGGGGGGATTGCTCAAAGTTGGAGACTCTGGAACTTACCGCTGCCGGAGATATTACGATTTCCAATAATTACTTTGCGAATACTCCGACGAAACAAATCAATCTTGTACTCAATAAAGACAAGGAAAGTCAAGTTACTCAAAATGATGATGGTACAGCGACTTGGAATATTAAAGACGGCTATGGAAACTTTTATACTTTCAAGTCCATCACATTTGTGGGTGAGTAAATAACATTTAGGGCAGGATGGCTTGACCGCCTACCTGCTCACCAAGAGATCCCCGGTCGGAGCCGGGGATGACAGAGTAGATGGCCGATCAGGTCGGTCTTGACGGGAAATAATAAAAGAAATTAACGATATGAGAAACAGAAAATTTATCTATGCGGTCTTAGCCCTACTGACATTTGGCTTCGCTGCCTGCTCGCAGGAGGATGACTTTGTTCCACAGGAGCAAGAGATTAATCTTAATATCACCGCTGGCGGTGTTCAGACACGTGTAAACCCACTTGGAACTGGTGACCTGTGGGAGAATGGCGATAATTTGATTGTGGCAATTTGTGGAGAAGCAATTGTAAGTCATAAACTGACTGCAAATGTCACAGATAATGGAACCATTTGGACTTCTGATAAAAAAATCTACTGGAGCGAAGATAGTGATTATGAAATCTATGCCGCTTATCCCTATAAGGAAGACCCAACACATTTCAGTTTGCCTTCAGAGCAGAACACATTAGACGGACTGCGAGCTGCCGACTTTATGAGTACTTATTGGAGTGGCCAAAAGACCAATGAAGTTATCAACTTGCCTTTGGCACATCGTTTGTCAAGGGTCACCGTGAACTACGTACTCGCTCCCGAGTTTGATTCTGATATGGAAATAACTCCCGAGATATATAGCAAAGCAAAAGCATTTACTTTTGTACGCGGCGTACTTGCCACCTCTGTCGGTAAATTAGACGTTTGGGTCAAAGCCTATAAGCACGAGGAACTTGATGCATACGAAAATGTAGTGGCAAAGAAGTTCACAGCCATCGTTTCTCCTGATGCCTACGCTGCAGGCGATGAGTTCATCCGTATCCATGTGGAGGGCAGTGAACTGATTGCAAAGATGCCGGAAGATATAACCTTCAAGGAAGGCACCCACTACACCTTCGACCTCAAGGTGGGTAAGGATAAGGTGACAATTGAGAAAACGACTATCGGCAACGATATTCCTGGTTGGGATAATGATTCAGAAGAAGACTTAAATTAACAGGAGGGAAAGACTATGAAGAAGATATATCAGTATATATTGTTGGCTGTTGCCGTGGTAGCGACAGCATCATGTAGCAACGAATTGGATGAGGCATTACAGCCTGTGGAGAATGGCACCTTGCAGTTTGTAGTCGGCGATTTCCCTGCTTTCGGTGAAGAACCGCAGACAAGGGCTTCAAGTCTCGGTACACCAGATGCGGGCAAGACGGCGTGGGAAGAGGGCGATGAAATATTCGTTACATTAATCTCTGCCCATTTTGGAACACAACACGCTGTGCTTACTTATGGCGGAAGCACATGGACTTTAGCAGGAGAACTCAATTACCTTGCAGACGAGAGCGTAGAAAACGGTAAACTGGACATCATAGCGACCTATGCCCCTTATTATGAGCTGAAGGATGGTGAACTTTCATTGACGGATGAATATGCGCTGGGTAAAGGTGAATATCTCGAAGTCAAATGTTATATCATCGAAGGTGTGTTGAACGTGTCGTTTGAAGAGGCAATACGCAACTACAGCCGCATCCGTATCGTATGTTCGGTCGGAGTTGAGGAACTTTGCGTTCGTGCCTTGTGTTTTATACCTGCAGGACATGAAAGACAATCTAGTTGTGAAATACAACATGTCCCTGTGGATGACAATGGCAACGCATTTATATACGGTACTTTTGAAGAGGATGGAAGCATTGAGGTTGAAGATTGGGATATTGAAGGAGCTAAATTGGCTGTACATGGATTCACTGAGACAACCATGTCAGGCAAAAGTTATGCATTGGACGCAAGAGCAATATCCATCGATGGCAGTTTGGGAGGCAAATCTGAAGCAACCATAGAGGATATAGAGGAATTAGCAAGATTTCTTGAAAGTTCAGTGGACGAAGGAAAGACCACATTTGTTGTTACCGGTGAGAGTCAAGCTATATATGATAATAAATATCCATATGTTGGATACGGAATAGCTGAGGTAAGTTACAGTAAATATTTTGGAACGCTTAATTTTACTTATTGTAATGTTACAGAAATAATTGAAGCGGATTTGGCAGAGTGTAAATCGCTGAAGACTCTTAAACTTCCCTACGTAACAAGTTGTGCCAAGAATGCCTTTAATAATTGTTTACATTTGGAAAAGATTATATTTGGTTCCGTGGTTACTTTTGTCGGAGAAGACGCATTTGAGAAAGTGGATAATTATGTTGATGGAGGCTGTGAACTTGTTCTCAACAAGGAACAAGTAAATGTTGAAGGACTTTCTCCAGACCTTACAAACAAAACATGGGCTGGACATACTTGGAAAAGCATCACATTGCGATAGTAAACATTTATGGTTAGTGAGTTTACTTCTCACTGACTCTCAAAAAACGATAAAGCCAATGGGAACAGAAGTTTACGATTAAGCGAGAGCAATACCAAGTTTACTTGAGTATTGCCGAGCGATAGTAAACTCGCTGAAAGTCAAGTTTGCGTTTAAGCCAAATAAGCAGAGCAAAGTTTACTTTAGCTATGCTATGGCGCAGCAAACTCGCTGAAAGCAAATCATAGAACAGTACATCGGTAGAGGAAAAAACACCATCACGGCACCGCCGTGATAGAGTATAGGGATTTGACTCGGTCTTTCTCCCTCCTGTGGTGAAGGTGCAAAGCGTTCTCTAACATACTGAAGACAAGAAGAAAAGTAGGAGTTTCTTTGGTCAATCTATTTCTTTATTCTATATTTGTTGCCTAAAAGGTGGCTGTATAGCTACCATTGAAACAAAATATTTTGTGATTATGAAATACTTGACTTTGGAGAAAGCCTTTGAGGCATGGCAGCAATTGCAGCCACTCACTGAAGATGACCGTAACCGTCTGAACCGACGATTTACCGTAGATTTCAACTACAATAGCAACCACATAGAGGGCAATACGCTGACCTACGGACAGACGGAGATATTGCTGCTCTTCGGTAAGGTGATAGGCGAGGCCAATGTAAAGGATGTGCAGGACATGACAGCCAGCAATGTGGCACTGAAGATGGTGAATGAGGAGATACAACTCAAGGAGATACCCCTGTCGCAACACTTCATCCGTACCCTGCACAGCACGCTGTTGCGCGAGGACTACACCGTCTATCGTAATCTGCCTGGTGGTGTGCAGACCAGCTACGTCGTCCATGCCGGACAGTACAAGACACGCCCCAACAGTGTCATCACTCGCTATGGCGACCGCTTCGACTACGCGTCGCCCGAAGAGACACCGGCACTGATGACCGACCTTGTGGACTGGTACAACTATGCCGAGCAGGAGGGCAAGCTGTCGCCAGTGGAACTGGCTGCACTTTTCCACTACCGCTACATCCGCATCCACCCCTTCGAGGACGGCAACGGACGTATAGCCCGCCTGATGGTCAACTTCATCCTTGCCCGTCACGGATACCCGATGATTGTGGTACGCAGCCGCAACAAGAGCGAATATCTCGAAGCTCTCCATTCGGCTGACCTCGTGGTAGGTGCTGAACCGAGCAAAGGAGCGCATGCATCGCTACAGGAGATAGGTCCTTTTATGAAGTATTTCCGCGGATTGGTGGCTCGTGAAGTATATAACGATGTATGTTTTCTCACCGAGTCCGACGAACGGCTTTGGTGGTACGATGGTGAGCGTGTGGAGTTTCGCACAGCCAACTATCCGCATCTGCTCCGACTGATGCTTTCCGAACCAGTGCTTACATTGGAGGATATGCAGAAAAGATTAGGAGTCAATATGTCGGCCGTCAAGAAATTGGTTGCCCAACTATTGAATAAGCACTACATAGAGCGTGGAACGGCCGAAGGCTCTTGGCGAGTCTTCCTCACCCCCTCG
>JAZRRI010000040.1:0-14458 GCA_045650605.1 Bacteroidaceae bacterium | reverse complement strand
GAGTCGTTCAATGCAAAAATAAAGGCTTTTAGAACTCAATTCAGAGGCGTGGGGGATATCGAGTTCTTTATGTATAGACTGGCCACTCTTTATTCTTGATTATGGCCATACCAACCGGGAATATCCGCTGACCCAGAATATGGCATCGGTATGCTGTAATCGCAGTCTCCCTCTCCTCAGCCCTGCGTGACAAAACCTATCGGTACTCCTTTGGGGAGCTAAAGTTGATTTTATCCAAATTCGGCTGCACTCAGCATAGTGCAAATAAATTTGCCTCTGCATTCGTTTGCACGAATTTTCCCGTTGTCGCAAACATTGCTCATTCGCAATGTCCTCTCGGGCAGAGGAGCAGTTTTAAGGTCGCACGAGTGTGGTTAAAGGTGAAAGCGGAAATCGGAAAGGTGAAAGCTGCGGGTAAGCGAGAGCAGAGGAAAAGTTCACTTTTACTCTGCCGAGCGGGAGCAGGTTCAAGCGCACGGAGTGCGGTTAAAGCGGAAAGGTGAGAACGGAGAACTGAGAGTTGAAAGGTGAAAGGTGGGAACGGAAAGCTGCTGGCAATGTGGGATAAAACAATTCGCGGTGCACAAGTGTGTACACCGCGAATCTTCTGCTTTATTTATATATACCAAGTGGTGATATATCGAGGGGTTAAAACGGAAAGGTTAAAACTGAAAGCGGAAAGGTGAAAGCTGCGGGTAAGCGAGAGCAGAGGAAAAGTTTACTTTTACTCTGCCGAGCGGTAGCAGGTTCAAGCGCACGCAGTGCGGTTAAAGGTGGAACCTCGTGCGTTGGGTCAACTTCTATGTTATTTCCTTTTATATAAAATCAGTTTCTCCTAATCCTTATTTGGATGGCGTTCTTTATTGGGGTGTCGTTGATGATGACGAGGTAGCCGCCACCGCCTGCACCGGTAATCTTGTAGCCTTTGACGCTGTCTTTGTATTCGTCTATTGCCTTTTGCACGTGCGACGACACCATGTTGGGGAACATTGCGACTTGTGCCTCGAACGCTGCGGTGCATGCCTTGCCCCATGCTGTGATGTCCTTGGCGAGCAGTGCGTTCCAGCAGTCATCGGCGGCTTGGGCAAGCGCCTGGGCACCGGCTCGGTCAATGTGTGTGTCGGCAAGCACGTCGTAGCTGTTGTCGCGTGGTGCAAGGGGAACGAGCCACAGGTTTTTCTCGATGAAGTCGAGCACGTCGCTGTCCTTGACGGTATCGATGCTTTGGGGCCAATAGCCGCCATCGTAATTGAGGCGGTTAAGGCAGGGCATTACTATGCCTATGGCGTCCTGTGAACCGCTGATGTAGGGGCTGCCGGGAGGGTTCTCGTAACGGAATACCATTTTGGCGAGTGTCTCGCGGTCGCCCTCGGGGATGTCGACGTGCCACATCTCGATGGCTGCCTTGCGTGACGAGGTGCTCATGCCGCCACGGTTGTTGAAGTCGTAGTCGGGCTCGATGCTGATGGTTAGCACGGGACCGCCGTGGTGCTTGCTGACGTATGGCTGGTCCAGCCAACCGCCTGCAAGGTCAATGCGGTATGGTATTTTGCACTCCTGGCGCAGTGCGGTGGTTGAGCGGGTGGGGAGGCCGGCCTCGGGGATGCGTGTGCTGACAACAAGCTCAATGCCGTTCGCCTCGCAGAAACGTTTCTTGCCCGGGGTGTAACCGTCGCTGTTTACAAAGAAAATATCGGGTTTGAGACGCTTTACGTCTTCCTCGAAGTCCATTATCCCGCTTCCGCTGTTGATGAAGGCGTCGGTTACATAACGGATTGCCTTGACCATGTAGAGGCGCTCCTGCTCGGTGTTGATTGTCTTGCGGTCCTTGAGCTCGCGTATTGTGGCGTCGGAACCTATGCCTACATAGAGGTCGCCGTAGGAGGATGCTTCTTTGAAGAAGGCTACGTGCCCCGAATGGAGCATGTCGTAACAACCCGATACAAAAACTTTCTTCCTGTTCATGTTGTGATGTCTGTTGGAATTTTATCTATCTTTACTTGGGCTTGTCCATGGGGCTCTGTTTGTGGAGCGATAGGGCATGCCTTGAATGCAAAGGTAATGCGTCTGTTTTCCACATGCAACTATTTTGGATGTTATTTTTATATATGTATTTCCCAGGCCTGTGGTGAACATTTTGGTTTGTGTAGCTGTTGTAATAAACGGCGGCAGCGTGCTCTTTTGTGCTTTCTATGCCGTCGGAGTGAAATATTTTTTTTGTTTTGCTTGTGTGTGTCGCAATAAAATGCGAACTTTGTCGGGATATCAGAAAAAGCGTTTTATGATTAATAGAGTTCTTATTCGTCTCAAGGTGGTGCAGATTGTGTATGCGTACTACAAGAACAGTGGCAAAAGTCTGAAGGCTGCCGAGGACGAGATGTTTTTCAGCCTGTCAAAGGCATATGACCTTTACCACTATCTGTTGCTGCTTATGCCGGGCATAACAAACTATGCAGCCGACAGAATTTCGTTCCTCAGCAGGAAAGTGCGTCCTACTGAAAGTGACAAGAATCCTAACCTCAAGTTTGTGAACAACCGTTTCATTGCACAGCTGGAGCAGGTTGAGCAGCTTGTGAAGTTTGCCGAGAAGAGCAAGCTGAACTGGGTTGACCACTCGGACTTCCTTCGCCGTCTGCTCGACAAGATTGAGGCAAGCGATGTGTACAAGGAGTATATGGAGTCTGGCATTGACAGCTATGACGAGGACAAGGAGTTGTGGCGCAAGCTCTACAAGGCATTTGTCTTTGAGAACGAGGAACTGGACGAGATAATTGAGGAGCAGAGCCTCTACTGGAATGATGACAAGGCAATTGTGGATACCTTTGTTATAAAGACTATCAAGCGCTTTGTGGAGGGCGAGAAGGGAAATTCGCTGCTGTTGCCCGAGTACAAGGACGACAGTGACAAGGAGTTTGCTTGCCGTCTGTTGAGGAATGCGATATCGAATGCCGACGAGTACCGCAAACTCATGAGCGAGAACTCGAAGAACTGGGACATGTCGCGCCTTGCATTCATGGATGTTGTGATTATGCAGGTGGCGCTTGCCGAGATTATGACACAGCACGATATTCCGCTCTCGGTTACTTTGAACGAGTATGTGGAGATTGCGAAGTATTACAGCACTGCAAAGAGCGGTCCGTTTGTGAACGGCTTGCTCGATGCAATAACAAAGAGCCTGCGCGAGGCGGGAAAGATTGAGAAGTAACAGATTAACTGACAATAAATTTTATAATTATGGTATTTATGCAAGCCGAAGCAGCCATTGAGGCTGTTGAAACAGCTGCGCAGCAGCCAACAGGTGTAGCTGCCGTATTGGGCAGTCCTTTGTTCATGTTCGTCATCATCATCGCTATCATGTACTTCCTGATGATTCGCCCACAGCGCAAGCGTCAGAAGGAGATTGAGAACTTCCGTCGTGGTCTGAAGCCCGGTATGGAGGTGGTTACCAGCGGTGGTATATATGGCAAAATCAAGGAAATAGACGGTAACGTGGTTGTTCTTGAGGTTGCCCACAACGTGAATGTGCGTGTAGATATTTCGGTGGTTTTTGCAAACCCCGGTGCAATGAATGAGGAGGGCAAGTAATTTGCGTTGAGAATTGAACCTCGATTCCTTAAAAAAAGCATTTGAAAAGGCTAAGGAGAACGGCTTTGTGAGCTTTCTCTTCTTTCTATTGGTCTCGTGTACTCTTTGGTTTACGTTAACCTTGAACAGAATATACGAGACCGATATTTCTGTGTCGGTACATGTGAGCAACGTGCCCGAGGGTGTGGCGTTGGAGAATGACGGCCGCATACCCGTGCGTGCCATTGTGAGGGGCGAGGGTACCGATTTGTTCGGAGTCATGTTCAATGACGGGGTTGATGTCGCTGTGGATTATTCGGAGATGAGACGCAATGGCGGCCGCCTTACAATGCCGTCGGGCTTGGTTTTTAGCAGGCTCAATGAACTGCTTGGCCTGTCGTTGTCGTTGAAGAGTATCCTTGCCGATTCACTTGTGGCAAATGTGCGGCAGGCAACGGCTGTTGTGCCGGTGAGGAGGGGGCGTCTCGATTTGAGTACAGCTGACGGGTGCGAACTCGTATCGGTGAAATATCTGCCCGATGAGGTGCGTGTAACGGCTTTTGTCGACGAGTTGCCTGCAATAAAGGAGGTGCTGGCTCCGGCGATAGTGCAGGATGGGCTGCAGTGTGATACGGTGCTTGAATTTGATTTCCTCCCGGGAAAGTATCTGAGAGTGGTGCCTGACAGGCTTGAGGTGCAGATTACCGTGTCGCGCTATGTTAAAAGTACCGTAGATGTACCGGTTGAGTATGTGGAGTTCCCAAGCGACATTAACCTTGGCTTCCTGCCCCAGTATGTGAAGGTTGAGTACGAGGTGCTTGAGGTGGATGCCGGCAAGGTGAAACCGGCGGATTTTTCGGTGAAGTTGCGCTTCGATGATTATGCCTATAGCGTGGTTGCCGGCAAGGTTGGTGACCTGGAGAAGAATTTTTTCGTCTCTTCGGCATCGCTTTTTGTGAGGAATGCCAGGGTAGTGGGTGTTGAGGCTGAACTGCCCGATTCGTCTTCAATATAAAAAATGGTTTCCCTATGATAAAACTTGCTGTTGTTGGAGGTATCGGTAGCGGAAAGTCTGTTGTTTCGCGCATGCTTGACATTATGGGTGTCCCTGTCTATGATTGCGACAGCAGGGCCAAGGAGCTGATGGTGCAGAATCCGCGCATTATAAATGAATTGAAACGTATGTTCGGCGAGGAGTGCTATGATGCCGATGGCGGATTGAACCGTAGATATCTTGCTTCGTGCATTTTTGTCGACGAGCGTAATACCAAGCGCGTGAATGCTCTGGTGCATCCTGTTGTCAAGGATGATTTTTGTTCTTGGGCACAGGGGCAGGATGCTCCTGTGGTGGCGGTGGAGACGGCTTTGCTCTATGAGTCGGGTATGGCCGATGTGGTAGACAAAACACTGCTTGTGTGGACCGACAAGGAGACGGCGATTACGCGTACAATGTCGCGCAGCGGCATGTCGCGTACACAGGTGCTCAACAGAATGGCAAAGCAGATGTCGACCGATGACCTGTTGCTGCTAACCGATTATGCTATATACAACGGTGGTGCCAATGCCATAATGCCGGCGGTGGCGGAGTTGCTTGCCGGGCTGCAGGAAGGGTGAGGTTTAAACGGCCTTGTTTGCTGTGGATGCGAGTATTAAAAAATGTATAATATTTTGTAATAAGAAAATCGCTCCGTATATTAGCGCTGTTTTTGAAAAAATAACACAAACTATAAAATAGAAATAATATGAATACTTTTGAAACAATTCTGACAATTTCGGGTAAGCCCGGCCTGTATCGTCTGTTGTCACACGGACGTAATATGTTTATCGTTGAGTGTGTTGATGCGTCAAAGAAACGCGTTCCTGTGTATAACAGCGACCAGGTTGTGATGCTTGATGACATTGCAATATATACCGACACCGAGGAGCTCCCTTTGAGAAATGTGTTTGCAAAGATTTATGAGAAGGAGAATGGCGTGCTGCCTTTTGAACTGAAGATGGCTACTCCCGAGGAGTTGGTTGAGTACTTTGAGTCAATCATCCCCGACTATGACCGCGAGCGTGTGTACCTTACACATATAAAGAAGATGTTCTCATGGTATAACATCCTTGTTGCAAACGGTGTTGTAGACTTTACTGTTGAGGAGCAGGAGAGTGAGCAGGCTGAAACTGCTGAATGATTGTAACTCTTTGATGCTATGAAAAAGGTTTTTCTCTCTTTGATTCTGCTGTTTGCCGTCTCTGCCGGTGTGTCGGCGCAGTCGTGGAAGGATTTGCTTGGCAAGGCGGCAAGCGAACTTGCCGAGGAGGCATCGTCTACAGCAGCCGGCAGTGCCGTGACAAATATTCTTGGTACCATACTTGGCAACTCGTTGACATTGTCCTATGAGGCTCTGGAGGGTACATGGGACTATGAAGGTGTGGCTTGTGTGCTTGAGAGCGAAGAGGCGCTGTCAAACATTGGCGGTACGTTGGTGACCGGTACATTGGAGGCTAAAATCGACGAGAAGCTTGCTTTGATTGGTGTTTCAAAAGGCAACTGCTCTTTCACCTTTGCGAAGGACAGTACTTGTGTCATCAAGGTGGGTGGTTATAACCTCAACGGTAAGTATAGACTGAATGTTGAGGATAAGGTTATTGACTTTACATTCATGTATGACAAGTTGCCGTTGAAGACTTATGTGTCGTACGAGATACAGTCTGTTGATATTGTGTTCAAGGCCGACAGGTTGCTGTCGTTCATAAAGAACGTGGCTTCTTACGTCTCCAATAATAGTGGTGCGGCTGGTGGACAGGTTGGCCAGTTGCAGGCTGCAATGCAGGCTGTGGGTGCCATGGGTACATTGTTGCAGAACTATGACAGTATGATGCTTGGTGCAAAACTCTCAAAGGTGGAGTCTGACGAGGAGACTGCGGTTTCTGCAGCATCGGGGAATACTACAACCAATACAACAACTGCAACAGCAACCGACAATGCCGCTGAGAGTACCGGTGGCAAGGTGCTTAAGGGTTTGGGTGGTTTGTTAAAGAAGTAAACTGTATTTTGCAATATAACACAAATGGGACACGCACCAGGTGCGTGTCCCATTTGTGTTGGTGTCTATGCAGCTGTTTTCAGTTGCTGAATGTTAGCATCTCCTCTGTGGCATCGACCTTTATTGGTCTGCTCTTGTCTATTGCGCCGGCAAGCAGCTGCTTGGACAAGTCGTTGAGCAAGTGGCGCTGTATGGCACGTTTGATGGGGCGGGCACCGAACTCGGGGTCGAAACCGGCCTTTGCTATGAACTTCACGGCGGCATCGGTGACCTGGAGTGTGATGCCGCTCTCGTCCAGAAGCCTTGCAACGGCACCGGTCTGCAATCTTACAATCTGCTCAATCTCCTCCTTGCCAAGCGGTGTGAACATTATTGTCTCATCTATGCGGTTGAGGAACTCGGGGCGGATGGTCTTCTTCAGCATTGCCATTATGCTCTCCTTTGTCTCCTCTATCACCTGCTCGCGGTTGCTGTCGTTGATTTTCTCGAACTGCTCCTGTATGTAGCTGCTGCCCAGGTTGCTGGTCATTATTATGATGGTGTTCTTGAAGTTGACGGTGCGTCCCTTGTTGTCGGTGAGGTGGCCGTCGTCGAGCACCTGAAGCAGTATGTTGAACACATCGGGGTGTGCTTTCTCAATCTCGTCGAAAAGTACCACGGAGTAGGGCTTGCGGCGTACTGCTTCGGTGAGCTGTCCGCCCTCGTCATATCCCACATATCCCGGAGGTGCTCCAATGAGGCGCGACACGGAGAACTTCTCCTGGTACTCGCTCATGTCTATTCGGGTCATCAATGACTCGTCGTTGAAAAGGTATGTCGCGAGAGCCTTGGCAAGTTCGGTCTTTCCCACACCGGTTGTTCCAAGGAAGATGAATGAGCCGATGGGTCGCTTGGGGTCCTGCAGGCCTGCGCGGCTGCGGCGCACGGCATCGCTCACTGCCTGTATGGCTTCGTCCTGGCCAATGACGCTCTTGTGCAGCTCCTCCTCCAGGTTGAGCAATTTCTGGCGCTCGCTCTCGAGCATCTTGCTCACGGGTATTCCCGTCCAGCGCGATACGATGTCGGCAATATCCTCGGCCGTAACCTCCTCCTTTATCATAGCACTTGCACCCTGTGCGCTGCGCAGTGCTGCCTGTGTTGCGGCAATCTCCTCCTCAAGCCTTGTTATCTTGCCGTAACGTATTTCGGCTACACGGCCATAGTTTCCCTCGCGCTCGGCGCGCTCGGCCTCGAATTTCAGCTCTTCAATCTCGTGCTTGGCGCTCTGTATGGTGTCGGCAAGTTCCTTCTCCTGCTGCCATTTGGCACGCATGGTGCTTTCCTGCTCTTTCAGGGCCGATATCTCCTTGCCCAACTGTGCAAGCTTGGCTTCGTCCTTCTCGCGCTTTATTGCCTCGCGCTCAATCTCAAGTTGCTTGATGTGGCGCTCAATCTCGTCAAGCTCTTCGGGCAGGGAGTTGCGTTCCATGCGCAGCTTTGCTGCGGCCTCGTCAATGAGGTCTATGGCTTTGTCGGGCAGGAATCGCTCGGTTATGTAGCGGTCGCTGAGTGTAACTGCGGCAATTATGGCATCGTCCTGTATGCGCACCTTGTGATGGCTCTCGTAACGCTCCTTCAGGCCTCGCAGTATGGATATGGTGCTCATCTTGTCGGGTTCGCTTACCATTACGGTCTGGAAACGGCGTTCCAGTGCCTTGTCCTTTTCAAAGTATTTCTGGTATTCGTCGAGCGTGGTTGCACCAATGGAGCGCAGTTCGCCGCGCGCGAGTGCGGGCTTTAGTATGTTGGCTGCATCCATTGCGCCGTCGCTCTTGCCTGCGCCCACAAGGGTGTGTATCTCGTCTATGAAGAGTATTATCTGTCCCTCCGACTTTGTGACCTCGCCAATTACGGCCTTCAGGCGCTCCTCGAACTCGCCTTTGTACTTTGCGCCTGCTATGAGTGCTCCCATATCGAGTGAGTAGATTTGCTTGTCGCGAAGGTTGTCGGGTACATCTCCGCGTACAATGCGGTGGGCAAGCCCCTCTACAATGGCGGTCTTTCCGGTTCCCGGCTCGCCAATGAGTATGGGGTTGTTCTTTGTACGGCGGCTCAGAATCTGCAGTATGCGGCGTATCTCCTCGTCGCGTCCAATCACGGGGTCGAGTTTCCCATTCCTTGCGGCCTCGTTGAGGTTGACGGCATATTTGCTGAGCGCCTGGTAGCTCTCCTCGGCCGACTGTGAGTTGACTTTTGAGCCTTGTCTCAGTTCGGCAATTGCCTTTCCGAGCCCGCTCTTTGTGACTCCGTTGCTCTTTAGAATAGTTGCAGCCGTGCCGCCTGTTTCAACCAGTGCGAGCAGCAACGGTTCGACGGAGACGAACTCGTCGCCCATCTGCTTGGCGAGTTCCTGTGCCTTTGTTATTACTTGGTTGCTTTCGCGGCTCAGGTAGGGGTTGCCGCCACTCACTTTGGGGAGTGTACGCATGGCATCGTCGCTCTGGCGCTTTATATTCTCGAAATGTGCTCCGGCTTTCTGTAGCAGGAACGATGCAATCTGTTCGCTGCTCTTCAGTATGCCGTTCAGTATGTGTACGGGTTCTATTACCTGCTGTCCTTGTTGCTGTACAAGGTTTACAGCCTCTTGAACTGCCTCTTGGGCCTTGATTGTAAATTTGTTGAAATCCATATTTCTAATCTCCTTTCATCAGGCATAGAACAAAAAAGAGACCAATGATGTTTGCGCTGACATTTTGACATATTGTAGGTCAAAATGTCAGCGCAGTATCTCTGTGCTTTGGAACATCGCGTTCCGTAGCGCGTTGTTGTGTGGCTTATTTGATTTTTTCGCAGTCGGCAGTCCATACATTGCTGCATGTATCTGCCGTCATCAACCATCCGCCCTGTGGGCTTAGGCTGCAGCTTGTTACCTGTGGTCCATCGGGCATTGCCGAGCGCTTGAACTGCTGTGCAAAGAAACGGCGCATGAAAGTGGTGAGCCACTTCTTTATGGTGTCGCTGTCATATGCTCCCTCAAAGGTGGCTTTTGCCATCAGGTGAATTTTCTGCGGTGCGAAACCGTACTGTGTGAAGTGGTAGATGAAGAAGTCGTGCAGTTCGTACGGGCCTACGAGGTCCTCGGTTTTCTGCTTTATGTTGCCTTTCTCGTCTGTCGGGGTAAGTTCGGGCGAGATGGGGGTATCAACAATGTCCAGCAGTGTGCTCTTCACCTTTTCGTCGGTTGTGTTGTTTGCAATGTAGCGCACCATGTGCTGCATCATGGTCTTTGGTACCGATGCATTGACGCCGTACATGCTCATCTGGTCGCCGTTGTATGTAGCCCAGCCCAATGCCAACTCCGACAAGTCGCCCGTGCCGATTACAATGCCGTTCTCCTTGTTGGCTATGTCCATCAGTATCTGTGTGCGCTCTCTTGCCTGTGAATTCTCGTATGTGACATCGTGGTTGTTTATGTCGTGGTCAATATCCTTAAAGTGCTGTATGCAGGCATCCTTTATTGATATGTTTCTTATTTTTGTGCCGAGTGCCTGCATGAGTGCAAGGGCATTGTTGTATGTGCGGCCGCTTGTGCCGAATCCCGGCATTGTCACCGTAGTGATGCTGCTGTGTGGCAGCTCCAGCAAATCGCACGCTTTGGCTATGACAAGCAAGGCGAGGGTGGAATCCAATCCTCCTGAAACGCCTATCACACAGCTTTTGGCTCCTGTGTGTGCTATTCGCTTTGCAAGTGCAATGCTCTGTATTTCGAATGCCTCCTCGCAGTACTCCTCAATGGTGTAGTTCTGTGGAATGAATGGCTGTGCGCTGAACTTGCGTGTCAGTTCGCAACAGTTGTTCTCGCTTTGGTCAATATGAATCTCTGTTGGGGTAACGGGGCATGTGAAACCGCAGTTGCCTTTGCGCGTTTTTGTTACCTTTTCCACGTCAATCTCGGTAATTGCGCAGTGGGCGGCAGGGGTCATGCCTTTGCTTTCTGCGATGTTTTCTCCGCATTCGGCTATTGCGCAGTAGCCTGTGTGCACGGTTGTGCTTGTGGACTCTCCCCATCCGTTTGTACAGTATACGTATCCGCTCCTGTATCTTGCGCTCTGCTCGACTATGCGGCGGCATGTCTGTTTGTGCGCGCCTGCAAATGTAGACTCTGCCGCAGGGTTCAGGATAATCTGTGCGCCGGCTGCAACAAGTCCGGTGCCGGTGGCAAGCGGTGTTGTGGCTTCGTTGCCAATCTCAATGCCGAAACTGTATGTTGCAGTGCTGAAAATTCCATTCTTGACGAACGGGACATTTTGACCTCCTATTGTGGTATGGCTCTCTTGTGGAAGGTTGTCGCCGCTTGTGAACCATCTGCTCTCTCCTTTGCGGCTGTTGAGCTGTCGCTTGGGTACAACTCCCTTCACTTCGCCTTTGTGTATAACGACAGCGCAGTTGTAGAGTGAATTGCGCTGCTCGACAGGCGCGCCTACGACTATTATGGCATCGCTTTTTGCACACTCTTCGGCAATCTGCTCAATTGCCTGTCTGCAGCCGTGTATGAGGTGCGGCTGTGTGAAGAGGTCGCCGCAACTGCCCGATGTGAGGCATAGCTCGGGGAAAAGTATGAGCTCTATGTTGCTCTTCTTAAGTTCTTTTACTGTCTCAATGATTGCTTGTGCGTTCTTGTAGCAGTCGGCAACTGTTATCTGCGGTGCGGCTGCTGCAACTTTAATGAATCCGTATTTCATATGATGGCTTTTTGATTTTATTGTTCCTTATTATATATATCCTATGTTGCAAAAATATGTATTTATTCTAATAGTTGCAATGCTGTAATGTGTAATTTAGTAACAAAGGTGGTGTTTGCTATTGAGTGAGCGGATTCTGTGGTCAAAGATATTTAACTGGCGTGAAGAATGGGAACTTTGTTACGTTCAACAAAAAAAGCGACTGCAAATTTTGCGGTCGCTTTTTTGTTGAATATGTTTTTAGTAGATATCCTCGGGCTTTGAGAGGTTGTTTATGATACCCACGGGTACAATCTCCAAATAGTCCTGGTTGAATTCGTTTGGCTTGTCGTCGGTACCACCCTCGGTTACGTCCTTGAAGCGTAACCAGTAGTTCTTGCCGTGGTTGAGTTCGTATGTACCAATGATGCGGCGGAATGCCCTCTTTGCATAACGCATACTCTTTGCAGGCTTCGATGCCTCGTATGAACCAAGGTAGATGCTTGCTGGTGCCTTCATGAAACCGCGGTTGCGCATTGCCTTGTCGTCCTTGCGGTTCTCCTCTTCGTTTTCTTCGTCATCGTCGAACCATCCCATGAATGCAAGGTTGGCTTCGCTGTCACGCATGTCCAAAGGAATACCGCAAATCTGCAGTTTGCCCTCCTCGCCAAAGTAGAACTGTGCCACACCGCGTGCATCCGAAGCAGAGAATCCGAAACGTATTTCGTATGAACCCTGTGGAACATAAGGTATACGGTACTGGAAGTCGTACTTACCTGTAACGAGCATCTCGTCGCCCTGATAGTTTGCATAACCTCCATCGTACATTGCGTTGTGTGGACGCAGGTAGTAGATGTGGGTGTCGGTATTGTTGTGTCTCAAACGTGTGCTATAGTCCTCGGGGATGAATGTAAGTGTATATGTAGCATCCTCGGGTGCCCAACGTACGTCGTTGTTTGTGAGCTCGGGGAACAGCGAGAATATATCCCAACGCATGCGCTCGTCAAGAACGTTTCCGGCCATTTCCACTTCGTTGTATACAAGAATCTTGTCGATAGTGTAAATCATACCGTTGACAGCCTGCTGCTCGAAATCCTCAAGTCCGGGACGCTGTGTTGTTGTTGAGGCATCCTCAATTACTACGTTTGTATGGAGTTCCATGCCGCTAACAACGCAGCGTGTACCCATCTCCTGTGCATAGTTCGCAACAAGTGCGTTCTTGAGCTCGCCGTTGTTTGTGTAGGGTTTTGTTATCTTGATGGATGTGTATGGGAGTGCTGTTTCAAAGTAGTCGTAACGGTCGAAGTTTGTAGGCATGTTCTCTTCAGAGTCGAATCTGCCCTTGTCAATCTCGCCCTCCTGGCTGATAGTCTGGTAACCCTCCATGATGAAGCCACCGGGGCCTTTACCCGATTTGTAGAGCAACTTACGGTCGATGATGTGGTAAGCCACGAACTTGTAGAGTGGGTTGTTGGGGTTGCTGTAATCGCCCTTGTAGTCAAACGCCTTCTCGTTCTTGTCGGTGATATTGCCGTACCAGTTTGCTGCAAACCACTCAAGGTCCTCTAATGACTGGATTGAGATGCCGAGTGAGTTCTTACTTGGGTCTGCAAACAGGTCATCGGTCTCTACAAGCAAGGTAAAACCCTGATTGTTTGTCTCGGGGTATGGAGGCTCCTGCTTGTTCTGTGTTTGGAATGGAGGACCGTAAAGTCCGATACCGTCATAGTCGGGGTGAGTCTCGTAGAGTGAAAGATATTCATCCAGGCCGGTCTTGGTCAATGCCTCGCTGAAAAGTGAGAACTCGCTCTGTGATGCCAACAGTGATGGTGTTGGCTGGTCCGATGGTGTGAGTGCACCATTGATGCAGTGGATATAACCGTTCTCGGTCTTGATGTTCTGTTCGAGCATCTCTACACCATCGACAGTTGCAATAGAGTAGCCCTGCTTGTCGGTGCTCCAGCCAAGCATTACGCTGCGGCGGTTCATGGTTTTCTTGGGGAATGCACCGTTGCCGACCTCGATTGTTGTGAAGCCCTGCTCAATGATGTGGTTTTTGGCAATCACAGCAGCCATACTGTCGCTCAAATCCTCGAGCCTTGGCGATGTGATACCGGTGTTTATTATTCTGTATTCTTCAGGGTTTGCATTGAATGAGTCAACGCTTGTCTTGTATTCGTTGTATTTTGCCTGTATGTATCGTTCAACCGCCTCGTTGGTTGGTGCAAAGCAAGTGTATGAACCATATGTTGACAGGGTTGTGAGCATGCTGCCGGCCTTCTTTCCAATCTTGGCTTGCTCAAGGATTTTACAGAAATTGCTGTACTTGTCCGGATTGTTCTTCAAATGGTTTGCGATGAGCTCTCCTTTGAAGGTGAAGCGGCTCTCTTCGTCCGGCTCGTCGGTACAACTGGTGAATGTACTGCTTGCCATGAGTGCTAAAGCACTGAAAGCCAATACTTTCATTTTAATTCCAAATGGCTTTTTCATACTGGTTATCTTTATTAAATTTTATTTCTATTCTCTAATTAAATTTAATTCCCCAAATTTATATCATTATTTTATAACAGCAAAATAAAACATATCCTTTTTTTCTCCTCTTTCTATTTTTAACCTATGTTTCTAAAGAATGGCATCTCTTCTTCTTCGGGTAGGAAAGTGGTGTCGTTGATTTGCCGTCTATGCCGCAGAATGTTGCGATGATGGTTGCTTGTGAATCACTGACGGCTGTCTGTTATTGTGTTTTTTTTGACACTACATATTGGGTTTGCATTTTTTAACATAATTCTGTGAAAAAAGTCATGGAAATATTTGGAGTATACGTGAAATGGTTATACTTTTGCAATGGTTTCAGAAATGAAATACAAAACAAACGAGAAAAACAAAATAAAGATAATAATAACAGCTTAAAATTTTATGACTATGAAAAAGTACATTTGTTCAGTATGTGGTTATATACACGAAGGTGAATCGGCTCCCGAGCGTTGCCCAATGTGCAAGGTTCCCTCAAACAAGTTCAACGAGTTGCAGGAAGGCCCCATCCAGTTCGTTCAGGAGCATGTGATTGGTGTAGCAAAGGGTTGCGACGACGAGATGATAAAGGATTTGAACAACCATTTCATCGGTGAGTGCACCGAGGTAGGTATGTACCTTGCAATGAGC